>JAAFJI010000225.1 GCA_013298045.1 Betaproteobacteria bacterium
TTGACGGCGCACGGTGCCCGCCACATCGCTTCGCGCTAGATACACACCTCTGTCACAAGATAGTCATCGAAGCGTCACGCTTCGGTCACGCGGCTCGCCCATAGTCTTGTTTTCGTCGATGCAACGTGCAGCGACATTCGTTCTGTGGGGCAATCTATGCGAATCAATTCAATCGCCAGAAGCGCGCGTCCGCGCTTAGCAAATCTTGTCGTAATCCTCTGCGGTCTTTTCGCATTCGCCGCACACGCGCAACTCACCGTGTACGTGGTGCGCCACGGTCAAACCGAATGGAACCGCGAGGGGCGTATTCAGGGCGGCACCGACAATCCGCTCAACACCACCGGTCGCGAGCAGGCGGCGACGCTTGCGCGAACGCTCTCCGAAGTGAAGATCGATGCGGTGTACTCAAGTTCCCATCAGCGCGCGCGGCAAACCGCTTCGGTATTCGAGGGTCGCGCGCCGGTCGTCGCAATGGATGAGTTGCGCGAGCGCTTCTTTGGCAAATTCGAGGGCGCGAACGACAAAGACGCGGCCATCGTTGCCGATTGGAACAAGCGCCGCTTTACGTGGAGCGACGACATGGAAGGCGGCGAGACGCTCGAAAGCCAATCACGCCGCGCCGAAGCGGCGCTCAAAACGATTCGCGAGAAACACAAAGACGGCGGCACGATTGTGATCGTCGGCCACGGTGGCATCAATCCACTCTTAGTGTCGCATTTGATTGGCGTGCCACCGCAAGAAGGCGCGAGCGCGATCAACCAAGGCAACGACGAGATCTATCGCGTTGAGATCGCGAAGACTGGCAACACCTCAATCTGGAAATTGATTCCGCGCACCAAGCTCGGCGAGCTCTGAGCCAGCGCACGCCGCGCCCAAGGCTTGTCTTCAGCCGCATTCCGTCACTACACACAGAAACTTTCCATCGCTATGAAACACACTTTCGCACTGGCGTGCTTGTTCGCGGTTGCGACCGCCCACGCGCAAACCGAATTCCCAGCCACACTTGCCGGTCACGCACTCGTGCCTGCGCAAACCTTCATCGATGCGCCCGCCGATGCACCGGATGATTTGAAGCTGAGTGGCAAGTTCACCACCGGCATGCGCGTGGATGCAATCGGATCGGTGGAAGGGCGCTCGGCCAATCGCCCCACCGGTGTTTCGGTGCCGTTTCGCGGTCAACCGATTCAAGGCCACTCCGGCATTAAGCGGATGAGCGATGGAAGCTATTGGGTGTTGACCGATAACGGGTTCGGCTCGAAAGCGAACTCACCCGATTCGATGCTTTATCTCAATCGGTACGACATTGATTGGAAGAGCGGCGCGCTCAAACGCCTGCAAACGATTTTTCTGCACGACCCCGACAAAAAGGTGCCGTTTCGTATCGTTCACGAAGGCACTGCGAAGCGTTACTTGACGGGGGCGGACTTCGACACCGAAAGCTTTCAGTTCGCGGGCGGCGCGCTCTGGATCGGCGATGAACTTGGTCCGTGGCTGATCAAAACCGATATGAGCGGAAAAGTGCTCGCGGTATTTGAAACGATGATTGACGGCAAGCCCGCGCGTTCGCCGGATCATCCGGCAGTTGCCTCGCCTGCGACGCCGACCGCCACCGGCGATTTCACGGTACGACGCTCGCGCGGCTACGAAGGCATGGCAGCTTCGAAAGACGGCAAGAAGCTCTATGCGCTGTTAGAGGGGCCATTGTGGGATGCGGCAGCGAAAGACTGGGAAAAGCTCAACGGTCGCGAGTATCTGCGCGTGCTTGAATTCGATGTCGCGACCGAGAAATGGACGGGTCGCCATTGGAAATATGTCCTCGAAGCAAACGGGCTTGCGATTGGCGATTTCAATATGATCGATGAGAGCACGGGTTTGATCATCGAGCGCGACAACGGCGAAGGCACGCCCGACAAGGCGTGCCCCACGGTGAATGGCGCCATTGAGCGTCGCGCCGATTGCTTCCATGATTTGCCAAAGGTCAAGCGCGTCTACAAAATCGAAATGACTGAGGCCAACGTGGGCAACGCTGTGCGCAAAATCGGCTTCATCGATTTGCTCAACATCAACGATCCGAACAATCTCGCGCGCAAGCCAAAAATCGGCGGCAAGTTGAGCTTCCCGTTCTTCACCATCGAAAACGTCGACCTCGTTGACAACGATCACATCATCGTCGGCAACGACAACAATCTACCGTTCTCTTCGAGCCGCGAGCCGAACAAAGCGGACGACAACGAATTCGTGCTGCTGCGCGTCACCGAATTGCTGCGCGCCAAATAACGGTTGCGTGCGAAAGGCGAGTGCAGCCGAATGCACTCGCAGAAATCAGTGCCTAGACTGCAATAATCAGCCCAATACACTGATGCCGAATTAAATATGGATTTCGCTGACTAAAACCTGTTTATCAAGATTAGTCGAATAAAGGCTAGGAAATATACAAATCTGGGCGATTAGCGCATTAGTTGCTAAAGAACTCGCCGACTTCGTTCCGATCACGCGTCCATGGCATCTTCGGCAAACTCGCACGCAGCATCTTGCCGTAGCCCTTGGTCACGATGCGATCGTCGCAGATCGCGAGCACGCCGCGATCCGTCTCGCTGCGAATCAATCGGCCTGCGCCCTGTTTCAGCGAGATCGCTGCTTGCGGCACTTGCCAATCCATGAATGGCGAGCCACCGGCTTCTTCGAGATGTTTCATGCGCGCAACGAGTACCGGATCGTCCGGCGGCGCGAACGGGAGTTTGTCGATGACGACGAGCGAGAGTGCGTCACCCTGCACGTCCACACCTTCCCAAAAGCTTTGCGAACCGATCAAAACCGCGTTGCCAAGCTCGCGAAAGCGTCGCAACAGCTCGGTCTTTGGTGCATCGTTTTGCGAGAGCACCGGATAGGCAAGACCGCGATCTTTGAGTTTGTTTGGCAAGGCTTGAGCGCATTGACGCATCGCGCGCAGGCTGGTGAACAGAATGAAGGCGCGGCCTTTGGATAGCGTGACCAATTCGAGCGCTTCGTCGATCACCGCGTCGGTGTGTACCGGCGAATTCGGAGGCGGGAAATTTTGCGGGACATAAATTCGCCCCGCGTTTTCGTAGTCGAACGGCGAGGCCCAGCGCTGAGTCGTTGCATTGTCCAAGCCGAGCTGGCGCACGAAAAGCGAAAAGTCATCGCCCGCCGCGAGGGTCGCACTCGTAAAAATCCACGCGCGAGCACTGCCTTCGGTTTGCTTTTTGAATACATCTGCGACGGACAGCGGCGTCGCGTGCAACTGCCATCCATTCGCCGAAACGTCTGCCCAACGAATCAGATCGCCGCGCGTGTCGTCGCGCCAATCGGAGAGTCGCCCCGCAATCAACTTCGCTCGCGCGACGAGTCCGGGAAAGTCTTCGCTACGAGATTCGTGTGGCTCAATCGCATCGATCAAAGTGCTGATTTCATCGATCAGTTTGTCAAGGGCATCGCGAAACTCACGTCGCTCAAACGCTTCGTCGCGCGGCACTTTCGCCCCTGCTTGATCGAACGCGAGCCGCACGCCGCGCGAGGCCATGCCAACCGCTTGCGCGGCATCGATCACGTCCGTCGCGTCACTCGCTTTCGATCGCGCGATGAGCTCTGTGTCGCGCGCGAGCTCGATCGCTTGCAAGCCGCTCGTCGATTCGCCGAAGAAGTTGGACGCGACATCCGGCGCGCGATGCGCCTCATCAACAATCACCGTGTTGCAGGCAGGCAGTAATTCGCCAAGTCCATCGTCTTTAAGTGCAATATCGGCGAACAGCAAATGATGATTGACGACGACGATCTCAGCTTCCAGCGCCGCTTTGCGCGCTTTCATCACGAAACATTCTTTGTACTGCGGACAATCGCTTCCGAGACAACTCTCGCGCGTCGAAGTCACGAGCGGCCACACGGGCGAGCTCTCGGGCACCGTATCGCAATCGGCCTTGTCGCCCGTTTGGCTGCGCTCAGCAAACGAAGCGATGCGTTGCACATGGGCAATGTGTTCGCGCGCCGTGAACCGACCTTCGGCCCGCGTTCGATTCAAATGATGATGGCAGACGTAATTGCTGCGACCTTTGAGTAGTGCAGTCTCGACAGGCAGCTTCAAAGCTGAGCGCACGCGTGGCAGGTCGCGCTCGAAGAGCTGGTCTTGCAGCGTCTTTGTACCCGTCGCGATGATGACCTTGCCGCCCGAAAGCAGCGCAGGAATCAAGTACGCGAAAGTCTTTCCTGTGCCTGTGCCCGCCTCGGCGACCAGCTGGGTGCGATCGCGAATCGCGGTTTCAATCGCCGTTGCAAGCTCAACCTGTTGTTGTCGCGAGTGGAAATTGGGGAGCGCTTGCGCGAGCGGCCCACTCGGGCCGAAGATGTAGTTAAGGTCGGAGGTCACACGAGTCATTGTAGGATGGGTGGAGCGAAGCGATACCCATCAAACGTGCGCGATCAACAGAGTGCAAATTTGGTGGCGTTTGGCTGGTATCTGATGGGTATCGCTTCGCTCCACCCATCCTACGCAGACAAAGAACCTAAAATAGAAGGTTCCTCTACCCAAACCCCAGAAATCCCGTGCTCAAGACTCTTTTCGGAGGCAATGCCAAATGGCAAAGCCCCAACGCCGATGAACGGCTGACTGCGGTGGCAGAACTTGCCGCCGATGATGAAAACCTCAAAACCCTCGCAACAGGCGATGCCGACTTGCGTGTGCGTGCGGCTGCAGTCGCGCGCGTGACCGACGTCGCAACGCTCAAGCGCGCGCATGACGACGCGGACGCCACGGTACGCGAGGCTGCCGCCAAGGCTTGGGCCGCATGCCTGAACGGCAACGTCACCAGCGATTTGCCGCTTGCAGTGGTCGCGGCGGCGATCAAAGAGGATTCGCCGATTGAGGCGAAAGCCATCGCCTCGAAGCTCGCCTCGGGCGATTTGAGTGCGTGGCTCGCAAGCGCTGCGCCGCTCTCGCTCAAGATCGATGCGATCAACGCAACGACCGACGTTGCGCTGCTCGACAAGCTGCATCACTTCTGGCGCGATCACGATAAGCGGCTTGGCAAAGCCTGTCACGAGCGCGTGCTTTCGCTGCAAACCGGTGCGAACGCGGCGCAGGAAGCCGACGTCCTGCTCGCACAGATGCACGCATGGTCGGACGCAGATGAGGTTCCGCTCACAAAACTTGTCGATGCACAGCGCGCATGGGCGAAGCTCACGGTCGATGATGAGCGCAAGGCACGCTTTGAAAAACTCAATAGCGGTTTGCAAGCAAGGATGCAAAACGAATCGCAATCGCGGCGTTTGCACGAAGCGCTTGCGATGCAGATCGCGGGGCTGACGCTTAAAAGTAAACGCGTGAGCGAACTCGATGCGGATGAGCTGAAAACGCTCGCGAATGACGCCACAGCGGCGCAGAGCTCGCCTGTGCTCGACGCAGCGCTTGCGCAGCAACTGCAGGGCGTGCACTCCGCGATTGCAGCAGAACAGCAATCGCGCGAGAAAAATGCAGCGGGCGAAGAGCTCCTTTCGTCATTGCCCCGGAGACCATCGCGTCCCAAGCATAAAAAGCACGAATCGAAAAGTGGTATTTCTGATTCAACGCCCAAGATCGATAGGGCGACTACTGAAGGCGCGGAAGCGAGTGCTGATGCAATCGTGGAACCGGTTGCCTCG
>JAAFJI010000224.1 GCA_013298045.1 Betaproteobacteria bacterium
CGGATCGCGGAGTTCTTTGAAGCCCGCAAGCGCACTAATAAGGCTTTGGTTCTTCCACGACGGATGCACAGGCAAATCGACGAGCGCTTGATACGCCTTCGGACTTCCGCTGCGACCGAGCGCGATCGCTGCGGCGTTGATCACGCGATCGCTTGGATCGCGCAGGTAACTCAGATAAAGATCGACGTACTGCGCGTCGCGTGTCATACCCAAAAAATGGATCGCCGCTGAGCGCGTCCAAGTACCCGGTCGTTTGATTGCCTTGACGAGCGATTCGCGCATCGCAGCGTCGAGCGCAACGGGTTTGGTTTCGCTCGCGGGCGCGAGCAAGCTGCGCAATTGATTCGTCGCATTGAAACGAATGCGCCAATACGCTTCGCTTTCGATGATTTCCCGCATCGTCTTCTGGAAATCGTGGCTAGCGGGCGCAGACGGATTCTCTTTCGCAAATTTCGACAGTTCGTTCATCGCCGCGAGCCTCGCAAGTTCATCGCGGGTATGACGCAACACCTCGATCAACTCTTCCGGCGAGCGCGTTTGCTTAACTTCTTTGATCCATGTCTGCTCGAAATCGAAATTCACGAAAACGAGCGCTTCGTCGGCTTGCAGCGCGAAATTCAAGGTGTTGTCTGTTTTGGCGTCGAGCCAGTGCCGCTCCACGCGAGAGCGCACACCCGTAGGCGAGCGCGTGGCAATTTCAATATCGACGAACCCTTGAAACAGCGCCGTTTGCGGAATGTTGAGTGTGTTTTCGATCGGTTGCGTTTGCTTGATTTTCAGCACGACCTCGCGGCGTGTTGCATCGATCGAAGCTGCAAGTTCGAAAATCGGATGCCCGGTACGATAGACCCATTGATCGAAAAACCAACCCAGCGATTCGCCCGCAACATCTTCGATCGCGTTGCGCAGATCGTTCGTCGTGACGAGTCGTCCAGCGTGAGCGCGGACATAGTGCTGAATGACGCGCTGCCAGCGCTCGTCGCCCAAGTGCTTTCGCAACATGTGCATGACGAGTGCGCCACGTGCGTATGGCGTGTTGCCGGTGACAAAGGCATATTCGGCGTCGCTATGGGTCTTCGCCGGCTCGCCTTTTTTTGAACCACCAAGCAGAAGGTCTCTTGGCACAACGGGCCAGCGGATGCCATCTGCCCAATCTGTGTGCACCGTCGCGTGATCGGCGCTGTGATACCAAAGCAGGTATTCCGAGTAACCGTTTTTGTGTTGCGTGTAGCGACCGTCGAGATGCCTCGCGAACGCACGAGATAGCCAGGTGTCGCGCCAATGGCGCTGCGAGATCAAATTGCCGAACCATTGATGTGCCAGTGATTCGGCTTCGAGTCCGTCCCAGAGATACAAAAAATCGGCGTGGGTGCCGAAATCGTCAACCATGTTTTCGGTTTGGATCGACATGCCAGTGCCCGCCATACCCCAGGGAAAGTCTTGAACAAACACTTGCGAGTAAGTCGGGTAGGGAAACTCGCGCCCCGTAAGATCACCGAAATAGCGCACCATGTCCGGTAATCGATCGACGCTATCTTTGGTGGCCTGTACTTCGTCGGGATACGCGTAGTTCGCAAGGCGCACGCGCCCCACTTTCTGCGGAATATCGACGTACTCGCCGATTGCAAGTGTGGTGCGATGGTTCGCCTGCGGCATGTCGAGTTTCCAATGAAAGGTGCGTGATCCGTCGGCGTTTCTTTTGGTCGCCTTCAACTTACCGTTTCCAATGACTATCAAAGGCGCTGGCACGGTCGCGCGAAGCTCAAACGTGCGCAGCGCGTTCGGCGCGTCGTAGCTCGGGAACCAATAGCGATTACCGCCCGGCTCGCCGTAGGCCCAAATTTGCCGACGTTTGCGTGGATCGGTTGTCGTGGGGCGGAAGAAACGGAGCCCTTTGCCAGTGCTTCCGCTGGTGTTGGCCGGGTCACTTTCGTTGCGCCAGGTGGTTTGGTACGCAATCTCGATGTCGAAGCGTTCGCCGACGTCGTAGGCGCGGTCGAGCGAAATGTGTAGCGCGTCGTCGCGCGCACTGCCGTCGTAGACGAATCGCAACGCCTTGCCTCGCGAGCCCGGTCTCGAACGTGGTGCGAACAACGAGATTCGCTCGATTTCGAAGTGTGCGGCGTCAAGCGCGATGCGATCGGTGCGCGCGAGCGCGCTTAGCGTTAGGCGTGCACTGCCGCGGGCACGCTGCAGCTGCTCGTCGAAGCGCAGATCAACTGCGACGTGTTCAACCGCTGCAAGGCGGTGCCGGGTCGGGGCGTCTGTGGCCGTGGTGTTCGATGTGTCGTGCATGGAAATGATCGCAGGTTCTGCAGATGCCAAAGCGGCGGTTGCGAGCCAGCCGTAGGCGCAGAGAAGCCGCGTAACCGCAACTCGGCTTTGGACGAAGCACGAGCGCACGCGACCAGTCGAAAGGGGGGTGGTGTTCTGTGCGGCGTTCAAAGGAGGGCAGACCATTTGCATGCGACGTTTGGTGGATGCGACAGGCGAGAGTCTAGGAATAAAGCGGCCTCGTCGGAATTGGCGAAAAGGACATTTAATGGTAGAAATTCGCCAATTCGATGCAGTCTAGGTGAACGCCTTGAATCCCCCACATCCGGCAAACGTAAAAACTCGACCGCAACGTCGGCATCGCGTTGCAATCGTCGCCTACAACGATCTGCGCACCTTTGAGTATTCGATTGCGGCGGAAATGTTTGGTCTCGAACGACCGTCGCTGGGCGTCGCTTGGTATGAAAGTGTGGTGGTATCCCCGGATCGCGGCGCACTCCTGGGCGTGGGCGGCATGCGGGTGCGTCCCAACGCACCGCTTGAGGCGATGCTTGAAGCCGACACCGTCGTAATTCCAGGATGGCGCGATGTGGAAACGCCCGCACCGCGGAAATTCTGCGACGCGCTGTCTGCCGCCCATGCGCGCGGCGCGCGTCTGCTCTCGATTTGTAGCGGCTCGTTCGCGCTCGCCGACGCGGGTTTGCTAAATGGCCGAACGGCGACAACGCACTGGCTATTTGCCGAGACGTTTAAACGACGCTTCCCCAAGGTCGAATTCTCGGGCGACGTGCTCTACGTCGATCACGGCGACGTCATTACCTCGGCTGGCAGCGCGGCGGGGATTGATGCATGCTTACACGTGATTCGTAAAGACTACGGCGCGGCGGTGGCCAACACCATCGCCAAGCGGATGGTCGTTGCGCCGCATCGCGAAGGCGGTCAAGCGCAGTACGTGGAGACGCCGGTTAGCGCACGAGAATCGCGCGGTGTAGGTGTTGCGATGCAATGGGCAGGTGAGCGGTTGCACGAACCCATTGGCGTGCCGCAAATGGCGGCGCGCTGCGCGATGAGCGCTCGAACTTTTCTGCGCCGATTTCATGACGCAGCGGGTATGCCGCCGCATCAGTGGCTACAGCAGGCGCGGCTTGCGCGCGCCCGCGAACTGCTCGAAACGACCGTGTTATCTCACGACCAAGTTGCGGCAGAGTGTGGCTACGAAACGCTGGACGCATTTCGGCTTGCCTTTCGACGTGTGGTCGGTGTTGCGCCCGGCGCGTACCGCGCGCGTTTCGCGCAGAGGACGTCGTAGCGGCCGACTCGGGTTGCGCGGTTCGCGTTTCCACGTCAACACTGTCGACAACTGCCGCATTCTTATTGGCATTCGGTTCGCTTTAATGCAAATTCAATACCGTGTGATTTCCCATTTCTATCACCTTCAATTGAGGCATCAAGCGTAGTATTTGTCACGCGATAAATCACGCGCCGCGGAAAATCGTGCTTCGAGTTCTCGAACACGAATCGGTCTGCGGTTTGCTCTTTCAATCGGAATCGCGTTTCTGCTTGTCCTTTCGGTCGTGCGATGAAAACGGGTGTGCCATCGCCATCGAGTTCGATGCGCATCGCCTCGTACGAAATCGCTTTGCCGTCGCGAATTTGCCGCACCATACCCACCATCATCCCGCCCACGGGTCGCATCCAATGCTCGCGGTACTCGCGCTTGTCCGTAAGCGACGCCCAACATCCTGCGAGAGCCTCAAGCTTTGCAAGTGGCTCAGCACCCGGCGCGACCTCGACGCGCGCATACTCGATCCGCCATTGCACCGTCCATGTCTTCTCCTCGTCGATCTGTTGTTCCCAAAACCACACGAAACGATCGCGGGTGACATCGGTGAAGCGCATCCGCTCCCGGAGCGCTTTGCCATCTTTGGTTTTGACCTCGCGCGCGAGCGTCATCGTCGCGCCTTCCAGGCCGCCGGTGAAGGCGAGATAGCTGCCTTGGTTGTCGACCCAGGTTTGCTGCCACTGTGATGTTCGCGGGTTCCAAACGGAGACGCTGGTGCCGACCAGTCCGCGCGCCTGGTCTTCGCGAAACTGCTCGGTGACGACACAGCCATCGTGAGAACGGTTGACGACATTGAGCGCCGTTTTTGTTTCACTATCTTGCGTCCAGGTACCACGCCACGTGCCGAGCCAGAAATCGAATTGCTTCGCGGCTTCGCTTTGGCAGGGTGGTTGCGGCTGCGCTCCAGTGTCGTGCGAGAAAAGCAGTGCCACGCACAAGGCGTGGAGTAGTGCGACGGCGGGGTGTTTCATAGGGTAGCGCCCATTTTGACTAACGACGCACAGTATCCGCGCGAACACTCGGCCGCGCAAATTTGTCAGTAGCTAGCCGGGTCAGTGTCAGTAGCGACTTTGAAATTCCGCGAAGCGCAGCGGCATTCGATGCACGCTCGGATTGAGCGCTCGCAAGCGATGATTTTGCGCCGTCGCGCAAGACTCGCTCGAAGGGAAATGGCCACCGAGCCGTTACGGCTTTTTATCGAACAGCGGTCGACCGTATCTGTATTCGGGAAGTAAGTTGTAGTCGGTGATCACTTCAAGCGCACGACCGGTCGCCGTCTGCACTTCATCCACTGTCTCGAACTTCGGTTGCATCACGCGATTGACCACGGACTGGTTGTCCTCCTGCGCTCGGTTGAGCACGACTCGATCGCTCCAGGCCAGGGTCGGCAGCTTCGTCTCAAGGTTGTTTCGTGTGAGCCGTCCGCGAAAGTCGGTCTGCGATGCGAATACAAAATTTTCGTATCGGTAGGCGTGCGCAAATACGCTATTGGCGGTCTTGACGGCATCCGGCGAGACGGTCGAATTGAAGGCAAGCAGAGACTGCGACGACATGTGCTTCGAAACCAGGCTAAAAAACTCGCGCGACAACAATCCGCTTGCGTAAGCTCGCCATGACCACGTGGTGTTCATCACAATCAGATCGTAGTGCTCGCCCTTGCGGGTACGTAACCATCGCCTGCCGTCGTCCACCACGAGGTTGACGCGCTTGTCCTCGATGCCACGTTGAAGTTCGGGGTAAGCCGAGATCGCGCTTAGGTAGCCCGGGTTGATTTCGACGACATCGATATGCTCGACCGATGGAAAACTCTCGATAAGGCGCAGCCACGCCCCGGTGCTGAGTCCAATGATAAGTACCCGCTTGGCTTCCGGTGCGAGCACCGAGAGCGCAAGCGTGCGATGAATCAGATTTGAGTTGCGATAGACATCGAGATTGATACGTCCGTCGTACACATTGCCACCGAAGACGACGTCGCCATCTTTCTCGTCCGGTAGGATGTGAACGATGCCCGCGCGATTCTGAACGATTGTTTTGGC
>JAAFJI010000226.1 GCA_013298045.1 Betaproteobacteria bacterium
AATGCCATCGTCGTCGAGATTTCGCGCTCGCCCGTGCCCTTGATCTGTGCGTCGAACGCACTCAACTCTGGCACTGCCATCGACACCGATTTCTGACGACGCTGCGGCAGATAGCCGCCAAGCGCTGCGCGACGCTCGCGCATGTACTTGCCTTCTGGCGAATCGGCCGCAGGTTTGTAATAAGGATAGTCGGCGAGGTCTTTGTCTTCGACTGGCACGCCGAATCGATCACGCATTTGCTTGAGTGATTCGATATCCATCTTTTTCGCCTGATGGGCGATGTTTAGTCCTTCACCCGCGTGACCCATGCCATAACCTTTGACGGTTTTGGCAAGGATTACCGTCGGCTGGCCCTTCGTATTCACAGCCGAGTGATACGCTGCGTAGATCTTGTGTGGATCATGTCCGCCGCGATTCAGGCGCCACACATCTTCGTCCGACATGTTGGCAACCATCTCGCGCAGTTGCGGATACTTGCCGAAGAAGTTTTCGCGAACATAGGCTCCGTCGCGCGCTTTCATTACCTGATATTCGCCGTCGACAACCTCGGCCATGCGCTTCACGAGCAAACCATCTTTGTCGCGCGCCAAAAGCGGATCCCAATAACCGCCCCACAAAAGCTTGATCACATTCCAACCCGAACCGCGGAAATCGCCTTCGAGTTCTTGAATGATTTTTCCGTTGCCGCGCACAGGACCATCGAGCCGTTGCAGATTGCAATTGATCACGAAGATCAAGTTGTCCAAGTTCTCGCGCGCCGCCATCGAAATCGCACCGAGCGATTCCGGTTCGTCCATCTCGCCGTCGCCGCAGAACACCCAAACTTTGCGATTCTCCGTGTTCGCAAGACCGCGCGCATGCAGGTACTTCAAGAAGCGCGCTTGGTAGATGCCCATCAAGGGGCCGAGTCCCATCGACACTGTTGGCAATTGCCAGAAATCCGGCATGAGCCAAGGATGCGGATAGCTCGACAAACCTTTGCCATCGACTTCCTGACGGAAGTTATCCATCTGATCTTGGCTCAAGCGATCAAGCATGAATGCGCGCGCGTACACACCGGGCGAGCTGTGGCCTTGCACGTAAATCAGATCGCCACCGTGATCGGCAGAAGGCGCGTGCCAGAAATGATTGAAGCCGACGTCGTAGAGCGTTGCGGCGCTCGCAAACGATGAAATATGCCCACCGAGCTCTAGGTCTTTTTTGCCACCCCGCAGCACCATCATTGCCGCGTTCCAGCGCACGTAGCTGCGCAAGCGATGCTCAATTTCGTGGTTGCCTGGGCTCTTCGCTTCGAGCTGCGTTGGAATCGTGTTTAGGTACGCTGTGTTCGGGGAGAACGGTGCGAGTGTGCCGCTGCGGCGCGCCTTATCGAACAGCGCTTCGAGAATGAAATGCGCTCGATCGTAGCCTTCATTTTCAATGACAGTATCGAGCGAATTCAGCCAATCGCCGGTTTCGATCGGATCGATATCGCCTTCAAGAGATTTGTGGACGTTCATAACGTCGTGTTCCTCGGTTCATTCGCGCTCGAAGCGCAAGTTTTGATTTTGCAGTTGACGCATTGCACAACGCGCTTTCAATGCGCGCAATTGCGCACAAGCAAGATGCGTGTCGCGCGCAGCGCCTTCGCCAAAACTAAATAATATCGACAATTTCACATCGTGGAAAGTGATTTCACGATATAGATTCTATTTTTCTGCTTTGTTCTTATTAGCCCATTTAAATATGAGATATACGCAATCTTTAGTACGTATCTTTTTATTTTGTTTTTCCTCTGCTATTCATAATTCTTGCGGCATTTAGCGCTATTTTTGTAATTGAGAACAGAATTACCCTCGCTGGTGCAAAGCTGATGATTTCTAGAATGAAAAAAAGCTCGGTCAGCGTCGCCGAGCGTCGTCCATCACATACACGGAGAATCCATGCGGCACGCCACCTTTCAAGCTGTATTGCGCCAGATCTCGGTCGCCGTCGCGACGTTCGCGTTCGCGGCTCTTGCTACCGGTCAGCCCTATCCCAATAAGACGATCAAGTTCGTCGTGCCATTCCCGGCCGGTAGCGCCACCGATGTGGTCGGCCGCGTTCTCGCCGACGCGATGGGCAAAGAGCTTGGACAATCGATCGTGGTTGAAAACAAAGCCGGCGCGCAGGGCACCATTGGCGCAGGCGAGGTGAAAAACGCGGCACCCGATGGTTACACGATTTTGGTGACGACGAGCACCACGCAAGCGGCCGTCGTGAGCTTGCTCAAAAAAGTGCCCTACGACCCCGCGAAAGATTTCACGCCGATCGGCAAGATTGCGACGACACCGTTCGTGCTCATCACGAATGACAAAGTGCCTGCGAACAATCTGCGCGAATTCATTACGTACGTGAAAGCGAATCCAGGCAAGGTTCGCTTCGGGCAAGGCTCGTCGGGTTCGTGGGTGTCGGGATCGCTGTTCGCATCAATGATCGGCGGCGACATGCAAATGATTCCGTATAAGGGCATTCCGCCCGCGATCACCGACATGCTCGGCGGCTCAATCGAGGTGGTGTTCGCCGACATGGGCAACGCGCAGGCACAGATCAAAGGCGGAAAAGTGAAAGCGTTCGGTGTCACGACCACGAAACGCGCACCACAGATGCCCGAACTGCCTGCGATTTCTGAACAAGTGCCGAGCTATGAACTTGTGCCTTGGTTCGCGCTGGTTGGCCCTGCGAATTTGCCTGCCGACGTGACTGCGAAGCTAAGTGCGGCGTTGACGAAAACCCTCGCAAACGCAGACGTTAAAGCCAAACTCAACGCAGGTGGCTTCGACATCGACTCAACCGATGCGGCAGGTCTTGCAAAGTTGATCGACAGCGAAGTGAAACGCTGGGGGCAACTCACGAAAGCGGCGAAAATCGAAGCGGAATAAGTGCGGCTCACCTTCTAGGTTCAACTTCTGAAAGTCAATCGATGTTCAGCCACATCATGCTCGGATCAAACGATATCGAGCGCTCAAAACGTTTCTACGACGCCATACTCGGCGTCCTTGGTGCAGGCGAGCCGCACCGCAATGTCAACGCAACCGGCCATACAAGGCTTTTCTATCGACACGACGGCAGCACGTTCTGTGTAAGCGAACCAATCGATGGAGAGCCTGCGACCGTTGCCAACGGTGGCACGATTGGCTTCAAATGCAACTCCGCTGAACAGGTAAAGGCGTTTCACGACGTTGCTGTGGCAAGTGGCGGTGTCTCGATCGAGGATCCACCCGGGCTACGCGAGGGCAAACTTGGCGGAATGCACCTCGCCTACGTGCGCGATCCTGACGGGCACAAGCTCTGTGCGATCTATCGAGTGAAATAGCTCGCGGTTCCTAAGCTGTGACGCGCGGCATCGTCAATACGAAGCTCACACCATGCTCAGCGTTGATCGCTGCGATGGTTCCACTCATTTTCGCCATGTACGTTTTTGCGACGTAGAGTCCCTGCCCACGATTACCGGCGGCACCTGATTCGGCGGCGTCTGACACGCCGTACTCAAAAATTCGGTCAATCAATGCCGCATCGATTTGCGGACCATCGTTGCGGATTTCGATCTGCGCATTTGAATCGGTTGCGCTCAATTCGATGCGAGTCGTCGAGCCCGGCGTGCGATAGCGCTGCGCGTTGGTGAGGACGTGCGCAATCGCGTCTTCGAGCGCATATTCGTCTGCGTTCACGCGTACGCTGCTCGCGCGCGAGACGAACGCGACATTATTGATTTCGAGCGCTGGCGCATTCTCAGCGACTTGCGAGAGGAAGACATTGAGCTCGATATGTCGCAAATCCATCTCGCTTGATGCAATCGCTTCACTCGGCGAGGCGCTACCGTAGAGCACGCGCACGGCCTGCTGCATGCGCTCGATGTAGCGTTTGCTCGGGTCGTCTTTACTGCCGTGCAACGCCATCAGCGATTGCAGCGGCGACATGATTTCGTGGCCGACTGCGTGCCACATGTCTTTCTCCTGCTCCGCACGAATGTGTTCACGCTGAACATCGTCATTTACGCGTTGCAAAAGTTCATGCAACGCGGTCGCGAGCGTTCCAAGCTCATCTTTGCCGCGAAGGTCAGACAAATCGTGATTCACGAGCCCTTTGCCGCCATGCATTTGCTTCGAAACGGCGCGCGCGCGATTATTCAAAACCGCAACGCGACGAATCAATCCGACTTCAATTAGCAACCACGCACCGATCACCGCAAGCAGCATCGCGCCGACGTACCAAGACACACGCGTCGCAGCGACTGCAAGCGCTTGATTCACGCCGCGTACGTCGCCGTTGAAAGTGACCTCGTATACGCCGAGTGCGGTTGAAACGCGCTCCGTTTTCGTGAGCGGTGCGTCGAAACCTTCGACGGGTAGCCGACGAAGCAATTGATCGATCCAGCGCGCCGGTTGCTCGTCGCTTGCGAACGGACGAATCTTGACGGCCGTGCGCGCGTCTGCGCCGCTGCGCACAATCGACACCGTTTCACCGGGCAAGAGCAGCGGCCGCAACGATTCGAACGAAAATGGCGCGACCGCATCCGGCGCATTACTGTCGAACACCGCAGGGGAATTGCCGGGTGCGAATGCCTCAACGCGTACGACAATTTTGTCCAGATCGGCAGGCGGCCATTCAGGGCGTTTGCCTTGCACGAGCGCTTCGCGAAACGCTTCTACAGGTAATCGCACCGAGAAGAACGCGCTCTTCGCGCAGTCGCTCCTCGTCTCGTCCGCATTCGTACATTGCGACGATTGCCAAACCCAGCCGCGAAAGTCGCGCACGGGATTGACGGCGCCGAGTGTGCGACCGGTGTCAACGAAGCCAGTCAAACGACCACGCGTGGCGATTACGGCAGCACTACTTCCCGCGATGGAGCGTGGCGGCGCATCCATGCGTTCGAATGGCGCAATCCAGCGATAGGTTTCGCCGCGCATGTCGAGCGCGATTCGCAGTCGGTGCGCAAGTTCGACATCGCGGTCACCGGTGCTGCGCGATACCAAATCGCTGGTCGAAAAGCGACCGGCCACATAGATGAATCCGCCTGCGTATGGATTGCTGCCAATCGCCGTGCAAATCGTGTCGCCGTTCGGATAGCGAATCAAGCAGCCCGACAGTTCGATCGCCTGTTGAACCTTGTTCGCATCATCGAAATCGATCGCCGCAAAGGGCAAGAGATAAGGACGAAGTGGTGTCACTGCCGGGCTCGCGCGATCGGCGTTGAGCAGCGCCAATTGACCCGATGGATGATTGAGTCGCGCGAGAATTTGCTCCTGCGTTTTCTTGAAATTTGCTTGATAGTTGCTGTAGCCCAACTCCTTCTCGTCGCGAAGCAAAGTGATTGCCATCACGACAATGAAGAGCGCTAGCAGCGCAAACACAGTGCGAAACAGAATGCGCCGACCGAACGACGCGATGCCAGGCCATCGCCAACTCACGCTTAACACGCTCGGCACCCCTAGCGACCCGCGCCGCGTCTGGGAGCCGTCGTTGATTGCGCCCAGCGAAATCCGCGCATCGGAACGTTTTCGATGCCGTCGAAATCGGGATCGATATCGCGAAAGGCTTCGCGAATCGTGCTGATGTGTTTGCGCACGTTGTCGCGATTGCGCCCGCTCTTCACGACGCGAAACAAGTCTTCGTAGGAG
>JAAFJI010000227.1 GCA_013298045.1 Betaproteobacteria bacterium
TTTACCGGCTCGCCGACCGATCAAACGGGGCTTCACCCCCGCGCCTACGGTCGCACCGACATGGGTGCCTTCGAACTCGCAGCACCGGCTGCTGGTACCAACGTTGCCGTGCCGACCACCGGCGGTGCAGCGCTGGGTGCGCTCTCGGTCGCGCTTGCAGCGCTCGGCATGCGTCGGCGCAAACAACTGCCGCCGTCAAAATCGTAGATCGATCAGCTTGATCTGGGGCGTGTTGGCGCGCCCCAACAGGAAAGCGCGGCACAGTCCGCGCTTTTTCTTTGGCGGTTTGCCGCGAACGAACCCCACCCAATCCGTCCGCGCCAGTGATCGCTGCGAATTGACGCGCTTACAGCTGAGCGCAGTGTCAGGCTTATAACTAAAGCGCATTTAGCCGCGATTTGCTTGCCTAGAAAGAATTCTAGTAGACGTATCAATATTTATTTATTCGTCCAGCAAACCAATAGTTATAAGGGCAAAAATCCAAAAAGCAGTTATCGTAAACTTCAATCGAGGTCATTGAGCCAGTTGTGCAACCTCTGCGCCTTGTGAGCTAAGCGCTGTTTTGCCGCAATCGTTTTCACTGCGGCAGACCGAGCGCGAATTTCTTTGGTTGATCCAAAAAAAGGTAGCTCACATGGCTCTGGTTGATCTTTTCCCTTCGTTCGCACGTTTGCCGCGAATGGCCGTTTTCGTGCAAGCAGCGCTTGCACTTGTGCTCCTGACTTCGATCTCACCGTCCGCCTCGGCACAGTACGGCACGTTCGATACGAGCTGGGGCGGCAGCAATACCGGTTGGGTGAAGACCTCGGTGCTCGCGTCGTCCACCGACTTCAGCTCGAACGACTATGGTCGCGCGATCGCCATTCAGATCGACGGAAAGGTTATCGTGGCGGGCCCCTGCGCCCAGACCGGCGGCTCGCGCATATGCATTACTCGCTACCTGCCGAGCGGCGCGCTAGATACGTCTTTTAACGTCAACGGCAAAAACAGCTTTGCCGTGACCGTGGACGCTTCGTATCAATCCACTGCGATTGCGCTCACGCCGACGAATTTGATCGTGGTCGTCTTTGCCTGCGAAGGCGGCGTGGCGAGTAGCCGACAGTTCTGTGCCGTCGCCTTCAACTTAATCGACGGCACACTCGCCACCGGCTTTGGCGTCAACGGTCTGCTCAAAACCTCGCTAGCTGCTTTCTCCAATTTCCCGACGTCGATCGCGGTGCAGGCAAGCGGGAAATTGGTGATCGCGGGACTGTGCGGCAGCGGAATGTGCGCCGTTCGCTACGATGAATTCGGCACCACGCTCGACACCGGTTTTGGTCTCAACGGCGTGGCTACGAATCCACTCACCGGTACGTCCAATCGCGAGACATTTTCGATGGCGCTAGATGCGAGCGATCGTGTCTTGCTCGCGGGCAGTTGTTTCGTCAATAGTCAAACCGTCTTTTGCGTGACCCGCTTCACCGCCAACGGCGTTGTCGACAACACGTTTGGCACGAATGGAAGTTTCTCGACCGACAACTTACCCGGCAGCGGCGATTACGCCTACGGCATGGCCGTGCAAGCCGACGGCAAGATTTTGCTGACCGGGCAGGCGTTCAACACGATTGCAAACAGCACGGTGTACGACTACGCGACTGTGCGCTACAACGCGAATGGCTCGCTCGACACCGGCTTTGGCAGCGGCGGTGCGGTGATCACGCGGGTGGCAAACAGCTATGCAGAGGCGCGCGCCGTGGTCGTGCACGACGATGGCAAGATCGTGATTGCCGGTCACTGCTACGACTTCTCGCCGAGCGCGCACCGGTTTTGTTTAGTCGGCTACGACGCCAATGGCGTCATCGACACGAGCTTCGGTACGAGCGGCATTGCGAAGGTCGGACTGGTCGGCAATCGCGATCGTGCCTACGCGATGGCGATCGGTCGCGACGGAAAACTCTACGTGGCCGGCCAATGCTCGTTTGCCAACTCGGCAACGCAGTTCGAGTTTTGCGTTGCCCGCTTTCGCGGCACGCCCAACGGCGGATTGGCCTGCAACGTTGATCTCGATAGCGCGGGTGGCGTGCGACTGACGATCGATTCCTTCATCCATTCGCGCGTGGTACGCGGTATCTACACCGGCGCGCCGTTTTCGGATTTCGCGCTGCTCGCCGGTCTGTCAATCCCGTTTTTTCAGTTCAACGAAATCTGGATTCCGATGCACCGCAAGCTCTTGCGCACGACGCTTGATCTCGACGGCGACGGCGCGGAGACGCAAACCGATTCACTCATTCATGCGCGGGTCGCGGCGGGGATGACCGGCAGCGCGGTGACGATCGGACTTTCGTTCGCACCCGGCGCGACGCGCACGTCGTGGACCGCGCTTCGCGCGCATCTCGTCAATCGATGCGGCATGACGTTGCCGTGAACAGGAAAGCCTTTCAAAGCCCAAGTAAATATAGTTTTTCTTTTCATTTTATTTAATAGAAATAAATAAAGAAAACACGATTTTCTTGTTATTTAAAAGGGCGATTGGCGACGAAGCTAAAAAGGTTTTCCCAGAATCGGGTCAATCGCAAAATAGCCGCCGAGTACGGCGAAGTAATCCGGGTATTCAAGCCGCAGCAACTCCGGTTCTTCGAAGAAAACCTCACAGGTCACCGCGAAGAATTCGTCGATTGCCTCTGCGGCGTAGGGGTCGATCGGCGTGTCTTCGTTGGCATCCACGTGGATGCAAAAGTCCTCGTACGCCTCTGTGATCGCCTTGCGAAACGGCTCGACTTTTTCAGCGGGCAGCGGCGGCATGCCGTCAATCTCGCCATTCAACATATCGAGCTTGTGCGCGAATTCGTGAATCACGAGCGACATGCCTGACTCGACGTAGCCCGCCTCGACCGCAGGCCACGAGAGCAGCACCGGGCCGCGCTCCCAGCTCTCGCCAGCGATCGGCTCGTCGAGTTGATGTACGACGCCGTATTCGTCCTCAAAATCCATTGAACGCGGAAAATCCCCCGGGTAGACGATCACGTTCTCAAACGTTGCGTAATCTTCAATGGCATCGGTCACGCTGCCCTGTTTTCCGAGCAGCAGCACACAGGCTTGAATCGCAATCACGATGCGCATGTGCGGCGTGACTTCGAGCGCGTGTTCGCCTTCTTCTGCGCCGGAGGTGATGCTTTTCTCGACGAGAAACAGGGTCGCAAGCTCGCGCAGGCGCGCGATCAATGGCGGGGCGTAGCGATCG
Source organism: Betaproteobacteria bacterium (assembly GCA_013298045.1). Lineage (GTDB taxonomy): Bacteria > Pseudomonadota > Gammaproteobacteria > Burkholderiales > Casimicrobiaceae > Casimicrobium. The sequence goes on from JAAFJI010000227.1 coordinate 3,221, forward strand.
AGAAACGGTAACTCGTGCAACGCGCGTTGCCAGTCTTCATCGGGAATCGCGTGCGTTGCAAGTGCACGCTCGCGACGTTTGGTTTTTAGCCAGGAGAACATCGACAAATTGTAGGCGCGCGCTTGAGCGCGCTATTCGTGGCGGGCACGCTTGCAACCTGACGAGCGCGGTCAAGCCCGCGCCTACAGCACGGTCGGCGGCAACTTTGCAGTCTCCGCCGATGATTGAATCTCCACCGACTTAATCCGCTCAAACCCGCTCGTGATCTTGCGCGACGAAATCTGCACATCTTGCACGTCGTCGCTCGCCTGGCGAATGTGCGTGGCGAGTTTGTCCATGCGCTCTTGAAACCGTCCAAAATCGCCGCCGAGTTTTTCGAGTTGCGTTTTGATGACGAGCGCTTGTTTGCGCGTCTCGGCGTCGCGAATCACGGCGCGAACCGTATGTAAAACCGCCATCAGATTCGTGGGCGACGTGAGCCACACGCGCTGCACCTGTGCTTGCGCAACGATCTCGGGATGATTGCCCACGATCTCCGCGAACACCGCTTCGGAGGGAATGAACATCACGGCTGAGTCCGCACCCGCACCAGGCTGAACATATTTCGTTGCGATATCGCTGATGTGCTTCTTCACATCGGTTGCGAACTGTCTTCTCGCAATGTTGCGCTCAGCTTCCGTGCGCGATGCATCAATTGCCGAGCGATAGTTCGACAGCGGAAACTTCGAATCGATCGCCATCTTCGAAATGCCATCGGGCATCGATAGTACGCAATCGGCTTTCTCGCGACCTTCGCCCAGTGCTGCCTGAAACTCGTAGACACCCGGTGGCAAGGTGTCGCGCACCAGCGCCTCAAGCTGCACTTCGCCGAACGCGCCGCGCGCCGATTTGTCCGAAAGTACCTGCTGCAAACTCACGACGTTGGTCGTAAGGTTATCGATCTTCTTCTGCGCCTCGTCAATCACCGCGAGTCGCGTCATGACATTGATAAACGTTTCGTTGGTTTTCTTGAACCCTTCGTCGAGCCGTTCGTTCACCTTGCCGCTGATTTGATCGAGCCGTCCATCAACCGTTTTGGTCATGGTTTCGGCTTGATTGGTGATCTGCTGCTGCATATTGCGCAGCGTGTTTTGCAAAAGCTCCTGATTCGCGCGCGCCTGCTCCGCCATCTTGCCGAGCATTTGTTCGAGCACTTCGCGCTTCATTGAGTCTTGCTGCGAGGAAAGCGTGTGTTGCAAGAGCGCGAGTTGCTTGAGCGAAGCTTCCGTTTGCTGGGAGAGCGAATGCACGACTTGAACTTGCAACGTACCGATCACCTCGCGCGTACCCGAGCTCGCGAGCGTGAGATCGCGCCCGACGCGCTCGGTCACCTGGTCAAACTTGTTGCCGACATCGCCGATCATCGCCCGATGTTTGGTTTCAAGTTGCTCGCCCATCGTGCCGCTCAAACGATTCACGATTGCACCACGCTGCAAGAGCACGAGGACGATCAAGACGACCAGCAGCAAGGCGATGACGAAGAGGGCGATTTCGGTGACTGTCATAGCCTAAGTATTTCAGGAAACGAGTGCGCGCGTCGCAGCATCTGCGCGTGCGGCTACCAGAGACCGAGCGCAGACAGCTGGGTCGCCGCCTGCGGCGCCCAGCCGCGATTGGCGATTGGACTCGCGGGCGAGGGATGTAGAACCGTGCCGATCTTGAGCGCAGGAAACTCGCGCGCGAGCGCGGTACTGGCGCCGAGTGCGGCGGCGGCCTGCGACTCTGCGAACTTACCGATGCCGATGACCCATTCCGGTTCGAGCACGCGCACGCAGGCTGCCAGATGCGCGTCGCAAGCGTTGTAGAGCGCTTTTGTTTCGCTCTTCGGCAATTTATCCGGCGTGACATTGCGTGTGTTTTCAAAAAACGCAAGTGGGCAATAGTTCAACACGAAGTGATCTACGAAAAAATCGTTCGCATCCGGAAACCGCGACGAGAAAAGCGCCCACAAACGCTGCCCGGAAATTTCGGAGCGCGCGCAGTCAAATCCCTCAATCGGTCGATGCGGATTTGGCGTTTTCGGCTGAGACACGGGCGCGACGATCTTCATCCAATCACGCACGGCGCTGACCTCGCCAAACGGCACACCCACCTGTACCATGCCGAACGGTCCCGGGTTCATCCCCATGAAGATCACACGTTTCTTGCCGTTGCCGAATTTGCGCAGATACGCCTCATGCGGTGCCCACGCGTAGTCGAGCGGGTTCAATGTGTGGGTGACGGGTGCGGAGAATTGAAGCAAATTCACCGCGTCGCTTAAGGTTTGCGCGGCTTCAATCAGCGGTTGATCACGTTGCATTGTGTTTTCGCGGGCAGTTCAATCGAACTTTTCGTGGACGACGCTATGTTTTAGCGCATCGAACTAA
>JAAFJI010000228.1 GCA_013298045.1 Betaproteobacteria bacterium
CTATTGGAAACTGTATTGCAATAGACGGACAACGCCAGATCCAGACCTGCGGCCGGCGTCATCGTAATCGTCAACGTGTCCGGGTTGCCCGCTGGAAAAAACAAGCTGTAGACCACATCCGGACCAATGCCGGTGCCTGTATACACTGCACCTCTTGGCAAGGATCCCGCCGGACCGGCGCCATTGGCCACAGTTGCACACGTCGCGGTTAGTGTCGGGGTAGTCGTGTCGCCTGGCAATTTGTAGTTGTCGGTGGCGCCGACCGTCGTGCCGGAGTCTGCATACGGGATTGCCGAAATCACGGTCGCAGTGGCTTGCGTGTCACCGCCAGCTGCAAGCGCGGGCGCGCTGCTCAATAGCAAGCCAGCGCAGAGCAACGATATAGTCAGCGCCTTTTTTCGGAAAACGCAACCCACGAATGCGCTAGGTAGCACTACGGAAGCGCGCTGCGGCTCAGGCGAAAATCGTGACATGTAACCCCCCGGTTCAGTTCAAATTCATCCCGCAGTGTGCGGTACTCGTCTTGAAAATTGTATAGCCAAATGGGTTCGATGCATAAATCGCATGCGCGGTGAGCCGCGTCCGTCGCCGACGCTGCGAGCGGAACGCAATCGCATCGCGCACGTGCGACACGAGAGGCAGACAATTCCGGTTTGCCGGTTGATACGATTGCGGTCGTACTGGCGAACTTGCGCGCATTGAGATACGCTCGTACGCTGCTCGTCAACGTGCTTCTTCGAGGCGACGTTCAACCGCAATCGACCTAACTCATTTCGTGCGCGCTATCGCCACCAGGAGGACAACAATGAAAAACCGCTTTGCCTTTATTCGTGGGCTTCTCGCCGCGACCGTCGTGTCGTGCGCGGCCGCTAGCAGTTTTGCTGCCGACATCACGATCTACTCCGAGCACGACTTTGTCGGGAACTCTGCCCAAATAAAGCGCACGGAAGGATATGTGCAGATGGGCACCGCCCGCTCGGTTCGCGTCGCTTCAGGTGTATGGGAGGCGTGCACTGGCGTGAATTTCGCTGGTACCTGCGTTCGGCTTACGCCGGGCGACTATCGAGAAATTGGCGGACGCTGGGGTGTGGGCTACGCGTCGTTTCGCGATATCACGAACTACGGATCGACGACCGGTATGGGGGGCGCGTCATCCACCTCTTCTGCCGGCGCTAGCACGCTGCGATTGTTTTCACGAAGCGGCTATCGCGGAATATCGCTTGCAGCCGATCAAGAAATACCCGATCTAAACACTGAACAATATGTCGTTCAGATCGGCTCGGTACGCATCGAGGGCGGTACCTCGTGGGAGCTGTGCAGCGAACTGTACTTCCGCGGTCGCTGCCAGTTACTGCCGCCGGGCGATTACGCCGATTTCGGACGTTACATGCGCGAACGCATCTTATCCATACGTCCGGTGTACCAACGCCCGCCCGCACCCGTCGTCGTTGAAGCCACACCGGTTCGCAGCGGCTACGGCCCGGCACGTGTCGAACTCTTTACCGGCCCGCGCTTCTCGGGCGCCAGTCGCGCCTACGGCGTCGAAGCACCGAACTTGAGCCAAAGCGACAATATGTTTAACGACAGCGTCACCTCGATTCGCGTAACCTCTGGCGAGTGGGAGCTTTGCCAGCATCCAAACTACACCGGCGCGTGTCTCGTATTCGGCGTAGGATCGTATGAATATTTGCCGGCGCAATTGCAACGTCAAATCACCTCGATTCGCCCAATCTCGCAGCCTGCGCAAGGCTCGAACATCGATTTGTTCGAACAACTCTTCGGCGGTGTGCGCTACACGGGACAGCTCGACGCTCGCGTGTTCTCGGCGGGTGCGCCATCGACGCGTCACCCAATTTGGCTCTTCGATGGTCGCGAATTCACGGGGCGCAGTTTGCGTACGCGCAACGACATTCCCGATTTGCGTCAGTATCAATTCAATGACGTGGCCGGGTCGGTATTCGTCACGCACGGTACATGGGAAATTTGTGAGGATTTGAATTACACCGGTCGCTGCTATACCGCGGGACCCGGTCAGCATTTCGAATTGCCATTCGGTCGAAACGGCGCGACTTCGCTGCGTCGCGTTCGCTAGGTTGATCGACTCGCTCGTAGCATGAAGTTCGAACCCGGACAAACCATCGCAGTCGTCGGTTTGTCCGCAAAGCCCGATCGACCGAGTTTCGATGTCGCAGGCACAATGCAACGCGCAGGCTTTCGTATCATTCCCGTGAATCCGCAGTATGCAGGCGCGCAAATCCTTGGTGAGACGTGCCTCGCAACGCTCGACGAGATTGTGGAACGCGTCGATATCGTCGATTGCTTTCGGAAGAGCGAGGACATGGTCGAGGTTGCGCGAGCCGTCGTTGCAATGCGCAACTTGCCGAAACTATTGTGGATGCAGCAGGGCATCGCAAACGCGCAAGCGCGCGCCGTTGCCGAAGCGGCTGGCGTCGAAGTCGTTGAAGATCGATGCATCAAGACGGCTTACTACCGTCAGGGTTAAGAGGGTAACGGTTGAGATGAATACTTTTTTGAATAATCGCCAATCGCAGGTGTCGCGCACGCGAGCGCATGCTTTTGTGTACGTCCTCGCACGTACCGCTGCGCATGTGGCACTCGTTTTCGCGACGCTCGCGTTTGCATTTGTTGCAACCGATGCGAACGCGCGCGCTAGCTGCCCGCTCGCCGAATCGATCAAGATCAAAGACCTGCCGAAGCAAGGTCGCGACACACTTGATCTCATCGCCTCGGGCGGGCCGTTTCCCCATGATCGCGATGGCATCACTTTCAATAATCGCGAGAAAATTCTTCCCAAAGCGAAGCGCGGCTATTACCGCGAATACACCGTGCGCACACCTGGTGTGAAACATCGCGGCGCGCGGCGCATCGTCTGCGGGGGCGATCAGCGTTCTCTTGGCGAGTGTTATTACTCGGCAGATCACTACAAAACTTTTCAGTGCATCGCCCCATAAAATAAGGGCTATTAAATGAAAAATATCATTCACAACGTTGCATCTGAAAAACACTTAACCGTCGATTTGATTGGGCGAAGATCAAAAAAGGCGTTGATGGAAGCAATCGCCGAAGGCTTAAAGCTCCCAAAACACTTCGGTCATAACTGGGATGCACTCGCCGACTGCTTGATGGACGACGCTTGGGCGAAAGCTTCGGGCTACACCATCATCGTGACCGACAGCGCCGCCGCATCGAAACGTTTTGGCGAGGATTGGGACACCCTGATCGATTTGCTTGAAGAGGCTTGCGAGTGGTGGCAGGAGCGCGATAAGGCGTTTAACGTGGTGTTGGTTTAGCCGTTGAAACCTCCCAAAATCGCGCGCTCCGTCCTCGTTGTCATCCACACCCCTGCGATGGAGACGTTGTTGATCGAGCGCACGCCGCCGCTCTCGTTCTGGCAATCGGTCACTGGCTCGCAAGACGAAGGCGAGTCGTGGCGCGACACGGCGATTCGCGAAGTGCGCGAAGAAACCGGAATCGATATTGCAAAGCACGGCGTGCTTACTGATCTCGACTACGAAAATGTGTTTTCGATTTATCCCGAGTTTCGGCATCGCTATCCAGCGGGAACGACGCACAACCGCGAGCATTGCTTTGCGTTGTGTGTGAATGAAAAATTCACGCCGTTTCTCGCGCCCGACGAACACACCGCGTTTCGCTGGTTGCCGATGAATGATGCGATGAAGATGGTGAGATCGTGGAGCAACGTCGCCGCATTTCAGCGGGTATTGGTGCCTTTTAGGCGCAGCTAGACGTAACCTTTTTGCGGTAGGAGCACGCTCGCGCGCGAATTGCCTTAGCGCGCAACCTCAAGCAAAACAATGCGCTCCGCTTGCACGCAGATATTCGCGCGCAAGCGCGCTCCTACCGAGTGTTTTTGGTCGCTCCTTGGCTTAAGGTATCAATCGCACCGTCAACATAAAACCACCGCCCGCCTTCGCGCACAAACCGCGAGCGCTCGTGCAAGCGAATCGCCGCGCCGCCGCCTTTCGGTTTGCTTCTTGCCACAAATTCAACAAAACCTTCGTCGCCATTTGCGTGCGGCGCATCTTTGATTTCGAGGCCTAACCACTTATCCGCCGCGTCGAATCGCGATAGTGTTTCCGGTCGTTTCGATACATGCCACGTTTCGCGGATGTAATCAACGAGACCCAACGCGTACGCGCTGTAGCGTGAGCGCATAAGCGCCTCAGGCGTAGGCGCTTGCAAGTGTTGCGCTCCTGCGTGATAGCGCGCGCAGCAGGCGTCGTACCTCGCACCTGTGGGAACGCCGCCACACGGACAAGCTATCCGCGCAACTTCTCTCTGAGCCACGCAGAAATCTCTGGCTTATCGATGAACGGATCGGTCGGATTCTTGCCATCGACGATATCGCGCATCCGCAGCTCAACGCTCTTCAGCGCCTGCGGATGCGAGTAGATATAAAACTCGCGCGCTTCAACCGCTTCGAACACGCGCTTCGCAACATCCGCCGCCGTCACCTTGCCGGAGCTCACGGCTTTTTCGCTTTGCATTTGCGCGACCATTTGCGAGAGGGTCGGCTTCGCGTTGTCGCGCGCTTCGGCAGGGCGATTGCGATGCGATTTCGCGATGCCGGTGGGCACGAAGAACGGGCAAAGCAATGCCGCAGTAACTTGATCGGTCACGAGCTTTAAGTCGTGATACAGCGATTCAGTGAGCGAGACAACCGCGTGTTTTGACACGTTGTAAACCCCCATCGTGGGCGCGTTGAGCAAGCCCGCCATCGATGCTGTATTGATAATGCAGCCGTGATAGTTTGCATCGGTCTTCGCCGCTTCCAGCATCATCAGCGTGAACGCACGAACGCCGTAAACGACGCCCATGACGTTCACACCCATCACCCAATCCCAATCCTTGAGCGTGTTCTCCCACACCAAGCCGCCACTGCCAACACCTGCGTTATTGAACACCCAATTCGGCGCGCCAAAGGTTTCCTTCGTTGCTTTCGCGAGCGTATCGATCTGATCGGCTTTCGAAACGTCGACGCGTTGTGCGAGCACTTTCGCGCCAAGCGAGCGAATTTCATCGGCGGCTTTGTCGAGTGCGCCTTGTTCGACGTCCGCCATCACAATGTTGTCGCCACGCGCCGCGCCAAGTCGCGCGAATTCAAGGCCGAAGCCCGAGGCCGCGCCGGTGATCACTAGCGTTTTCTTCTCACTCATTTCAATTCCTCTGTTGATTTCGTTGCCCTCGCGAAAGCAGTTGGTTAAACAAGCTTGACGAGCTGCTTCCCGAAGTTCTTACCTTTGAGCAAATCGAAAAACGCTTGCGGCGCACTGGCAAGTCCATCCGCGATCGACTCGCGAAACTTGATCTTCCCGCTCGCGACGTAGCCACCCAATTCGGCCAAACCTTCGGGCCACAGATTCATGTGTTCGCTCACGATGAAGCCCTGAATCTTCAAGCGAGACATCAGGATCAACTGCGGCGCAGCCATCGGAATCGGCACACCGTTGTAGCCCGAAATCATGCCGCACATTGCGATTCGCCCGAACGCGTTCATGCGCTGCATCACGCAATCCAGAATCATGCCGCCGACATTTTCGAAATGACAATCAATGCCG
>JAAFJI010000229.1 GCA_013298045.1 Betaproteobacteria bacterium
TGAAAAGGTATTCGTGAACGTCAATCCACAATCGACGCTTCTGCTCGGTCAAGCGCGCGGTGCGGCGATTACGGCGGCCGTGCTCTGCGACGTGCCGGTATTCGAATACACCGCATTGCAAGTGAAGCAATCGGTCGTCGGCCACGGCAAGGCTGCGAAAGAACAAGTGCAAGAAATGGTGAAACGCTTGCTCAAACTTTCAGCGACACCGCAGGCCGACGCCGCCGATGCGCTCGCCACCGCGATCACGCATGCGCATGCAAGGCAAGGACTCGGCACAATCGCAACCGAGCTGCTCTCGACGAAGAAGGTGCGTCAGCGCGGCGGTCGATTGGTCTAGACAACACTGCGTCTCACCGCCGCATAAATATTACAACTAAAGCAATTTAAGTAAATTCGCAATAAAAACAAAATACTGTCTAAATCTATTATTTGATAAGGCGATCAGTTAAATTGCTGAAATGCGGCGGGTGAAATTCAACGATTTGCGCGCTCGCAGGAACCTTTTCCCGGATTCGTCAGAATGACCGGAATGGGGGCTGCCAGTAACGACACCGATAGCGCGTTGATCGCGGCCATGATGGGCGCGGATCGCGGCTGCGCTGACGCTGCGATGAGCGAGCTCTACCGTCGTCATTCGAACGCCGTCTATCGCTTCGCGTCGATGATGGCGTCGTCGTCCGAGATTGCGGGCGACGCGATGCAGGAGGCCTTCATTTGGCTCGCCGGCGGTGGCGCATCGAAGTTCGATGCGGAACGTGGCTCGGTCGCGGCCTTGCTCTGCGGTGTTGCGCGCAACCACGTACTACGCCTGCAAACGGCGGATGCGCGCTTCGTGCTATCGGACGATGACGATGCGTTCGAAGCGATCATCGACGCGAACGAAACGCTGCCCGATAGCTTTGCCGAACTCGACGCACGCGAACGCGAAGCGGTGATGCACGAGGCGCTCGCCGCATTGCCGTACGAATTTCGCGAAGTCATCATCTTGGTCGAGTTCGAAGATTTTTCGTACGAACAGGCCGCCGCGACGATCGGCTGCCCCATCGGCACCGTGCGCTCGCGGCTGAACCGCGCAAAAGCGCGATTGAAAGAGAGCCTTGCGGAACTTTTCTCGCCGCACACCGGAAATGCACTATGAGCGATTTGCACAATCAACCCAAAGCAACGCCGCTAGCGCCTCGGCTCTCCGACGCCTTGGCAGCCATGCGCGCGCCGTATCGCGAAACGAGTGCGCCTGCAGCGCTCGAAGCGTCGACGCTCGCACAGATGCGTGCGACGCGGGAACGCGCAGTTGCCGCACAAGCGGACGCTGCGGTCGCGATCGCGAGTGCTGCATCGACGGCAAACGTTTCGCGTGTACGTTCATGGTTCAAGGCAATCACTGCAAATCGCTGGTCGTCCGCGCTTGCGGGTTCGCTTGCAACGATTGTGCTCGCGACGGTGACATCGCCGCTTTGGATTGGCTATGCGCGCGAATCGGTAGAGGTTGCAACACCGTTCATGCTGGTGAATCAACCGCAAACAGCGCAGCTCGATGTGTCGCAAATGCTGCGCGTGAATGTGACGCGCGAAGCGATGCTCGATTTTGGAATTCCGGTGCCGCCGCAACGCTTGCAAGACGAAGTGAAGGCGGAGATGTTGATGGGTCAGCGCGGCGAGGTGCTCGCGGTGCGCTTTATTGAGCCGAAACGCGAACAGCGTTGGCGTTGGCAAATGTATTGATGGTTGGAGATGAATATGAAAACGACACTATCGAAAATGTTCAGACTAAGCGCGTTAGCGAGTGCGATCACGCTCTGCGCAATGGCGTCGGCGAGCGATCGCTCGCCGATCGTAGTGAAGAAGATCACCGCGAAAGATCAGTCGTCGCCGACAATCGAAGTGATCGTCAATGGCGACAAACTACAACTTAACGTTGACGAAGCACTCGAACAAGGTGTCGCGGCGCTGCACGAAGCGCTCGGCACACTCGATTCGCAAACGCGCTTGCAGCTGCATGGACGCATTCAAGATATGGTCGCCTCGCTCGACGTGAGTGCTGTGCGTGAAAACGCCGAACGGGTTCGCGAAGCGGCACGAGCTGCGGCCGACGGCGCGCGAGCGGCGGCTGACGGCGCACGCGCCGCTGCACAGCAAGCGAAGGCTGCGGCCGAATCGATCGATGTGAGAGAAATTCGCGACACGGTTCGCCGTGCAATGGAAGACGCGAACGTTGCCAGCGCATGGTCCTACAAATCCGGCGGCGATGAAGTGCAAAAGGGCAATCCGTACTCGGCACGCGAAACGCGCGAATTCAAGCAAACGCTCGGCGACGGCACGGTGATCTCGCGACAGAGCACGCGACTGCTCGCGCGCGACGGCGAAGGTCGTACGCGTCAAGAGTTGCGACAACCCGACGGCACCGCGCGTATCTTCATCAACGATCCGGTCGCGAAACGCACGCTCATCATCGATCCGCAAAAACGCACGGCATGCAGAGCCGGGTTCGATAAAGACGCGATCAACGATTGCTTCAAGCAAATGCGCGGCGATTGGAAACCGCTTGGCTTTTCGTTCTCGCCCACCAATCGCGGCATTCCGATGATGACCTCGAACGATGACGTGCAAATTCACGTGAGTTCGAATGCGAAGGTGATCGATCTCACGGACGATCAAAGCGCGGGCGGCCGCAGCAAGACCTTTAGCTGGTCGTCGTCCGGACCTGTGCCAACCGCACCGCCCGTACCACCGGTACCACCAGTACCGCCGGTCGCGCCGGTGCCTCCGATTCCGCCGATGCTTGGATCATCAACGAGCGGAGGCAAAGTCGTTCGCGAAACGAACACCACCACGTACGAAGGTTTGCGAGTGGACACAAATCGCACGGTAGAGACAATCGCGGTTGGCACGATGGGAAACAACCGTCCGATCGAGTCCGTGTTCGAGCGTTATTACTCGCCGGATTTGAAGATGACCGTGTTTTCGCGTCGCGCCGATCCGCGCAGCGGCGAATCGATTTACCGCATGACCGAAATCAAGCGCAGCGAGCCGGAGGCGAGTCAGTTTCGCGTCCCGGCCGGCTTCGTCGAAGTCGACGGGAAATCAAAGTGATAAAGCAATAACCAAAATAATCGCTGCCCCATAAATGTTGGTCTACGAAGCGATAAGTATGGTAAAGCGGTAAGCTACTTGAAGACACTCAACGCCCCATTTAATGGGGCGTTTGTTTTGAGTGTTGATAGCTTGGGCGCAGATTGTGGGCACGCATCCAGGCGGGGGAACACTGATAACCTAGAACCCGACTCTTTTTAGCGCACGGCGCGTGCGAATGCTTCATGATCGGTCGTCTCAGCGGCATCTTAGTCGCAAAAAATCCCCCGCAAATCACGCTCGACGTGAACGGCGTTGGCTACGAAATCGACGTGCCGATGAGCACGTTTTATTCGCTGCCAGCGACGGGACAAAAAGTGCAACTCGCAACACACTACGTCGTGCGCGAAGACGCGCATCTCCTGTTCGGCTTCGCGACGGAAGAGGAACGCGCCGCGTTCCGCCAACTCATCAAAGTCACGGGCATCGGCCCCAAGGTTGCACTCTCCGTCCTCTCAGGCTTAACCGTCGCCGAACTTAATCAAGCGGTCGTCATGCAAGACGTCAAACGCCTCACGCGCGTGCCCGGCATCGGCAACAAAACGGCAGAGCGGTTGCTGCTTGAGCTGCGTGGGAAAGTGATGGTCGTGGGCGCGGCGCTCGCGGCAGGATCGGTGCCCGTTTCCTCGCCAGCGAATGATGTTGTCAACGCGCTGCTATCGCTTGGGTATAGCGATAAAGAAGCGGCCGCTGCGTGCCGCGATTTACCTGCGGATTTACCGATCAACGATGCGATTCGGCAGGCTTTGAAGCATTTGTCGAAGAAGTGAGTTGGTAACTTAAAGAGTAGACGTGATCGGAGATTTCCCCAGTCTCACGCGGTCGCGATCAGCTACCCATATCTCTCCGAGCTCATTCGGAGGTTCAATGCAGTACCAGAAGTGGATGGCAAGCCACGATACGTGCTGACCACAACTGTATCCGAGTATTTTTTCTTCGTTATCCCACAAAGGAAACTCAAGAAGTGGAAATGTCCCAAGGGAATTGAGCAAACTAACACTTTCTCCTTCCACCTCCATCGCGGGTTGAATCGAGAAAGTGATGCACAAACCGGTACGAAATCTTCGTTGATCAAGGAGAGCCCGCACGTCATCAGGTACAGCGCGCTGCGCCTCGTCGAGGCGGCAACCGAAACACTTCGCGAAGTACTTGAAAAGATTTAACTGCTGCACTTCGAAATCGCGAGAGCCATAGACTGAAGGAAAGTCAACAGCGTGACTCGCAAAGATCTCATCTTCGTTGCCGAGCATCCAATCTACAAATTGCTCGTACGCACGATCGAAGGGTTGTGATTTCGCTGAGTTGCACTCCTCGCACAGATTCTTGTCGTATTTGACCGCCTCAGCGTCATGACTCTGTAGCCGTGAAATTTTTTCTCCGCGAAAGTGATACGGCCTTGCGTCTCCCGCAAAGTTTTTCGCTTTGTAGAAGCGCGTGAGATCAGATCGCTTTATGCGATGTTCGCGTGTGGTGGCAGTACGCGTCCTACAAATCCAGCAAAGCCGACGGCTTGGCGCAGCGTTTTTGTTCGATTGTTCCATTTCAGCGCGATGTTAAAGTCGCCTACCCGCTGTGCCGGTTAAAAGAGCCAATATGATATACAATGCAGTATAGTATATCTTTGTCGGGGTGCTGTAGTGCAAGTCGCAAAATGGGGCAATAGTCTCGCAGTTCGAATTCCAGCCTCAATCGTCGAAGTGCTCGACCTTAAAGAAGGCGACGATATCGAAATTCGGGTGCCGTCCGATCGAGCGTTCGAGATCGTGCGCAAGCCAGGCCGCAAAGAATTGATTGCACGCTTGCGCAAGTTCCGCGGTCAACTTCCTGCGGATTTCCGTTTCGATCGAGATGATGCCAATGCAAGGTAAGGCGTTCGTCGACAGCAACGTCCTGCTTTACTTGCTCTCTGCGGATCAGAAGAAGGCCGATATCGCAGAGAAGGTGCTCGAAAGGGATTTCGTCGTTAGCGTGCAAGTGCTTAACGAAGTCACTAACGTCGCGCGAAGAAAACTTGGCATGTCATGGGACGCAATCGCCGAATTCATTGCGACCATCCGTGAAATTTGCGCGATAGAGTCCTTGACTATCGAAACGCACGAGCGCGCTAGGGAAATTGCCGAGCGGCATCGTTTATCGTTTTACGACGGTTGTATTGTCGCCTCGGCGATGATGTCGGGGTGCTCGATCTTGTTGAGCGAAGATATGCAACACGGCGCAACATTCGACAATGTGCTTCGCATCGTGAATCCATTTCGGTAGGGTGTGCGATTGGATCGCACCCAACGCGGCGACGAGGCGCAATGACTGCGACAAACTTGTCGCACAGATTGCACCCTACAATTCAACGATGGCCATCCACGACGACGCATTGGCGGCAGCGCCCGATCGCTTGATCGCACCGAAGACGGAGAGTACGCAGGAAGAGGCGCTGGAGCGCGCGCTGCGGCCGCGTCAGCTC
>JAAFJI010000023.1 GCA_013298045.1 Betaproteobacteria bacterium
GTGTGCTCTTCCGATCTGTGGATGGTCCCGGCGCGGGAGCGGCACCTGCCGTCGGGTTGACACGTGTTGCGCAAGCGCTCAGTGCGAGCGCGGCAGACAATGCAACAAAGAAATTCATGGACTTCATACGGCGGACTCAATACGTAGTTGTTTGTGAGATGTGTAGGCGCGGACCCGGACGCGGGCAGTCGTCGGCAAGTGCGTGCAGGTTCGTGCCGACATCGCATTGAGCCCACGGTGTGAAAGCGTCCTACCCAACAAAAACGCGCAAAACATAAAAACAGAAAATCGCGACGATGGTCGGCGGCAGCGCGGCTAGAAGCAGACCACCCGCGCCAATCGCTTGATCGGGAAACGAGCCTTTGAGGATCGAATACCCGGCTGGATTCGGCGCATTGGCAATCACGGTCAGCCCACCGCCGGTGACGGCACCCGCGACCACCATGTACTTGAATTCATCCGACAGATTGGGCACAAGCGAGGCGAGATACGTGATCGCCGCGTTGTCGGTGATCGCGGTGAGTGCCGTCGAGCCGAAGTAAACGGCGTCAGGCGACATCTTGGTGAGAAGTGGCTGCAACCACCATGCCTGCTGTGCCCCGAGCACGACCAGTCCGGCGAGGAAGAACCCCACCATCAATGCCTCGCGCAGAATAAGTCGGTCTTGATATTTTTCGTACGCCGTCGCAAATCCCAGGAAGAATAAAAAGATTCCCATGAACACGCTGTCGTAGTGCGCAAAAAACACCACGCCTGCGAGAAACAGCAAACTCACAATCACGATCGACCAAGGCGTATCGATGCGCGCGCCTTCGCTCGCATGGAACTCCAACCGGCGAAGTTCTCGCGCAAACAGCAACGTGACGGCAAGCGCATTGATCGTAACGGCAAGTGCCGCACGCCAGCCAAACTCGGCAAACATGAACGGTGTCGTCCAATTCCAGGTTTGCGCAACCATCAGCACGGGCGGAGCGGCATATGCGGTTAATGTGCCGCCGATCGAGATGTTCACAAAGAGTGCACCGACCGTCGCATATTTAAGCTTGGTCGAGATGTTTTTCGAGAAGAAGTGATCGCGCAGCAGAAGTGCGGCGAGTGTCATTGCAGCCGGCTCCGTGATGAGCGAGCCGAGTAACGGAACGAAGCCGAGCAGCAAAAAGTAAAACGCCTGCGGTTTTGCGCTCGCTCGCAGTGGCAGCGACCGGGTAATCGCTCGCACCAGAAAGCTGGCGAGATCGACCACCGGCTTCGACGCAGCGATCACCATGATCACGAACACGAACATCGGCTCGGTGAAGTTTCGTCCTTCGAGGTAGTCGACCGTCGCGGCTTTTCCCGTGATCGAAAACTTGAACAACACAAACACCAACGCCCAGAAGCCAAAGACCGCCTCGACTTCACCCAAAAAGTGAAACGAACCGGAATGATTTGGATACCGATGCGCGAGGCGCTCGAAGTACTTCACAGAAAATGTGTGAGCAATGGCGAGCGCGAAAAGGGTCGCGCCCACCAGCTGAACTGTAGTGGGATTCATGAGCGGAAATGTATGCGAGCTTTGCCAGTCGCGCCAGCGTGGGAACCCGCTCCCTGCTCGAAGCGCCTAGGCGGCGATCGGCATCATGAGTGTTGCCGCAGCCTTAAGCGGCGTCGGATGCCAGCCGGTCAGTACAAGCATCACGAAAAAACCAAGCACATAGGCGACGGCGACATGCCACCCGCCTTTAAGCCAGGCAATTGCGTTTCGCGCTTCGGGGAATTGGCTAGATAGTGCAACACCTGCGGATGAGCCGAACCAGAGCATTGAGCCGCCAAATCCGACCGCGTAGGCGAGCATCCCCCAGTCGTAGCCGCCTTGCTTAATCGCGAGTTCGGTGAGGGGAATATTGTCGAATACTGCCGAGAGAAATCCCAGCCCAAATGCGGTCGGCCATGATGCTTTTGGCAACTCTTCTACCGGCATCATCGAGGCGCACAAAACAAGCGATAGTAAAAACACCGCACCCTTTGCAGCGCCGGGGACAAGCGACCAGTCCGGTTTGCGAATTACCACCGCGAGCAGAATCGCGACCCATACTGCGATTCCGAGCACCGGCCAATGCTCGCCGACCTCCTGGTAGCGGATGTTCACAAGCACGTTGGCGACGATTGCGACGCCCAGAATCCAAAACACAATTCCTAAACGCGCCCAATCGACGCGTCCATCTACTTTTGAATCCTTGACGATCGGCGAATAGGCTTGTTGCTGTTTCGCCGCAAAATAGCCGCAGAAACAGAGTGCCGTAAACGCGGCAACGTAGGCGTCTAGTACCGAAAACGGTGACGCGCCAGCCAGCCAGAGCATGGTTGTTGTGGTGTCGCCAACGACCGAGCCCGAACCCCCGGCGTTGGACGCTGCAACAATCGCCGCGAGGTAGCCAATGTGCACTTTCTTGCGAAACACGCTCGCGGCAACGGTGCCGCCGATGAGTGCTGCGGCAATGTTGTCTAGGAAGGCGGAGAGCACAAAGACGAGGACGAGCAAGACAAACGCGCCTTTCCAATCGTCGGGAAGGAAGTGCGGAAGCACGCTCGGCACGTGGCTCTTCTCAAAATGGTTTGACAAGAGCGCGAACCCCACGAGCAGGCATAGGAGATTGGCGAGCAACACCCACTCATGCCCCAAATGTCCCGCGAATCCTTCGAGCCCCGTCCCGGTCTTAAACCCGGCAATGAAAATCTTGTAGAGCGAGATGACGACTGCGCCGCCGACCGCGAACTTAAACGCATGTTGATGAAAAAGCGCAACCCCTGCGAGCACCCCAGCAAAGAGCAGGAAGTCGAGCGGAACGGGACCGATCATCGGCGATGCCGCGAATGCAGCGTTTGCTGCAAAACAAGACAAAAGTGCAGCGCAAATGCGTGCGACCCGCGAATACATGCCGCCATTCGGCTTGACCGAGACTTTCATAGACTCCCCAAAAGTGATTGCGTACGTTCTCATGGCCAACGCAGTGTGAACCCTCGCGCAGATTGTACGAAGGCAACCCCACGCTTTGCCGTCGTTTTCAGGCGGGAAAACCCCGTGGAGTGAGCGCGACCGCGCTCCTAGAATCAGAGACAATTTCTAGCTTGGCTCAACGCAAATAAGCGCGTAGCACGACCGCGAAGACTTCGAATCCGCCGGGCTAAGAATTTCACGCCAGAACTATCTCGATACACCTTCACACTGGAGAGTCTATGCAACGTCGTAATTTCTTAACAAAAACCGCAGCGGCCGCCGCGACCGGCGGTGCCATTCTCGGCGCGCCAGCGGTGATCGGTCAAGCGCCTGCCGTGCGCTGGCGCTTGAGCTCGGGTTTCCCAAAGTCGCTCGACACGATTTACGGCGCGGCCGAAGTGTTCGCCCAGCAGGTCAGCAAGATGACCGGCGGCAAATTCCAAATCTCGGTGCATGCTGCCGGTGAATTGGTACCAATGCCCGGTCTTGCAGATGCAGTGCAAAACGGCACGGTGGAATGCGGTCACACTGCCTCGTACTACTACTTCGGCAAGAACGACGCATTCGCGCTTGGTACGGCAATCCCGTTCGGCTTAAACAGCCGTCAAATGTCGGCCTGGTTCTACGAAGGCAACGGACTCAAGCTCATGCGCGAGTTCTTCAATGGCTATGGCTTCACGAGCTTCCCGATGGGCAACACCGGTGCGCAAATGGGCGGCTGGTATCGCAAGGAAATCAAGTCGGCGGCTGATTTCAACGGTCTGAAATTCCGCGTTGGCGGTTTCGCCGGTCGCGTCTGTGCGCGTCTCGGTGCCGTGCCGCAAAACATTCCCGGCGGCGAGATTTATCAAGCGCTGGAGAAGGGCACGATCGATGCCTGCGAATGGGTCGGCCCCTACGATGACCAGAAGCTCGGCTTCAACAAGGTCGCGCCGAACTACTACTATCCCGGCTGGTGGGAAGGTGGCGCCGGTCTTGACCTCTACGTCAACAACAAGGCGTGGGAGTCACTCAACGCCGAGTACAAGGCAATCGTCGAGGCAGCCGCGTCGCACGCACACGTCGAAATGCAGGCGCGCTACGATGCACGCAATCCGGGTGCGTTGAAGCAGCTCGTCTCGCAAGGCACGAAACTGCATCGCTTCCCGAAAGATCTGATGGACAAGGCGTTTGCCGAATCGATGGCGCTTTACTCCGAGATCTCGGGCAAGAACCCGCAGTGGAAAAAGATCTATGACGACTACGCGAACTTCCGCCGCGATGCGAACCTCTGGTTCCGCTTCACCGAGATGAGCTTCGACCAGTACATGCAATCTGCAAAACTGTAGTAGAGCGCAGCTCCCGAAACCCGCACGGCGTGAGCCCTGCGGGTTTTTTGTTGCCGAAAATAAAGCGGCGCGCGGTCCGTCGGAAGATGCGCGACTCGCGTGCAAGGTCATTTCAACGCGATCAACGCAGAAGGCGTTTCGTCGATTTTCGTTTTGCTTGCCGCGTCTGCGGCGCGTCGTGTGAAACAGAAAAACAAAGGGCACCGCAGTGCCCTTTGTCGTCCGAGCCGAAGCGAGATCGCTATTTCTTCGGCTCATCCTTCTTGATTGCATCCAGCAAGGCCTTGGTCGCGTCGTCGGAGGCTTTCTGCGACGCATCCGTTTGGGTCGCATCTTGCGATGTCGGCTGGCGCATTTGCTGATCGACCTGTTCGCGCTTCTGCTCGAAGAGCTTCATCACGTCTTCTTCGCTCTTCGCCGGTGCCTGATCGTCGGTCTTGATCTCAATGGTCGCCGGATCCACTGTCTTCGGGCGAGCGAGGTTGTCGACCACCAAGCCAGGATAGATCATGACCACAGCCACCATGATGAGCTGCAAGATGATGAATGCAATCGAGCCCTTGTAGATCTGCGTCGTCGTCACCGCCGGGATGAGCTGCCCCGTCACGCGATCCTTGTAGTCCGATTTTGCGGCGACGCTGCGCAGATAGAACAGGGCGAAACCGAAGGGCGGGGTGAGGAACGACGTTTGAAGGTTCATCGCCACAATCACACCGAACCAGATCAAATCGATGCCCATTTTTTCCGCCACCGGCGCGAGAAGCGGGATGACAATGAACGCGATTTCGAAGAAGTCGATGAAGCAGCCCAGGATGAACACCAGAATGTTCACCACGATCAAGAAACCCAGCTGACCACCCGGCACTTTGTCGAAGAGGTGCTCGACCCAGATGTGACCGTCGGCCGCATTAAAGGTGAAGCTGAACACGGTCGAGCCGATCAGAATGAAGAGTACAAAGCAGGCGAGTTTCGCGGTGTTGTCTAGCGCCTGCTTGAGCAATTTGAAGCTCAGCTTGCGCTTTCCACCGGCCATGATCAATGCACCCAACGCTCCCATCGCGCCGCCTTCAGTCGGTGTTGCGACGCCGAGAAAAATCGTACCCAGCACAAGAAAGATGAGAATCAACGGCGGGATCAGAACAAAGGTCACCTGCTGCGCGAGTTTCGACAGCAGCTTCAAGCCAATGCCACGGTTGAGTAGCGCGAGCCCGAGCGCGACGAACGACGCGATGGTGAGCGACATGATGAACACTTCGTCGCCGGGTGCAGGCAGCTCGCGTTTCACAAGCGGATTGATGATCGATTGATGCACCCGCGACCAGGCAAATCCGCAGGCGGCGGAAATGGCGAGCAATACGAGCAGGCTTTTGTGACCCGACGCACCGCTTTCTTCACGATAAATTCGCGCCTCCAACGGCAGCGCCGGCACCCACGCCGGACGAACTACCGCCACCACAGCAACAAACGCGAGATAAAGACCGACCAGCATCAGACCAGGAACGAGGGCACCTTCGTACATGTCGCCTACGGAGCGCCCGAGTTGATCGGCGAGCACGATCAGCACCAGCGAGGGCGGAATCGCTTGCGCGAGGGTGCCCGAGGCGGTGATGGTGCCGGTTGCAATCGTTCGGTTGTAGCCGTAGCGAAGCATGATCGGCAGCGAAATCAAGCCCATCGATATCACGGCTGCCGCGACCACGCCGGTAGTAGCGGCGAGCAATGCGCCGACCAGAATCACCGCGATCGCGAGACCGCCGCGCACCGGGCCGAACACCTGCCCCACCGTTTCGAGCAAATCCTCCGCCATGCCCGAGCGTTCAAGGATGATGCCCATGAAGGTGAAGAACGGAATCGCAAGCAGCGTATCGTTCTGCATGATTCCGGAGATCCGCAGCGGTAGCGCCTGAAACAGTGTGGACGGGAAAAGCCCCGCCTCCATTCCGATCAGACCAAACACGAGCCCGACCGCGGCCAAGGCAAACGCCACCGGAAAACCGGTGAGCAAGAACATGAACAAGCCGACAAATAACAACGGCACGAAATTCGCGGTGATGAATGCAACCATTATTTCGCTCCCCGACCGGCTTTCGCAGCCTCAGCCGCAAGCTCTTCCAGCAGTTTTTCTTCAGCCGATTTCTCCTCACCGCTATCGAGCGGATCCGGGATTGCACCGCGTAAAAAGCCGATTCGCTTGATCAATTCGGAGACGGCTTGAAGCAAAAGCAGGCTAAAGCCAAGCGGAATCATGAGATAGGCCGGCCAGCGGATCAGACCGCCCGCGTTCTGTGAGGTTTCGCCGGACACAAGCGCGTTGTAGAACAGCGGCCACGAGAGTCGGATGACGATCAGGCAGAGCGGAATCAAGAACACAACGATGCCGACCACGTCGATCCAGTTGCGCGCCCTTGCCGACAGGCGCGAGGAGACAAAGTCGATGCGCACGTGGGCGTTTTGCAAAAACACGTAGCCCGCGCCGAGCAAAAACACACCGGCAAACAAGTACCACTGCAATTCAAGCCAGGCATTCGAGCTCACGTCGAACGCTTTGCGAATGATCGCGTTCAACGCGCTGATGATGGTGACCGCCAAAATCAGCCACATCGTCGATTTGCCGACCAAGGTACTGATCCGATCAATCAGTCGCGAGATCCCGAGTAATCCGTTCATTGTTTTCTCTCCATGACGCTTTTCCCCTTGCCCCCTTGTACTGCCAAAAAAGTTGCGGCGAGAATCGCGGCGGTTAATCGTCGTCCTGTTTGTCCGCGAGCGTAGCGCGTTTGACTCACCGCTGGCTGTCTTTATCGACCACCGTTGCGCAAGCCTCGCGCTCCGCACCATCCAATGAGGCTCGACTACCCCGACCCCGTTCTCGTTTATTTCCGCATCGTGGATACTGCTTCCAAAATTCTAGGAAGCGAATAACACTCCAACTATTAGGGATTTCCTATCTCGCGAGGCTTAAGCCCTTTTAAACCGGGGCTTTGGGGCAAAAAATTGCCGATGCGGTTAGATGTTTTTATCGCACCGAAAGCTTATTTTTTGGGGCGAAACTGGCGTGAGACAAAACTGCACTAAGCGCCTGCGATCTGCATGTTCTCAACAAGCAGAGAACCGATCCACTTCGATCCGCGATGATCGATATCGTCGCCGATGGCAACGATGCGTTTATACAAGTCGAGCAGATTGCCCGCGATCGTGATCTCGGCAACCGGGTATGCAACCTCGCCGTTCTCAACCCAAAAACCTGCTGCGCCGCGCGAGTAGTCGCCCGTCACCGGATTGACGCCCTGACCCATGAGCTCCGTCACGATCAGGCCACGATTCATCTGCTTCGCGAGCGTTTTGAGATCGCCTTTCACTGTTGGCGTCACGAGTAGATTGTGATTGCCACCCGCGTTACCCGTCGATTTCATACCGAGCTTGCGCGACGAATATGCGGAGAGAAAGTAGCCGCGAACCACGCCGCTTTCAACGATCGCGCGACGCTGACATTGTGCGCCTTCGCTGTCGAACGGCGAACTCGCATACGCCTCATGAATAAACGGATCGTCGACGATGTTTACGTTTTTCGAAAAAACTTCTTTGTCGAGACTGTCGAGCAAAAACGAGGTTTTGCGATAGAGCGAACCGCCGAATAGCGCCGAGATGCCGTGACCGATGAAGCCGCCCGCAACCGATGGCTCGAACAGAACAGGCGCGTTTTGCGTTGCAATCTTTCGCGGTTTGAGTCGCGCAATCGCCCGCTCGCCCGCGCGACGCCCGACCGAGGCCGCGTCCTCAAGCGCGCTCGCACGACGATGGGAGGTGTACCAATCGTCGCGCTCCATGTCCTCGCCTTCACTGGCGACGAACGCGGCACCGATGTAATGCGCGCTTCCTTGATAGCCGCCGACGAAGCCGTGAGAATTTGCGTAGAAGAATTCCGATTCGCTCGCACTGACCGATGCACCCTCGGAATTATCAACGCGCTCATCGACTTCGAAGCCCGCATCTTCGCAAATCTTCGCGAGCTTGATTGCTTCGCCGGCGTCGATATCCCACGGGTGATAGAGGTTGAGTTCTGGAATTTCTTTCGCCATCACATCTGCGTCGGCCAAACCTGCAAACGGATCGGGGCTCGTGTACTTCGCAATGGCAAGCGCTTTCTCGACCGCCGCCTTAACGGCAGTCATCGATAAATCGCCGGTGCTCGCGTTGCCTTTTCGACCGTCGACGTATACCGTCACACCGAGCGATTGATCGACGTTGTGCTCAAGCGTTTCAAGCTCGCCCATGCGCACCGTCACGTTTAGGCCGCTGCCTTGCGTCGACTCCGCTTCACTTTGTGTCGCGCCGTTTTTTTTGGCGTGTTCGACGGCGGCGAGGGCGACATCGCGGAGGGCGTTAGAGGAGAGGGCTAAGGACATTGGTTTTACTTCGTAAAAAGGACGACGCGCCGTCGGCGCTATGACGTCGCGCTTCGCGCTAAGACAACCTGCGGCCTAGGACGCAAAGCTTTGCGCAGTTTACTTTGCTTTTCGAGTTGCGCTGTTTCGCAATCCGTTTGAAGAAATCGGAGACAATGGAAGCCTTTGCAAACTCGCCTTAAACAAGTCGGAATGCGGCATGCACAGACTTTGCGTCATAGCGCGAAGCGCGACGTCCTAGCGCGTTAGCGCGTCGTCCTAGTGCGAAGCACGTCGTCCTGGTTTACCAATGTCCCGCCCAAAAAATCTTCCCCGCGACGAAAACGCGCCTTCTAAAACGCAAATCAAAAAGCAGATGCTTGATTTGCAGGAATTGGGCGAAACGTTGACGACGCTCTCTAACGAACAACTCGATCAACTCGATTTGCCTGAGATATTGCGCGATGCCTTGGACGAGCTCGCGCGCGTGGGTAAGCACGAAGCGACACGGCGGCATATGCAGTTCATCGGCAAGCTCATGCGCAACATCGACCCCGAGCCGATTCGGGCGCAGATCGAGCGTTGGGAATCGGGCACGCGTGCGAACAAAGCGATTTTCAAATCGGCCGAACGTTGGCGCGAACGTATGCTCGCGGAAGAGGGCGCGCTCGGCGAGTACATGGTTGTGCAGCCGGATGCCGATCGCGTGATGCTCGCCGAGTTGATTGCGAAAGCGCGCAAAGAAGCGGCGGCTGGACAGGCACCTGCGTCGTCGAGAAAATTGTTTCGAGAGATTCATCAGCGCTTGATGAAACTACCAACTTCGTGAGCATCACCTGATCTGTCATCCCCGCGAAGGCGGGGACCCAGTCCGGGACCACTTAGCCCAGTCAATAGAGTAGTTGCGATTTCGCATCATGCCCGGTCTGGATCCCCGCCTTCGCGGGGATGACAGGAAACGAAAAATCGCACATACAAACATCATTGCCATATGCAAAACGACCCCATCAAAATCGGTCTCGTCTCCGTCTCTGACCGCGCCTCAACCGGCGTCTACGAAGACAAAGGCATTCCATCGCTCCAAGAGTGGCTAGCAAGCGCGGTACAAAACACAATCACCTACGCGACGCGTTTGATCGCCGACGAACGAGCGGTCATTGAATCGACGCTAGTCGAACTCGTCGACATTGAGCGATGCGATCTCGTATTGACGACTGGCGGCACAGGCCCCGCGCGTCGCGACGTAACCCCCGAAGCCACACTCGCGATTGCGCACAAAGAAATGCAAGGCTTCGGCGAGCAGATGCGACAAATCAGTTTGAACTTCGTGCCAACCGCGATCTTGTCGCGACAAGTGGCGGTGATTCGCTCGAACACGCTCATCATCAATTTGCCGGGGCAACCAAAGAGCATCAAGGAAACGCTCGAGGGCTTGCGCGATGAAAGCGGCGCGTCAAAGGTGCACGGAATTTTCGCGGCGGTTCCGTACTGCATCGATCTCATCGGCGGTCCGTATATCGAAACTAACGAAGCCGTGTGCAAGGCATTTCGTCCGAAAAATGCGATTCGTACGAGGGTATGACGTCTTGCCGGTAGCTTAGCTCGTACTTGCCCAATTAAATAAAACGATTGCGATTGAAAACACTGCGTTCGAAAATAAGTGTTTTTTAATCGATCGTAATATTTATCAGGGCAGAGAGACGATAAGTTGTATTCACACCAGCACGGAGTGTCGATTTCTTCGGCGCTTCATCTGTTCGGCGCCCGCACGGTCACCGGCGCAACGACCAGACAGTTTGGTCGCAGTTGAATAGCTTCATCACTCACCGATCGCTGCAGAGCTGCTGCTACGAAAAGTGAACGCGGCGATTGCCGCGTTCACCTTCGCTACGGTTTCACGCGATACGCGGCGACGACGAGTGTCGCGAGCAGCACAGCGGCAAAGAAATTGTGCGCGGTCGCCACCAGAATCGGTTGGTCGAAGATCACGGTGCTGATGCCGATCAAGATTTGCAGCAGGAGCGCAATCTTGATCCAGCGCGCTTGCGGTTTAAGCGACGCGCTCGTGCGCATCAAGGACAGCGCGGCGGCAACAATGGCAACGGTCGCAACGATTGCGCCGATACGATGCGCCCAATGAATCGTGCGCAGCGCGTCGGCGGATAGATAACTGCCGTCGGGGTTTTTGCCAAGCTCGCGCAGAAACGTGAAGGCTTCGCTCCATGCAAGGGTCGGGTTCATCGTGCCGTTGCAGCCCGGAAAATCGGCGCAGGCGAGAACCGCATAGTTTGTACTCACCCAGCCACCCAAAAAAATCTGTCCGAACAGTACCGCGATTGCAAGCCATACGAGGGAGCGCGTGCGAGCTGGCACATCCACCGCTGTCGCGCGTACATCGCCCGCACGGTCACGCTCGCGCATCCAGAACCACACCAGGAGCGCGAATAGCGTCATGCCGCCGAGCAGATGCGTGGTCACAATGATCGGCATCAATTTCAGCGTCACCGTCCACTTACCAAACAGTCCCTGCAACAGCACAACGATCAGCAACAACAATGGCCAGCCGACACCTACATCAGTGCGCGCGGCAGAAAACATCGTGCGCTCGGGCTTGTATTTCGCGATCACCGCGCGCACGAACATCACCAGAATCAATGCGCCGATGAAGCTCGCAACATAGCGATGCAGCATTTCGATCCACGCTTTACCGTGACTCACCGGGCCGTGGGTGCCGCCCTGCTCGGTGATCGCTTGATTGATTTGCGTCGCCGCTTGCGTCGGCAAAAATTTGCCGTAACAACCGGGCCAATCGGGGCAGCCGAGGCCGCTGTCGGTCAAGCGAACGAACGCGCCGAATGCGATCAGGTCGAGCGTGATGAACGCGGTCACCGCGACCAGTTTGCTCCAACGCATTTTGAAGCCCATCCACATCGCGAGAAGCAAGATGGCGATCCAAACGACCGCGTTGATGGTGGAAAGCGAAAACTGCCAGAGCACGGGGTCGGAGGACTGCATCGCGCAATTTTACGCGGCGCGTCCTGCCTGCCTCCTCAGGGGAGAGGTTGTAGCGCGGAGGGCGAAATCGGTTTGTACGCGCGCGCTCGCGGGCGATTGTTGACCCGCTACCGCGTTTGTCCGAAACCCGTTGCGGGCGGTCATCGCTCGCGCGCGCAAGCGCGCTCCTACAAGGCGACGCACCCGTACAATCATCAGATGCGTTTGTTCCGCCTCGCCAAAATCATCGGCGTTTTTCACACCTACGGTCTCGACGAATTCGTGCTTCGCGATTCGCCGAGTCGCTTTTTGCGCGCAATCGGCTGGTTGCTGGGTAAGCGCAGCTTTAGCGACTCGCGCGGTGCGCGCTTGCGCATGGCGCTCGAAGCGCTGGGACCGATCTTCGTCAAATTCGGGCAAGTGCTTTCGACGCGCCCCGATTTGATTCCGCCGGACATCGCAGAAGAGCTCTCAAAATTGCAAGACCGCGTGCCGCCGTTTCCAGCGGAAGATGTGCGCCGCGTGATGGAAGCCGAATACGGAAAAAAGGTCGAAGAGCGTTTCGCGCAATTCGATTGGAAGCCGGTGGCGAGCGCGTCGATTGCGCAAGTACATTTCGCGCAGATTCAAATCAAGGTCGATAACGCAGGTGCCACGCACGGCTCCACCGTGGAATCGCGCGACGTCGCGGTGAAAGTGTTGCGACCGAACATCTTGCCGGTGATCGATAGCGACATTGCGTTGCTTCGCGTCCTCGCGGGTTGGGTTGAGAAATTTTCCGCCGATGGTCGTCGACTCAAGCCGCGCGAAGTGGTTGCCGAATTCGATAACTACTTGCACGACGAATTGGACCTCGTGCGCGAGGCTGCGAACTGCTCGCAATTGCGCCGTAATTTCGAAGGGTCACACCTTCTTTATATGCCCGAAGTTTACTGGGATTGGTGCGAAAAATCAGTAATGGTGATGGAGCGTTTGTATGCGACTCCAGTCAATCAAATCGAGGCATTACGCGAAAAAGGCGTTGACATAAAGAAACTCGCTCGCGACGGCGTCGAAATTTTCTTCACGCAGGTGTTCCGCGATGGTTTTTTCCATGCCGACATGCATCCTGGCAACATCGCGGTGCGTACTGAGGCGCCGCATGTCGGTCAATACGTCGGCATGGATTTCGGCATCGTCGGTACGTTGACCGACAACGATCGCCGCTATCTCGCAGAGAACTTCCTCGCGTTTTTCCGCCGCGATTATCGACGTGTCGCGATGGCGCACATCGAATCCGGCTGGGTGCCGAAAGACACGCGTCCTGACGAATTGGAAAACGCAGTGCGCTCGGTGTGTGAACCGATTTTCGCGCGACCGCTTGCCGATATTTCGTTTGGCAAAGTGCTAATGCGACTCTTCTCCGTGTCGCGTCGATTCAACGTCGAGATTCAACCGCAACTTGTGTTGCTACAGAAAACCCTTCTTAATGTTGAAGGACTCGGTCGACAACTCGATCCGTATCTTGACCTCTGGGCCACCGCGCAACCCTTCCTCGAAAAATGGATGCGCGATCAGGTCGGTCCCGATGCGGTCATGAAACGATTGACCGAACAAGGACCGTATCTATCGTCTGCGTTGCCGCAAGTGCCACGACTCATTCATCAAGCGCTCGAACGCTACAACGCGCCGCCGCCACCGCCTGCGCCGCAGCCGATACTCAGCGGTTGGGCGACGTTTTGGCTCGCCGTGATTGCGATTTGCATGATGGCGATTTTGGCGACGTTGTGGATTCCGATTTTGTTGGATTGACGGTGCCGAGTGAAACGAAGCGCGACACAAGGCTCCCTCTCCCGCAGCGCGGGAGAGGGTTGGGGTGAGGGCGATGGATAAGCGCAACCAAACGTTGAGCCCGTTCTTGTTTTTCGCTCGGTGAAACTTACGCGTACTTTGGCACGATGAGATCATGCGACCGCCCTAACCCTCTCCCGCGCCGCGGGAAAGGGAGCCAAATATGACGCCACTCTCGCTCGATCAACCGTGGGGACGCGGGTTCACCGTCGAGCACACGCACGAGTTTGCGAGCGATGACACGCTGCCCGAGCAATCGTTTCTTCCGCGCGGACTGGGCCGCAGTTATGGCGATGTGTGTGTGAACGATGGAGGCGTGCTGCTGCACAATTTTCGTCGTGACCGATTGATTTCATTTGACGAGGTGAACGGCGTGCTTCGCTGCGAAGCGGGTGCGTCGCTTGCCGATATTGCGCAAGTGATGTTGCCACGCGGTTGGTTCCCGAGCGTCGTTCCCGGCACACGCTATGTGACCGTTGGCGGCGCAATCGCCAACGATATTCACGGCAAAAATCATCACCTCGCGGGCACGTTCGGCAAATCGGTGCTCTCGATGAAAGTACGTCGCAGCGATTTGGGTGTTCAGGAAGTCGATGAAAATCACGTGCTGCGAAGCGCAACGATTGCGGGACTCGGCCTCACAGGCTTGATCGACGAGGCAACGTTTTTGTTGAATCGCGTCCCCGGTCCAGGCATTGGACAAGAAACGAAATTGTTTGGTGGCGCGGGAGACATCGACGATTACCTCGCGTTAGACACAGCGAGTGCATCGTGGACGTACACCGTCGGTTGGATCGACACACTTGATCGCGGTTTGCGCGGCGTGTTCTTTCGTGGCGAACACTGCGAAGGTTCCGACGAATGGCTGACTCCACAACCCGCGAAATTCGCGATGCCAATCGACGCGCCGCGCTGGGCGCTTGGGCGTTGGAGTGCGAAAGCGTTTAATGAACTCTACTTTCGCGCGCAAAGCATGAACACTGCGAAGCGCGAAACGATTCCGCTCTGGCAATTCTTCTTTCCGCTCGACGCCGTGACGGCGTGGAACCGCGCTTACGGCAAACGTGGCTTTGTGCAATATCAATTTGTCGTGCCGCGCGAGGCTTCGCGTGAAACGGTGCCGAAAATTTTGTCGCATCTGCGCGAGTCGAACGTTGCGAGTTATCTCGCGGTGATCAAATCGTTCGGTGATGTGGCATCGCCTGGATTGATGAGTTTCCCAATGCCCGGCGTGACCGTTGCGCTCGATGTGCCCGCGCCGAACGACCGTGATCGCCGTGCGCTCGATCGCGCAGACGCAATGGTGGCTGACGTTGGCGGTCGTGTGTATCCGGCAAAGGATGCGCGAATGAGCAACGTCATGTTCAAGAGATTTTTCCCGCAGTGGGAGCAGCTTGAAGCCGCGCGCGATCCCCTGATCTCGTCGTCGTTTTGGAGACGCGTGACCGCGGCTGGGTAGGAGCGACACCGGTCGCGATCTGAATCAATGATCGCGGTCAGAGCCGCTCCTACCGCCTCGCGTCACCGTGATAGAAATACCTCATGCACATCGTCATCATCGGAGCAACCTCCGGCATCGCACAAGCCGCCGTTCGCCAGTGGGCGAGCGAGGGCAATTCGCTCACACTTTTCGGACGCAACGCGAGCGAGCTTGAGCGCATCGCAGCCGATGCACGCGTTCGCGGTGCCTCGGGCGTGTACGTACACGCGGGTGACATTACTTCGATTAGCTACATCGAAATCGCCGTTGCACAGCTCGAAAAAATCGATCAAGCACTGGTTGCGCACGGCTCGCTCACCAAGTCGCAGCGCGTGGAGACCGACGCGCGCTACTTTGCGGACGAAATCAACATCAACCTCGTAAGCGCTGCCGTCTGGACGCAGCTCATCGCCAATGCAATGGCAAAACGCGGCGGCGGATCGGTCGCGGTGATCTCGTCTGTCGCAGGCGATCGCGGGCGCTATGCCAATCATGCGTATGGCGCGGCGAAAGCCGGGCTCACTGCGTTTTGCGACGGCCTGCGCGCCCAGATGCTAGATCGCAAGGTGCATGTCGTCACCGTGAAACCCGGCCCGATCGACACCCCGATGACCGCGCACGTTGCGAAGAAGGGCGCGCTTTCGGGCACCTCCGAGCAGTGCGCGCGCGACATCATCAAAGGGCTCGACAAACGACGCGACGTGGTTTATTCACCGTGGTTTTGGTGGGGCATTATGCGCATCGTGCGCGCGATTCCGGAGCGTATAGCGAAGCGGTTGAAGTGGTGATGGCCGCGCCCTGCGCTCGCTGAGTCGACATACGCCGACGGTTGCGCAGATTCCGGCGCTCTTTTGATTTCTTCGTGCGACTGCGTTAGCGCGTCGGACTCCCGTAATGCAGCATATATATAAATCGCCCCGAAAAAATGTTATTTCGTGCTGTTTCTGTAAATCGTCGAAAATAGCTATAAAACCGATGTAAGCCATTTTAGAATGGGCATAAAAGATCGAAGCTAGCACGCTTTGCAGCCGCCCGAACCAATGACTTGACAGTCGATGACATTGGCATAAACTCCACTCCGTTCGTGCAAGCCAAACCGTCAGAGTTCGGGGCGCGCGACTGCAAACTCGCCGGGGGATTTGCGTTTGCTGGGAGCTACCTATGCCGCAAGTCAGTGAGTTGGATCCGATTACCATTATGGGCGATTTCTCGCCTGTGCAAACGTCGACACAGCGCACGGGAGCGCTGCGACACGCAAGTGCCTTGACTTCCCGACCGACTCGCGCGGCTGATTTCGCCTCGATCTTGCGCGCAATTGCATGGTGGCGCTTTGCATTCGGTGCGATGGTGATCGCCGTGTGGATCGCCGCCGCCGTCAGCGCCTCAGCCGCGGCAATCGCGCTTTCCGCGAGCTCAACGAAAAACGCAGACAACACCTGGAACGTGCGCCTGCAATACACCGCCACCGACATCGGTAAGGCAACGCTTCGGTTGCTGGTCAACGGTAAGCGCGTGGGCGCGGTGCGTGGCGCGAGTGGTCAGGTCACGTTGAGCGCAATGCATGACGGAAGCTACAGTTTTCTGCTTCAAAGCGGCGGACCAAACGGCGCGCCGCGGGTGAGCTCGAACGAAGTGCAGTTAACGCTCGGCGCGCCGGTAACGCAGCCAGTGAGCGAAACCAAGCGCGCTGCTGCGAG
This sequence comes from Betaproteobacteria bacterium, assembly GCA_013298045.1. Classification (GTDB taxonomy): domain Bacteria; phylum Pseudomonadota; class Gammaproteobacteria; order Burkholderiales; family Casimicrobiaceae; genus Casimicrobium. The sequence goes on from JAAFJI010000023.1 coordinate 16,692, forward strand.
GCTCTTAATGCAGGCAAGTTTTGGACCGCGATCGATGGCGGATATCGATGCGGTTGAAGCGCGCGGTGCGGCCGCCTGGATCGATGCGCAGTTTTCTGCGCCGTGGACGACCCACGCGGCCTATATCGATCGGGTTCGGCTGTCGGGTGAGGAGGTCGGTGAGCAACATCCGAACGAAGCAATCTGGCAAAACCTGATTTGGGGCGACGCGCGGCTTCGCGCTCGGGTTGCGCTCGCGCTCTCGGAAATCATGGTGATTTCCAACATTGCACCGGATCAGAAGAACGAAGCGCTGATCTCATGGATGGACATGCTCTATCGCAATGCATTTGGCAACTACCGAAAGCTGCTCGAAGACGTGACGCTGCATCCGGCGATGGGCTACTACCTCAACATGCTAGGCAACGACAAGGAAGACCTCGCGACCGGTCGAATGCCCAACGAAAACTATGGTCGCGAAGTGCTGCAACTGTTCTCGATTGGCTTGAACGAGCTCAATGCCGACGGCAGCATCCGGCGCGACGGCGCGGGCAAAGCGATCCCGACCTATGACCAGAGCGTGGTGCAAGGTTTTGCTGCCGCCTTTACCGGCTGGAATTTCGCCGGCAACAACGTAAGCGACAGTAAAAAATTCGATGATCCGACCGAAAACTGGACGGAGCCGATGCGCGCCTGGAACATGCGTCATTCGAGCGGACCGAAGAAGCTTTTGAACGGCGCGGCGCTGCCTGCCGGTCAAACCGCTGAGAAGGATTTAAGCGACGCACTCGACGTCATCGCCTCCCATCCGAATGTCGCGCCCTTTATGGCAAAGCGTCTGATCCAGTTTTTAGTGACCAGCAACCCAACGCCTGCCTATGTGTCTCGAATGAGCGCGGTGTGGAATAACAATGGTCAGGGCGTGCGCGGCGACTTGAAAGCCGTGGTGCGGGCGATTCTCCTCGACAGCGAAGCGCGAACCGACAACCCGAGCTCGACCAGCTACGGAAAAGTGCGCGAGCCGATGGTGAAGTTTGTGCACTTCATCAACGCGATGCAAGGGCAATCGAAAAATAGCCGCAACTCAATCTGGTGGCTAGATTCGCCGGATGATTACCTCGGGCAATCGCCGCTTTTGGCACCCTCGGTGTTCAATTTTTTCTCGCCTTTCTTCACCCGCGTCGGAGCAATTGCGCAGGCCGGGCTCGTGGTGCCGGAAATGCAGCTCGTTACCGACACACAAATCGTCGGCAGCGCGAATTTCTTCACTCGCATGATCAACGATCACGGTGTCGGCTTTCGTGAGGAGCATGCGGTGAATTTTGACACCGCGCAATGGGAGAGTATCGCCGGGGAAAGCAATCGCTTTCTGGATCAGATGAATTGGGTTTGGTTTGCAGGTGCGATGAGCGCCGAGACCCGCGACATCATCTCGCGCGCAATGAACAAGGTGAACCCGAGCGAGAAGCACGAACGCATGGAGCTCGCGTTCAAACTCGCCGTGATCGCCCCCGAGTTTTCCATTCAACGATAGGACGCGCCATGAACACCCGTCTTTCTCCTTCGCGCCGTCGTTTCGTCTCGTTGGGCGCGCTCGCGCCGATGGCCCTTTCCACCGGCATGCTCGGCGGCCTGATCCGCTCTGCCTTTGCACAAAACGCGGGCTCGCCAGGCGATTACAAAGCGCTGGTTGCCGTGTTCATGTTCGGCGGCAACGATGGCAACAATTTGCTCGTGCCGCTAGATAACGCCGGATTCACCGACTACAGCAACGGCCGCGGCTCGCTTGCCCTCGCGCGCAACGAGCTTGCTGCGATCAACCCGGTCAACACTGGCGGTCGTCCCTTTGCATTTCATGGCTCAATGGACGCGCTCGCCTCGCTGTTCACGAGCGGCCAGGCCGCAGCCATTGCCAACGTCGGCCCACTGGTGAAGCCCACCGCACGAAGCCAGTGGCAAAACGACGATAGCTTCTCGCCGCCTAACCTGTTCTCGCACAGCGACCAGCAAAGCCAGTGGCAGGCGGGCGCTGCCGAGACGGGTGCCCGCACCGGCTGGGGCGGTCGGGTCGCCGATCAAATTGCTGCGCTCAACGGTGTGCAAAATATCGCTACTGCCGTCGCGGTAAACGGTCGCAGTTTTTTCCAGCAAGGCACGAGCGTTGTGCCCTACGCAGTGTCGCCGAGCGGCTATTTTGGGTTCGAGTCCTACAACCCGAAATCCACCGAACCGGTCTCGGTCGCCTTCGGTGAAATGATTAACGCGCGACGAAGTCATCTCTTCGAGTTGGCCTGGAACGACGTGATCAAGCGCGGGATTACTACGCAGCAGGTGTTTCAAGACGCGCTCAACAACGCCCCGGCGCTTGTTGCCGCGTTCCCGCAAACCGGGCTTGGCGATCAGCTAAAGACGGTCGCTCGACTAATTGCCGCGCGCACCGCGCTGGGTGTGAAACGCCAGGTCTACTTCTGCTCGATCGGCGGCTTCGACACCCACGGCATCGATCAGCGTGTCGATCAAGCGGAACTATTGGGCAACGTGAGTGACTCGCTCGCCGCGTTCTATCGCGCAACGGTCGAGCTAAATCTTGCCAACAACGTGACCGCGTTCACCATGAGCGACTTCGGACGCGACTTCCCCGCCAACGGCAACGGTGGCTCGGATCACGGCTGGGGTTCGCATCACCTCGTGGTCGGCGGCGCAGTACAGGGCAACAGACTCTACGGCACCTTCCCGACGCTGCGGGTTAACGGTCCGGACGACACCAGCGGCGGCCGCTGGATTCCGACCACCGCGACCGAACAATATGCCGCGACGCTTGCGAAATGGTTCGGTCTCTCCGCCGCCGAAATCGCTACAGCGTTTCCGACCTTGAATCGCTTTCCGGTGGGTACGTTGGGTTTCGTGTAGCGCGCCGACAGAGGCACTTACCGACGCTACAATCCGTGCTGTAGCGGGGGCTACCCAGGGTGGAGTGCAGATGAAAATCGATCGATGGTTCCCCGCAGTCCCAGCGGCCGCAGCTGCCGCGTGCGCGGCGCTCGCCGCGCAGATCGGGTTCGCGAAGCCGATGCAAGTTTCGGGCAACGGCTTGGGTCAAGTGCTCATCTTCCCGTATTACACGGTCAACGGCGATGCGAACTCCCTGCTATCAGTCGTCAATACGACGTCGCAAGGCAAGGTGGTGCGCCTCAACTTTCGCGAGGCGCGCGGTGGCGTGATCGTCGCAAGCGTTAACGTCTACCTGTCAACGCGCGATGTTTGGACGGCGACCATCGTCCGCGATGCAAGCGGGGTCGCCCGACTTCGCACCGGCGATCAATCCTGCACCTCGCCAGCGATCTCCCGCGAGGAAGGCTTGGCGTTTTCGCGCGATGGCTATATCGGGGATGTCGTCAATGGCATCGAGCGCGCATACGAAGGCTTAGTGGAAGTCATAGAGCTTGCGACGATTCCACTTTCGACCGAAGCCGATCCGGCGAGCTTGCAGGCTGACATCACGCATATCCCGGCCTCGGCTGCGTCACAGTATCGTCGCATACCGCCGTGCCTCGTTGTCGGTGCGAATGACTATGAGCCGCGTCCGACTGAACTGACCGCACCCAGCGGCGGGCTGCGCGGAACGCTCTCGATCATTGCACCGTCCGCGCTCGGCACGGTAGCAGTCACGCCAACCACGGCGATTGAAAATTTCTGGACGACAAACCCAAGTCCCACCGCCCTTTTCGCGCCGCCGACCCAAACGGTTGACCTAGCCAGCGGTGGCAACCAGTGGGCAAGTGTGTCGGCGACGCTCGCGCGCGAGTATGTCGATCGTTTAGACAACGCCCTTCGCAACGAGCGCGCGAGCGAGCGCTTTAACCCGGTGGCGCTGTGGGTTCGGTTTGACCGATCAATTGACGCGGTCTCAGCGTTGTTGATGGCTTCGTCTTCGCAAACGGAGTATGCATATACGGCGGATAACACCGTAGCAGCCACCATGCTCTTTGCAACGCCGACAAAAGCGTACTTGCCACGCACATCGGCAATGGAGCCTTTTGCGACATGGAATCCGACCGCCTCCAACGCTTGCGACAGAGTACGCGATCCGTCCGCTAGCTCGACCGATCGCGAAACAGGTTTCTCCTCAGGGCGGGCTGGGTTTCCAGTCATGCCGCCGGTTTCGCCTTACGCGCTGTGCTATGTCGCCAGTGCGATCATCTCCAACCTGCCCTTTGACGGAACGCTACTTGCAGCCCCAAACTGGCTTCGCATGTTCGGCTACCAGAACGCTGGTTTCGCGGTTCCTGCGGTAGGTCAAGAGGGTGGCTGGGGCAGCTTTTCTTGGGCGCATTCGAGTGAGAGTGCAAGTCCGACACTGCGCACCCTGACGCCGCGCGAAGCACTGGTCGAAGCGTCGTCGTCTGCGAGTCCCACATGGCGTCCGGTTCGGGTGCAACTGGTCGGGCTGCCCGTCATTGGCTTTGCGGTACAACAGTACCGCCTGATCTCGGCGCAGCAGACGCCCATCATGAATTTCGCCTTTGCGGTGCCGCTCACTTCGCGCCTCACGGCGATCGAGCTCGATTGAGATCGTCCAAATCCTGTGCCTGCGGTTCGCGTCGATACACCTACGGCGTCATCGCGTTCAGGTAGTCCACGATCTCGACCGCGGTCGTACGCGTTGCCGGCGGCGAGCTCGCAAGCGCATTCGCGATCAGTGATGCATCGCGAATTCCGAGTAAAAAGCGAAGGATTAGCAAACCATCGGTGGCGTCGTCTTTAACGCCGTTGCCGTCGACATCGAGCATCATGCCCAGCGCATCGAGATAGGCTGCGATCGAATCGCTCGTGCCGCGCGCGGCGTCGCTCGCGGCCGCCGCGGCAAGCGATGCGCCACGTTCTGCGCGCAGGTAGCGCAGAATCGCAAGACCATCACTCAGCGCGCGATAACGCGTGTTCACGCCGCTATCGTCAACGTTCAAGGTTGCGAAGCGCTTCGGAAGGAAGTAAGCCACGCTCGGATCTTGCGAGGCGAAGCGCTCGGCTGACCCCGGCACGCCGTAAGAACTCGCTTGAAAATCGGCGTTCAAACGCGCGAATTCGACGCGATGTGCGATGGTTGTTTGCAGCGCTCTGGCGCTCGCGAGCGTATGCGTCGCGAGTTCGGCGTTGCCTCTATCCGTGCGGTTGTATCGCTCGATCGAAGGCACATTAAGAGACAAATTTTGTAGCGGCGGGGTCACGGGGCTCGCCGTCTCGTTGACCAGTGTTTCGGCTCCCGGCGCAGCACTTCCACTGATGACGCCGAGAAGATGCGCATGACCATCGTTGAACTCGTACGCATTGAAGTCGCCGGTCACAACGATGTTTTCGTTGGCATTGGCGAGTTGTCGCGCCTGAATAATCGTCGCGACGTCTTCGGCTTGCTTTTGTCGTTTCGAGCGAACGCGATCGCCCTCGGTCGGCCATCCGCTTGAGCCTGGCGTCGTGTCGTCCAGTCCGTTGCGGCTGCGTAGATGCAGGTTCAGCACCGTCACCGGCCAGCTCAGACCCGGAGCACGATTGACGTTTACGCGCAGCAGCAAGGGCGGTCTGTCGTGCAAAAGCGAGGTCGAACTGTCCGGATTGTTAAGCACCGTGTTCTTCGAGCGCTGGACGAGCTCGACGACATCCACCCGAGGCACCCCCGGCGAGATGGTACGAGTGCTCACGAGGAACCCGAGATTTAGCGACCCCACGTCATTGCCTTGAATGAGATACGGAACGTATTGCGGCGCAAGCGCCGAAGTCGCGTTGATGCGGTCGGCGAGCAAGCCGAGCACGCGCAGATTCTCAGCTTCTTGCACCGCGACGATATCGGGCGCTCTGAGGAAATCAGAAATTGCGATGGACGCCTTGTTGAGACGTTTATCGAACCCCGCCGCCGTGAGCGTTACGGCACCGTTGCTATCGTTGACTTCGTCGAAGAAACGACCAAGCGAAACGCTCGCAATCGTGACTTCCTCGGCGAATGGCGCGCTCACCGCACGCAGGATTGCACCACCTGCCACGGTGCCGCTGCCTGGGTCAGGCAGCAAGGCGTAGCGTCGCGGTACGTAGTCGAGCACCCCAACGAGTCCGGTGACGAGCGCGCCCACGGGCACCTCGATCGCGTTTGTCCCCGTTTGGCCACGGCTGCGCACTTGAATCCCCTCCGGATTGCCGTCGAAGATCGGTGGCGTCAAACCGGGCGGGATCGGGATCGTCGGCGGATCGAGTCCGGGCTCACGAAACGCGCGCGCGGCTCCAGTGATCACGCCATGGAAAACGCCGGTTGTCGTTGCGGTCGCACTCGACTCGGTAATCGTGCCTTCCGAAGGGGAGACCACGGTCATCGACGGGATCGACACTCTCATGCCCTCAAAGCGTTCGAGTTGATCGAGACCGCCGAGCGGGTTGAGCGATGCGGTCGTGAGAACGATCGGTGCCGGAAGCGGGTTGCCGGTGGACAAGAGCACCACCGTCGGCAAGACAAGTTGCGTGACCGATCGCGAGAGCGGATCGGTCGATGGCAAAAATTCGGCGACTGTTCCCGTGACTTGCACAAGGTTTCCGACCACTGCGTTGGTAGGCGGTGCGACCGACGTGAACACAAAAATGCCTTCGGAGGTCGCCGGATCCGCGTCAACCAACGCGTCCGGTTCCTGGATGAAAAAACCGTTGTTGAACTTAATGGCGGTAACGATACCGCGCACGGTGACTGCCTGGCCAGTCAACGGCGAAGTTGCGCCCGATCCCTGAACGTCGTGAATCGGAGTCAATTGCGCGGTCGCGGCGTGACTGGCGAGACAAAGCGACAGCGCAAACAGCGCGGATCGCATTGTCATCACGGCATATTGGTTTTGCAGGTAACGCAGCATCGAGCAGTTCTCCGGCGCGTCGGCGCGTGACTCGTCATGCATCGATTATGGAGCGCTCAACAGCAATCGCAAAGACCGGTTGTCGAGCGTCGCGGTGCGCTTGTGCGCGGGTTGCCGAGACGGTTTTCACAACAATTCAACGCAACACCTTCAGGACATAGCTGATAAGCCCTCATAAATGGGCGTGACCAACGATTGAAAAAGCGTCTCGCCTAGCATTTTTTTGTGCTCTTAAGCTCAATTATTGTGGGCAAAGAACGAAAAAGGCGTCCGAAGACGCCTTTTTTTCGCGAGGCGAGCCTGGTTATGCGACCGGCTTGAAGTCGTAGCCCGTGCCGAGCGGCTCGATCTTGCCGAACGCCGGGAACGGGAAGTGATAACCGCCGGCCATCATCTTTTCGTTCACGATCATCTCGAAGACCTTGCGGCGCGACGCGCGGGCGGCGTCGGCGTCCATATCGAATTGCACCGCCCAGTCCGGATTGCGCGCGAAGAGCTGCGGGATATTGGTCAGGTCGGCGACGAAGGCGAATTTTTCGCCTTTGCTTTGCACGGTGAACAGCGTATGACCCGGCGTGTGGCCAAACGCGGCGACGCTCGTGATCCCTGGGGCGATTTCCGCGCCGGGCTGGAATTGGGTCAGCTGATCGGCGCTGAGACCGGTGAACACGCGACGCACTGCGCCAAACGCGCCCTTCATCGCCTCCGGCGCGGCGTTCATGCGCGCATCGTCCATCCAGAACGCATGCTCAGGCGCGGGCACCATGATCTTTGCCTTCGGGAAGACCAGCTGACCGGCTTTGTTGCGCACGCCGTTGATGTGGTCGCCGTGGTAATGGCTGATGACCACGGTATCGATGTCCTCGGCCTTGAAACCCGCCGCATTCAAATTGGCCATCAAGCGCCCGGTCGTCGCAGGGCCGTTATCGGCGAAGCCGGTGTCCATCAGGATGCGGCGATTGCCCGCAACGATCAAGAACGCGGTGAACGGGATATCGATGTATTCGGTCGGCAGATTTTGCGACTTGAGCAGCGCCTGCACTTGATCGAGCGGCGCGTTTTTTACAAATTCAGCAGCAAGCGGACGGCGCAGCACACCGTCGTTGAGCGCAACGATTTCCATGTCGCCCAGCTTTTGTTTGCGGAAACCCACTTGCACCACGCTTGGCGCACCGAAACTCGGCGCGTTCTGTGCAATTAGCGGAAAGAAAGAAGTAGCGGCGTAGGTCGCAGCGGCAGCGCCGCCCCCGATCAACAAATCGCGACGAGAAATCATGAAAACTCCTTGAGTGATGCAGCGCAAAACACGCGCCTTTCTGAACTAAGAAGTTTAGAGAGAGAACGCCCGGTCGCCACCCGGTTTGACCCTAAGCGCAGCGGGTTCGGCGCTGATGGGCGAACGCGGTGGGTAGTTTTTCGGGTTGCAGGCGATCACAAGGGTTCGCGTTGTCCGTCCGAATGTAGGCGACCACCTGGGGTCGCTCGGTTTGTATCGACCCGACTCTGGCTGGTTCGCGAGACTGCGACGATTCACTGTTAGCTATCTACCATATGGCCCTATAAAACATGATGTAATTGCGATAAAAATAGGTTATCCATATATAGAATAATCGCCGGGTTTTCTTTGTTATATGAGGCAATGCGAAGGAAATGTATAAAACCAACCGTCCTGTGCCCTGTCTCATCTTGTTGCACTGGCGATTGGCAATCTCTCAACGCTACG
>JAAFJI010000230.1 GCA_013298045.1 Betaproteobacteria bacterium
CTAAGCGCTTGCCGCCATGACCCTCTCGCTCATCACCGCCGCTGTCCTGCTCGGACTCATGGGAGCCGGACACTGTGCGACCATGTGCGGACCGACGACCATTGCTTTGGTCACGCGGACGGCCACGCCCAAACAACCGATCGCGGCACACCTCGGACGCATCGGAACCTATGCCCTGCTCGGCGCGCTTGCCGCCTCGCTCACGACCGCGTTCACCCAGTTTTTGCGCAACGAAGTGCTGCAAACGGCGTGGTTTCTCGTCCCCAATCTGCTGCTCATTTTTTCGGCACTGTATCTCATGGGTTTTCGGCAGGCGTACGCGCCCGTCGAAGCCTTGGGTCGTAGCGTTTGGAATGGTCTCGACACTGCGCGCAGCTTCGCGAATACGCGTGGCGGTACCGCGGGCGACGTGCTGCGCGGCGGCATGTGGGGGATGTTGCCGTGCGGCATGGTCTACAGCGCGCTCGGGCTCGCGGTGATTGCCATTGATCCGCTGGGCGCCGCGCTGGTAATGATTGCGTTCGGTCTTTCGACGATGCCGGTATTGCTCGCGCTCGGGCTCTTGTCGCAGCAGACGCTCGCCAAGCTTAAGCAACCGAGCGTGCGACGCGCGCTCGGCGTGTTGCTGCTGCTACTTGCGCTGTGGAACGTTGCGCTCATTCCCTCGCGCGTGCGCGGCGTGGCGCTACCGTTTCTTTGCTGAGGTGATGCAAAGAAATCAATAAAACTTCTTGCACGATCGCCCAATTGAATAGGGCAATAGCCAGCAATAAAATACTAAGCAATTATTATCAGTTAATTAAAAAACGGCAGTATTTATTGGGCTTTAAGCAATTAAGCTGTAGTCAGAATTGACCAATCGATCGCGCGCTATGCCTTCAACACGCCACGGCGAATCTGATCTAGCTCAATGGATTCAAACAGCGCTTTGAAGTTGCCTTCACCGAAACCCTGATTGCCTTTTCGTTGAATGATTTCGAAGAAGATCGGGCCGATCAAATTCTGCGTGAAGATTTGCAGCAAGAGACCGCTGTCTTCTGGCGCGCCGTCAACCAGGATATTGAGTGCTTGCAAACGCGGCGCGTCTTCGCCGTGATTCGGAATGCGTTTCGGCAGTTGTTCGTAGTACGTTGCGGGCGTGGTTTGGAACGGCACTTTTTTCGACAGCGCGCCGACGGTTTCGTAAATGTCTTTCGCGCCGAAAGCGACGTGTTGAATGCCTTCGCCGTGATACGCATGCAAGTATTCCGCGATTTGCGATTTGTCGTCGCTCGATTCGTTGATCGGGATGCGAATTTTTCCGCACGGACTCGTCATCGCTTTTGATTTGAGTCCCGTCAATTTGCCTTCGATGTCGAAGTAGCGCACTTCTTTGAAGTTGAACAGGCGCTCGTAGAAGCCCGCCCACTCGTCCATGCGTCCGCGATGCACGTTATGTGTGAGGTGATCGAGATACGTGAGACCTGCGCCTTCGGGGACACGCGGCGCGTTCGCGATTGGAACAAAGTCAATGTCATAGATCGTAACGTTGTTGCCATTGCCATCGTAGCGGTCGACGAAGTAAAGCAACGAGTCACCAATCCCTTTGATCGCGGGAATGTTCAACTCCATCGGACCAGGCTGCGCCGTCACGCCCCAAGCGCCCAATTCGACCGCGCGCTTGTACGCAAACGCGGCGTCTTTCACACGAAACGCAATCGCACAAATCGATGGTCCGTGCACGCGCGCGAAGCTCTGCGCAAACGATCCCGGCTCGGCGTTCAGAATGAAATTAATATCGCCTTGTTTGTAGAGCAACACATTTTTCGAGCGATGCTTCGCAACGGCGACGAAACCCATTTGCTCAAACAATGCACCCATCGCCGCCGGATCGGGTGCTGCGAATTCGATGAATTCGAAGCCGTCGGTTGCCATCGGGTTGTCCCAAGCTTGAAATGCGCTAGCCATACTGATGCGGTGGAAATGAAAACAGAGGCGATATTTTGTGCGATGGCGCACGAAATGAAATGGCGTAATGATGCTTGAATCAGCGCTGAGCTGAGATATTATTGCGCCATTAACTACAACCGAACGATTTTTTCTATGGATCGCACTGATTTGCGCATTTTAGAAGTCTTGCAGTCTGACGGTCGATTGACGAATATCGAACTCGCCGAGAAGGTAAATCTTTCCGCATCCCCGTGCCTGCGTCGTGTGCGCGTGCTTGAAGAGCAAGGCTTCATCGCCGGCTACGCGGCATTGCTTAATCCGGAAAAAATCGGACTCGGCCTCACTGTGCACTTGGACGTCGCGCTCGACAAGCGCGACGCGAAAGCGCGTGACCGACTCAAAGCCGCCGTGCTCACCTGGAGCGAGGTTACCTGGTGTCACTCGCTCTCGGGAGAAATGGACTATACGATGCAAGTGGTGATGCCGAACCTGAAACACTACACGTCGTTTTTGATGGATCGAGTCTTGACGCTGCCGGGTGTGGTGAACGTGAAATCCGCGTTCGTGCTCGAAAAAGTGAAAGAAACCACGCTTTTGCCGCTCACGCACGCACCGCAGTAAACTGCATGGTCAAGCTCTCTTCACGACACGTTCGCATGAATTTGAAGCACGCGCTCCCCATTGCAGTTGCAAATCAACTGCGCGACAGGCGTCATTCGATTTTCGCTTCGATTGCGATCAGCGCAGCGCTGCTCTCCGCCTGTGCGACGGTCGAGCCGCCTCCCCCGCCACCGCCACCGCCTCCTCCGCCGATCCCCGCGCCACTGCCACCTCCACCGCCGCCCGCGCCACCACCTGCGCCACCAGAGCCGCTGCCGATCGAGATGCCGATTCCCTCGAAAGAAACCGCGCCGCAGGTGGAACTGCCAAGCTACGCAAAAAAAGGTCGGCGGCTACCCAGTGACGGCGGTGCACCCGGCGCGGTGTTGCTCGCATATTGCCGGGGCTTTGAGATTGAGCGCGACGCCGCCAGTTACTACAAACGTCTGGAACGCAACAAACAGCTGCCGTCGCAATCCGTAGTCGATGCTCGCAGCCGCGAAGCCAAACAAACGCTGAGTGTGCAGCAGGTAGTTGAGCGCGACTGGGCAATCCAGCGCGAAAACGCAAAATCCTCGCCGCAGCGCTGCAAAGTGCTCGGCGGAAGTGTTGACGCGGGCGTTGCTGTGCTCGTGATTGAGGCAGACATTTTCGGCAAGCGGCAACGCGGCACGGCAACGGTCGTCCCGGTCAACGGCAAATGGCGGGTGCGCGACCACGGCGACTGGGAGTCGATTAAATAGTCGGGGTCGATTTCAGCAAGCGAGGCGGCGTCGATGCATAACTTGCCTTGACGATCAAGCCTTGGCGCACTTCGTAGACGCATAGCATCTCGACCGTGCCCAAGCCGTCGGGGAAATTGCGAACGATCTCTTCATGATCGATCACGAAACGATCCAGGACGTTGCGCGAAAGTAAGCGGGCAAAAAGGTCTGGTTCGGCGAATCGAAGCGCGAAGCGCGTGCGCATTGCCTCATGCCCCTTGGCGAGCAGCGCGCCGTGTAGCTCGTACTGTTCGGCGTCTGGCGCGAAGGTTTGCAAGATCGCGTCGACATCCTTTCGGTTGAATGCATCGAGTTGTGCCTGGACGACTTCGGATGGAGTCATGGTGTAGTGCAGCGAGAAAGGGGCAGATTTTCGCAAAAGCGGCGGAGACTGGAGCGGGCGATGGGAATGTGCAGGCACTTCGTGTCCCGCATCGCTTCGCGACCGCCCTCGCGGGCGTCCGGCCGCACGTTGTGCGGCACGTCGAACCCTTCCCACGAACGTGGGTTCGATTCCAAGCCGTGCGGCGCATCCAGAACTCGGAACAAGAACCTGGAGCGGGCGATGGGAATCGAACCCACGTTAGTAGCTTGGGAAGCTACAGTTCTACCATTGAACTACGCCCGCACGGAGTCGAAAGTTTAACGCTACGTGAGATGTAACAACATCGTAACCTGATTGTCATAAAACTACGGTCATGGCAGCAAAAATTTTGATCGTTGAAGACGAACCGGCGATTGCCGATCTTGTCCTTTTGCATTGCAAACATGCGGGCTACCAGGCTCAGGTCGTCCACGCGGTACTCGACGCACGAGACGTCGTCGATGAAACCTTGCCCGATTTGGTTGTGCTGGACTGGATGTTGCCGGATAAACCCGGCGTGGATTTCGCGCGAGAGTTGCGCGCGGATGAACGTACCCGCGATCTGCCAATTCTGATGCTCACCGCGCGAGCCGCCGAAGACGATAAGGTACGCGGCTTTGAGACCGGCGTGGACGACTACGTCACCAAGCCGTTCTCGCCAAAGGAGTTGATGGCTCGAATCAAAGCGCTCCTGCGCCGTGCTGCGCCGGAGACGAGCGACGCACCACTTGAGGTTTCGGGGCTCAAGCTCGACCCAATTTCGCACCGGGTCAGCGGCGGCGAGCAAGCGCTAAAGCTCGGCCCGACCGAATTTCGCTTGCTGCGTTTTTTGATGACCCGGCCGGAGCGGGTGATGACGCGTCAAGCGCTTCTGGACGGGGTTTGGGGCGATCATGTGTTCATCGAGGAGCGCACCGTAGATGTGCACGTGCGCCGCTTGCGCCAGGCGCTCGAACCCTCCGGTCATGATCGGATGATCGAGACGGTGCGCGGCGGTGGCTATCGGCTGAAGAAAGCGTAGTACAGCGTCGCCAGCCGATCGCACTACACTCGCGTCGATGAAATTTTCCTTGCATCTGCTCGTGGCGGTGTCGATTGCTGTTGTCGTCGCGGGTCTCTGGGTGTCGCCGTGGCTGCCGGTCGTCTGGTTCGCTGCGATCGCGGGCTACTACGGCTGGACTGCGCGTCATCAAGCACAGGCCGCGCGCGCGCTTCTGCGTGACCCGGCTGCAATCGATGTCGCATTTGACGATACGGTCGCGCGGCTTCGCCAGCAGCTACGAGATGCGCAGGATCTCGCAAGGGTTCGCGACGCCGAAATCGAGCAGCGCAAGCAGATCACCAACGCGGTGCCCGATGGACTATTCCTTCTCGATCCGGATGATCGGATTCTGTGGTGCAACCGCTCGGCTTTAACCCTTCACGCGCTCGACGCGTTTCGCGATGTCGGTAAACCAATTGGTCAGCTGATTCGATCCCCCGATTTTTTAGCCTACCTGCGAGCCCCGAATGAGCGTGCGCCAGTCATCACGGTTGGCACGCGTGCGGTATTGGTTCATGTCGAAAGCACGGTTGACGGTGCCCGACTGCTGGTCACACGCGACATTACCGAGCGCGAACGCTTGGATCGAATGCGCCGCGATTTTGTCGCCAACGTTTCACACGAAATGCGAACGCCGCTCACCGTCGTCGGCGGTTATGTCGAAACCTTGCGGGACTTGCCGGTCGAGCCCGACGATCAGAAACGCTACTTCGCGCTGATTGCCGGACAAACCGAGAACATGCGCCGCCTGGTCGAGGATTTACTCACGCTGGCGCGGCTTGAAAACGACCAGGTGCCGGTAGATGCGGCACCGGTGTCACTGCACACGATTGCAGCCGAGGCACTCGCCGACGCCAAAGCGCTTTCCAATGGTCGCCATCCG
>JAAFJI010000231.1 GCA_013298045.1 Betaproteobacteria bacterium
CGCACCTGCGGCTCGATTCGCACCCGTGTATGGCCGCGCTGGTCGCTCGCGATGCGCCGGTCGAGGCCGTTTGGCGCGCGCTTGTCGCAATGTCGCTTGCCTATCGACGCCTATCGTTCGCTTGCCCAGCGAAGGGTCTGCACACAAGCGTCCCGCGAGTCTTTTTTACGAGCGATGCGGTACTGCGATTAGAAGCCGATATTGCTCGCTTTGGTTTGGAGCCCCTCATTGTTTCTGAGCGGGCACACGAGATTGCGTTCTCCCTGCGAGAGTCGCAGTTGGGTGTTGCCTATGTGATAGCGGGCTCCAGCCTCGGCTCGAAACGAATTTCCGAGACTCTGCTCCTGCATGACGACGCTCGCGTGCGCTCGATCGAGTATTTCGGCGCGATGGCCGCTTCGGCTGCGGGCTTCGCGGAAGTAATTCAAGCGTTGCGCCAGTGTCTGACCACGCCGAAAGCGATGCAGCTTGCCGCACAGGCGGCGAACTCGGCATTCGAGTGCTTTGCGCAAGCGATGGATGATGTTCGGTCGGCGTCAAAAGCGAAGGCTACGCAATGAGCGCTACAACCAGCATTTTCGGGCGCGTACTCGGCATCGACTCGTCGCAGATTGCAATGTTGGGCGGCGAGGCGCAGACGACCAACTATGCGGGATTGTTGCGCGCAAAACGTGTCGAGCTCATCCGCGCATTGGTTCGCTGCGAACCGATCGTTTCCCGGATCGACGTGCAAAACAAAGAAGATGCATGCACCCAGTTGGTCGATATGGCAATTTCTGCGGCCGAGAACCAGCGCGACGGCGATCAGGTCACGCTCTCGTGGCTAATGCTCGTGCAACAGCTGCAAAAGATCGCGCGGGCCGATGCTGCACATTTGGTGATGCACTACGCGCTCGCCGCAGTCGCTCCAGTGCTCGGCTCGCGAGTGACGGCACAGGGGCTTCTTGGGCTCGACTTCCTGGTGAGTCTCGGCGAGCTCTCACGTCATCGAGCTGCGATGGTGAGGAATTCGGCAGACTGTGCCGCGGCGATCTCTTCCGAATTGCGCGCCATGCAAAAGCAGTCGGGATGGGACGACATCGATTTCGCAAAGCTGGAGAATCTGCTAGCGCGCATGCTCACGGAGTGGACAAACATGCGTGTTGTTGGCGCACTAGCCTCGGAGCTCGATTACATCCGCTTGTTCATCGAACGCGTCGTATCGGCGGTCAGTGCGCCACCAGGGCTCTGGGAAATGCTGCTCGGCAAACTTGAACGATATCAAGCTGCAAGCTCGCAACGAATTCACTATTGTGCGCTGTCGGGTGCAACCGAGTGCCTGCTCGCGGCAATCCCGCGTTTCGATTTTCTGCGTATCTTCGCAGAAGAATTTGCAGTTCGTTTTCCAAACGCGTCGGGTGTGATGCATCTGCTTTGCGCGAAGATCGTGCTAGATGCGCGCCCCGGTGCCGACTTAAGCGTCCGTTTCCATCAGTCCGTCAATCCCAACGGGTTCGTTGAAGCCGGTTTCTCGCCTAACGCGGCCGAGACCGCACGCGTCCAGGTTGTTGAGGCGCTGCGCACACGAGTCGAGCGCGTGCAACTCGATTGGATGTCCACCGCATGGTCATGGTTTGCATTGATTGGACGGCTAACTGCCGAGACCGCAGCGATGGAAGGGGAGTCGCAACAGTCAGTCGCGCGGCTCGCCTCGCAGTTGGTCGAAGGGGCGGGCGACGAAAACAGTCGTACACGACTTAATCGCCAGCTCTCTGCGCTGTTGCGTGAAGCCGTGATGAGCGCCGCCATCATCGAAGACCCGATGATTGCACGCCTTCGCTTCCGTTCGCGAGTTGCGCCGTACTTGGACCTCGAACACGATGCGAACATTTGGCGCAAGTTTCGTCAGGTAAGTGCGGGGCTCGCGCAAATTGAAATTCGCTCTGACGGTGCGCGTCAGCTGCACGCACGCGCAGCACCGCTACTCAAATCGGCGGCCGATATTGCGCAAGACATCTTGCGCAGCGCGCCCGTTGAAAGCGATGTGGCGGCAAGCCTGGCAGCTGATACGCCAGGACTTACGCGCGGAGATGTCGACGCGATGTTGCTGTCGATTGTGGCCGGACAGCGCTTGTACGGCGACGATGCGAAGTCATACTGCGCGCGTTTTTTGGTCTCGCTGCTTTTTTGGCACGAACGCGCGCCGGACGTAGCCGCGCTGAAAGACGGCTATCGGCGAATGCTTGCTACGATGCAAGAACGTGATGATCCGGCTATGGCTGTTTTGTCCGAATTGATTGAACGCATACCGATGTGTTGTGTTGCGGTTGCACTGGTACCGCAAATTTCGGAAATTGCGACTGCGGTATCGCGCGCAGGGCCTGTCGCCTATGCCTCGCACGCCGAGTCTCACCCAGAGGACGTGCCGCGCGTCGGCGTGAAGCGTGCGTGGGAACTGGGTGTCGCCGACAATACGTTTAACTTAGGTCGCGTGGCCTATCTTTTGGCGCGCGGAGCCAGCGAAATCGGCGTCGATCTGATGTTTTGGTGGAGCAGCATTCTTGCAAAGCGCATCACCAATGTTCCGCGCCCGTTCATGGCTTGCAACCTAAAGCTCTTGTTGCAGGAATTGCTCGCGCGCATGAGCACGGACGAGGCGTTTATCGTGTTCAATCCGCTCGCGAATTTGTACACCTCGACGTTTGGAGTGAGTTTGCGCGCCGCTGCCACAAAGCACGATCTCTACGCGCCTATGATGTGGCACGGAAAGGGTTGGACGCTCGTTTTTGGGACAACACCGACGACCGGTCATCCATCGGTGCGCGAGGCATTGGTTGGTGCGGCTGAGCTTGCACCGCCCTCGCTGCGCGAATTTGCGGAATCCGTCGCCGACGCGCTCGCCAAACACGGCGATCAAGAGCTCGTTTGGTCGCACCACCGCAAAGACATGTTTGCGCTGATTCACCAGTCAACGCCTGCAACCCTTGAAGACGAGTGGTTCGCTTGGGAGGATCGAATCATCGCGGACCGTGCAGTAAGCCACGCAGCCTTCGCGATACAGGTGCTTCGCGAGGGACACAGTGTGCTGCAAGACATCGCGCTTGGGCGGTGCTTTATCGAGAGTAGTGTCGCGATCGCTCAGCAAACCGCGCGTCAGCTTCGCACGAATGCGCCGAGTACAAAACAGGATTTGGCGATCGAGCGCTTCCTCGCGGCGCTCGGCGTTGCATTGCTCTCAGAGCCGAGTTCGCTTGCTGCGATCAACATTCATAGGCAGTTGTGTTTCACCGCTGAGACGCTCGCTATTGACACGGCAAGCGGCATCCAAGGACTTTGGCTTGCACTCGACGCGGCGCTTCGCCCCGTGCTCGGGCGCGCAGAACTCAGCGCGCTCAACCGACTGGTCGCACAAGGTCTTGCAACGTCGGAATGGTTTGGCGAGGTCGCGCTGTACGCGCGGCGCTCGCTGCGCGGGCAAACGCCGATATTCTCCGATAGCATCGACGAAGAGCTACAGTGGCGCGAAGCGCTAAGCGGGTTGCTCGTCGCGGCGGCGACTCCCGATTTCGCGCCGATTCCTGGGTTGATGCTTTTGCGTCGTGTGGTACTTTCTTCCTCAGTAGTTTCGGAGAAATCGGCCAAAGACTGGGCCGACGTGAAGCTTGCACTTGATTCAAACATCGGCGGCGAGCTGAGCGAGTCGTTGCGTGAGCGCTTCGTCGCAAGGACGGGACAGGTTACGACGGCGCTAATGGATATTGCACGTATCCGCGAGGCCGGTGCGATCGAGGCACCGCACCAATGGGGAGCAGCTTTTGCAGGTGTCGCCGGCTGTCAGACGCTCTGGCGCCTCGCGAGTTTCGTAGCGCAAACCGAATCGCGTGCGGCCTCGAATACGCATAGCGAAGCGTTCGTCGATAGCGTGACGCGTGTTGGCGTGCCGAGCAACGAAGTTTGCGCTCGACTTGCGAGCGATCTTGCGTCGCTGAAACAAACGCGCACCCCAATCGAATTGCGACGTAAGCGTATGCTGATCGGTCACACCAAAGTCGAACTCGGAGAGGCGAGCGCGCGCGCGCTTGATCGCGCGCTATGGGTCTTTCGAATCGATCGTACATTCGCAGCGCAGGGCGCAATTGCGCACGCGTTCGAGCAGTTAGGCGGCGCACATGCGAGTAGTGTCTTCCGGGCTCGACGTGACGCACTGACCTATCTATACGATCCGAAGGTGCGCATCGATTTCGACGATTCTCAGCGTGCGAATTTTTCAGACGAGTTCGGCGTGCTGTTAGATCGGTTTCTGGTTGGTGCGATCTTGTTTGATCGGCGACAGCATTCCGAAAAATTGCTCAAGCCGTTGCTTCCAGCGGATTCGGGTTGGACGCTGCCCAGCTTGATCTGGTTCCACAGCGCTAGCGCATTGGCGGGCTATACGTATAAGTTGCCCGACAACGAAGTTAAGCGATTCGTCCGTGCCTCGCTGTTTTCCTCGTCCTGGACCATCGTGGAGGCAGCCGTTGATCGAATGTTCTCCGCGGCGCATGACGCGGGTGCTGAGGCTACACCCGCAATGAGGGCTGCGTAAATGAATATGGATAGGTCCGACGAATGGCAGCAAGTGCGCATGGCGATTTGGCCGTCGCACGCATGCGAGGACTTGGCTTTTGGACCACAACACTGCGCAGGTGCTCCATTTTGTGGGCTTCCGCGACATTTGTCTGGTCTTTCCTTCGTTATGGGACGTTCATGAAATCCGTTCAGTTCCATAACGATGGAGTGCCGGCCATTATCCAAACGCAGGAGCGTTTGCTAGATGCCTTGCTTGCGAAAAGCGTACCGGTCAAGATGCTTTGCGGCGGTCGCGGTCTCTGTGCAACCTGCCACGTCTACATCGATAAAGGTGCCGATTGCTTAACGCCGCAGACCGAGCGCGAGAAGCTCACTCTGTCCATGCTGACAGGCGCGCAAAGCAACAGCCGCCTGGCGTGTCAGAGCAAAGTGCTGAAGGACGGTTTGATTGTTTCGCTGCCGCGTGGGCTTTATGTCGAGTCGTTCTCCGACATCGAGAAGCTTATCGGTAAGCGTACGACGACCCCAATCTTGCATCCGGTCAGCGGTCGTGTGTTAATTCAAGAGAACAAGATCATCACGCGCTCCGCGATAGGCGAATTGCGCGGAGTGGATTTCGACGTGCAACAACTCAACTTGAACAAGAGCTAATCTCTTAGGGAACGATTACCATGGCTGAATCAATTGCTCGTACACAAGACGCGATCGATCCCACCGAGGGCGGGTTTCGCGGCTATCACAACTATTTTCATCCAGAAGAGTTCTTTAGCCATGAATCCGAACGCGGAGCGATCTATCTGCGCGACGGACAGCGCGCCGCGAAGGTAACCGAAGCGTTTATCAATGGCTTACATGGTGGCATCGAAGAAGAAGTGGGCGCCGCGAGTGCACTCATGATGTATCGCTGTGGGTACGCGTGGGGTGTACAAGACATGCGTCGTTTCTCGGAACGCATGCGTCAAGAATTCGGCGGCGGTAAGCGCGAAATCTGGAACATGGGGATGCGCTTTGTCTTCGAGT
>JAAFJI010000232.1:0-3156 GCA_013298045.1 Betaproteobacteria bacterium
AATTTGCCGGCGATGGAGCACAAGGATGTGCACGGGCTGGTCTACGACATCATGTCCGACGCGCAGCGCAAAGTCTACGAAGAAAATCTGGAGGTGGATTTCTCGTTCGAGATTCCGAACCTGGCGCGCTTCCGGGTCAACGCGTTTAACCAGGATCGCGGCGCAGCGGCGGTGTTCCGAACCATTCCCTCGCGCGTGCTCTCGCTCGAAGAGCTGGGCACACCGAAAATTTTTGCCGACCTCGCAATGAAGCCGCGCGGTCTGGTGCTGGTCACGGGGCCGACCGGTTCGGGCAAATCGACGACCCTTGCCGGTATGGTCAATCACGTCAACGACAACGTGCTTGGGCATGTGCTCACGGTCGAAGACCCGATCGAATTCGTGCACGAGAGCAAAAAATGCCTCATCAATCAGCGCGAACTCGGTCCGCAAACGCTCTCGTTTTCGAACGCGCTTCGCTCGGCGCTGCGCGAAGATCCGGACGTGATTCTGGTTGGCGAGATGCGCGATCTGGAAACGATTCGCCTCGCTTTGACTGCCGCGGAAACCGGGCATTTGGTGTTCGGCACGCTGCACACTTCTTCGGCTGCGAAAACGATTGATCGTATCGTTGACGTGTTCCCGGCGGAGGAAAAAGACATGACCCGCTCGATGCTTTCCGAATCGCTGATTGCGGTGATCTCGCAGACGCTGCTTAAACGCAAGGACGGCTCCGGACGGATTGCGGCGCATGAGATCATGCTCGGCACGCCCGCGATTCGTAACCTGATTCGCGAAAACAAAATCGCGCAGATGTATTCGGTGATTCAGACGAGTTTGGGCCAGGGCATGCAAACGCTGGATCAGTGTTTGCAGGATCTGGTACGACGCAACCTGATCGGCACCAACGAAGCACGACTCGCCGCAAAACAAGGAGAGATGTTCGCCTAGGGAAACACAAACTAAGCGGCTTCGACGGCACATCGCTTCGTTGTCATCTGGCTCGCGTATGAAAGTACGCATCGCTCGACAACGCATTGGACTGTATACGTCTCGCGCGCTTATTTTGCGTCGCCCAAGGTTGCATTAGCGCACGTACTCGTGCGGACAAGGAAGTTTTATGGAACGCGAACAAGCCACCCAATTCATGAATTCGCTGCTGACGATGATGGCCGAGCGCAAAGCCTCGGACCTGTTCATCACCGCCGGATTTCCGCCAGCGCTTAAGGTGGACGGCGCAATCGCACCGGTGGCCAAACAGGTGCTCTCGCCGTTGCACACGCTCACCCTCGCCCGCTCGATCATGAACGACAAGCAGGCGGCAGAATTCGAGCGCACCAACGAATGCAATTTTGCGATTCACCCGCCGGGACTCGGCCGCTACCGGGTGAGTGCGTTCATGCAGCAGGCGCAGGTCGGCATGGTGCTGCGCACGATCAACGTGAACATTCCGCGCTTCGAGGAATTGATGCTGCCGCCGATTCTGCGCGACATCGTCATGGCCAAGCGTGGCCTGGTGATTTTCGTGGGCGCAACCGGTAGCGGAAAAACCACTTCGATGGCGGCGATGATCGATCACCGCAACAGGAATTCGCGCGGCCACATCCTCACCATTGAAGACCCGATTGAATTCGTGCATGAGCATCGCAATTGCGTGATCACGCAGCGCGAGATCGGCACCGACACCGAAAACTGGGGCGTCGGGCTCAAAAACGCCCTGCGGCAAGCGCCGGATGTGATTTTGATCGGCGAAATTCGCGATCAGGAGTCGATGGATCACGCGGTGGCGTTCGCCGAAACCGGCCATTTGTGCATGGCCACGCTGCATGCCAACAACACCAACCAGGCGCTCGACCGCATCATCAACTTCTTCCCGGAGCTGCGGCGGCCGCAACTGTTGATGGATCTCTCGCTCAACCTGCGCGCATTTGTGTCGCAGCGTTTGATCGCCAAGCGCGACGGTCGCGGTCGGGTACCGGCGGTAGAGGTGATGCTCAACTCGCCTTTGATCTCGGATCTAATTTTCAAAGGCGAGGTCTCGGAGATCAAAGAGATCATGAAGAAGTCGAACGAGCTTGGGATGCAGACGTTCGATCAGTCACTCTTCCACCTCCACGAAAACGGCTTGATCTCCTACGAAGATGCGCTCAGAAATGCCGACAGCGTGAACGATTTGCGCCTGCGCATCAAGCTGGAAGGGCACGAGTCGAAGGGGCGAAATATGCTCGCCGGGCTGGAACATCTCGACATCATGAAGTGAGGCCGCGCAATCGCGCGTCGCCGAGATTGTGGCGAGACTCAACTCGCGCGTTCGCGCATTCTCACGCGCGAATTTGTGCACCTTCGCGCCTGGGAGCAGCGGGCGGCGAGTGGACGAAGATGGCGCTGAGTTCTCATAAAGCTCTAGCAACCTCCCCTATTGCCCCAATAAATCGATTTAATTCGGTATTTTTATAGTTTGTCAATAGAAAACTAAATCCCCTGAATTTGTCCTTTTATCGCGGCAAACGTCGAAAGTGCTGTTTACTATTCCACCCATGCTCGCCTATTTCTGCCTCGCACTCGGCATGGTCATTGTCGGTGCCTACGTTGGGTTTTCGAAAGTGCTGGTTGCGGTGTTTCCGGTGTTCCTGCTCGCGTGGTTGCGCTTCGGGATTGCTGCGGTGGCCATGGCGCACTGGCTGAAACGCGAGCCGGAATTTGCGCCGCTCGATACCCGCGCGAAGCGGCTGTTGTTCCTCGAATCGTTTCTCGGCAACTTTCTGTTTTCGATCTGCATGCTCTACGGCATGCGCTACGCCAGCGCGCTGACTGCGGGCGTGGTGATGGCGGCGATCCCGGCGGCGGTTGCACTGCTGTCGTGGCTTTTTTTGAAAGAGCGCGTGGCCGCTCGTACCTGGATTGCAATTGCACTAGCCGTTGCCGGTGTGGCCACGCTCTCGTTCGGTCGCGCGAGCGCCGACAACTCTGCGCAAGCGCTTTTCGGCATCGCGCTGCTGCTCGGCGCGGTGTTCTGCGAGGCGGCCTACGTTGTGATTGGCAAAAAGCTCACCGGCAAACTCTCGGCGCGGCGCATCAGTGCGCTCATCAACCTCTGGGGCTTCGCGCTCGTCACGCCGTTCGGGCTGTGGCAGGCAGCATCGTTTGATTTCGCCAGCGTGTCGATGCCGCTGTGGG
>JAAFJI010000232.1:3166-5551 GCA_013298045.1 Betaproteobacteria bacterium
GCCGCTTTGATTTTTCTTCCGTGCCCCCTGCCACCTGGCTGCTGCTGGTGTTCTACGCGCTGGCCGCCAGCGTCTGGACGGTGTGGCTGTGGATGACCGGCCTCAAAACCGTGCCGGCCTCGCGAGCGGGCGTATTCACGATCTTTTTGCCACTCGCTTCGGCGACCGTCGGGATCGTGTTTCTTCGCGAGGCATTTACCGTGTTGCACGCCATCGCTTTCGCGCTCGCGCTCGCAGCGGTTTTGCTGGCGACATGGCCAACACGCGACCGCGCGTAGGCGCGGTAACACCGCGCCTACAATGCCAAGCGTGATTCGCGGCAAGCCGCTCCGACAAAGTCGCAACAGCGATCGCGGCTCTTCTGGACCCTGTACCCTGTAACCTATGACCTGAACCCTGACATGCCCGGACTCGAACGCGACACCCCCATCCCCACCGAAATCACGCTCGACAAAAAGCGCCGTTTGCTGATTCTTGGCTACGCCGAGGCGACGCACGAGTTGTCCTTCGAGCTGCTTCGCGTGTATTCGCCTTCCGCCGAGGTGCGCGGCCATGGTCCGGGCCAAGAAGTGTTGCAAGTTGGAAAACGCAATATCGACATCAACGAGCTGGAACCAGTCGGTATGTACGCGATTCGCCCGACCTTTAGCGACGGTCACAATTCCGGAATTTATTCCTGGGACTACCTGTACAAACTCTGCGCCGACAAAGAAAACGCATGGCGAGATTACCTGACTCGCCTGGAGCGTGCGGGAGCATCGCGTGAGTAGCGCGCACGACCCGGGTACCACGCACTTCGGCTTTAAAACCGTCGCCGAGGACAAAAAAGAATCGCTAGTGCGCGGCGTATTCGATTCGGTCGCCTCGAAATACGATGTGATGAACGATGTGATGTCCGCCGGTTTGCATCGCATCTGGAAGCGCTTCGCGGTCGATCAGCTGCAGCTGCGAAACGGAGAAAAAGTGCTCGATCTCGCAAGCGGCACTGGCGATTTGATCGCACTTATGAAACCGCTGGTCGGCGAAGCGGGCGCGGTGCTGCACACCGACATCAACGCCGCAATGCTCGCCGAGGGGCGCAACCGACTGCTCGATCGCGGCGTGATCGCGCCGAGCTCGCAGTGCAACGCCGAGGCGCTGCCCTTCGCTGATCGCTCGTTTGACGCAGTAACCATTGCGTTCGGCTTGCGCAATGTGACGCACAAAGACAAAGCGCTCGCCGAAATGCATCGCGTTTTGCGCGTTGGCGGTCGCGCGCTGGTGCTTGAATTCTCAAAGCCAAACGCGCTCCTCAAAGCGCCCTATGATTGGTATTCCTTCAACCTGCTTCCCCGCATGGGGGCGGCGATTGCAGGGGATAAAGAGAGCTACCAGTATCTGGCTGAAAGTATCCGCATGCATCCGGATCAAGCGGCATTGAAGGCCATGTTTGACGCTGCGGGTTTTTCGAGAACCGAATTCTTCAACCTGACCGGCGGCATCGTGGCGGTGCATCGCGGCTATCGCCTTCGCTAGCGCACCGCTTAGACAACGTCAAAGCTAGAGCACACTTCGTGCTGAACAAACCATATCAAGAAGAATGTCCATATCGGGCTTGTGGGTGGGAAAGCCTAAGCGTTGATCGGACGAATGGACGGTTGTGAAGACGCCAATCGCCACTATATTTCGGGGTGTGGCAGATTGACCTTGTTAATCTCCCTGTGCGCCACAAGAACTTCTGTAGGAGCCTTTTTCATGGCATCTAAACTGGTCAAAACACTCTCAACGATCGCGTTTGCTGCGGTCATCGCATTGTCGGCGTCGATCGTCGACGCCAAAAAATTCGGCGGCGGCAAATCCGTCGGCTCGCAACGCGACTCCGTGACGCAGCGCCAATCCGGCGCACCAACAGCTGCGCCCGCCACGCCGAACGCTGCAGCGGCCTCAGCTGCGCCAGCGGCCGCAGGTGCCGCCGCGAAAACCGGCATGGCGAAATGGGCGGGACCGCTCGCGGGCATTGCGGCGGCGGTTGGATTGGGCTATCTCTTCTCGCAGCTCGGTGCCGGTGGATTCCTCGGCTTCCTGCTGATCGCGGTGCTGGTGCTCGTTGGTCTCGGTCTGCTTGCCCGCAACATGATGAAGAAACAGGCTGCAAGCGCCAACGGCGCGCCGATGCCGTATCAAGCGCCGCAAGCTGAGCCGATGAATCGCACCGCACTCGACAGCGGTGGCGGCGCTGCCACCACAGCGCTTGCTGGCGGTTTCGGCATCCCTGCCGGATTCGACAAAGCGGGATTCGAAGCGCAGGCGAAAAAACAGTTCTTGGCACTGCAAGCAGCCAACGACAAGGGTGATCTGGATGCGGTTCGCGACTTCGCAACCGATGAGTTCTATAACCAAATTGCC
>JAAFJI010000233.1 GCA_013298045.1 Betaproteobacteria bacterium
TGAAAGCCGTCATCGCACAAATTTTTCTCGACAACGAAGCGCGCGATGTGAATATCGCCGCGAAAAATTGGTTCGGTAAGATGCGCGAACCGGTCAACAAATTCGTGCACTTGCACCGCGCGTTCAACGCGCGGGAAACGGTCGAGCGCTTCTACGAAATCTGGGACACAAGCGGCCCCGAAATCCTCGGCCAAGCGGCGATGAAACCGCCTTCGGTATTCAACTACTACTCGCCGGATTTCGGCCCCTCGGGTCCGCTTGCGTACTCGCAAGTCCGAGCCGTCGATGACCTCGGTGCACGCAAGAACGAACCCTTGCTTGGCCCCGAATTCGAGATCACCAACACCTCCACCATCGCCGGGTTCTCCGACTTCTGGGGCTGGGGCGTCTACGGCGGTTTCCGTGCGACCTATACTGGCAACGGGCAGACGCGAAATCTGCGCTGGACGACCAACTACGTCCCGTACATCGCAACGCGCAGCACGCCAAGCGCGAGTGCACTCGCCGACGACGCTCAAGCGTTGATCGACGATCTCGATGTTTTGTTAACAGCTGGTAATCTCAAGCCCGCATTTAAGGCAAATTTAGTTGCAATGGTCAACGGAATCACCCGTACCGGAACATGCGACGACGATGACGACCCCAACACCCCGCAGGTGAACGCGATCGTTTGTCAACGCGATCAACGCTTCCGCGCAGCGTTCTGGCAAATCGTCAATTCGGCGGACTACGCCATTCAGCGCTAGGAGAGGCTCATGGATCGTCGTCAATTTCTAAGAAATGCGGCCGCCGTTTCGGCGCTGCCTGCACTGCCGTTTTCGATTTCGGTCGCTGATGCGGCAGGCGGCATCACGCCGAACGCCAATGAAACCGGCTACAAAGCGCTCGTCTGCGTGTTCCTCTTCGGCGGTAACGATTCGCACAATACGATCGTGCCGTATCAAAGTGCGGAGTACAACAAATACAACCAACTGCGCGGCGGTCTTGCCTCGAACAACGGGCTTGCCTTGCCGCAAGGCAACTTGAATCCCCTGCTCGCGCCGGGGCAAGCCTCGTCGTCGACCAGCGCGCTCGCGCTGCATCCTGCGATGACGCGGATCGGTTCGCTCTACAACACCGGCAAGATGGCAATTGTCGCCAACACCGGGCCGCTGCTCGACGACACGAGTCTTACGCAATACAACACCGCCGGGCATCCGCTGCCGCCGCAGCTGTTTTCGCATTCCGACATGCAGATGCATTGGCAAACCATGATCCCGGATCAACCGGCTGACACCGGTTGGGGCGGGCGCATGGCCGACGTATTTCGCGTCGCTTCGTCTGGGCGTTTGCCGGTGGGGATCGGTGTGGGCAACGGCGGTATTTTCATGAAGGGCGACATCACTGTGCCCTACAGCATCACCCCGGTTCGCTACGAAAATGGCGCGATCAACCCGCGCAATGCGATTGCCCGCACCCCCGACGCCGCCATCAGCTGGAACTGGACAGGCTCGCTGCCGCAAGAGGTGTTCGAGAAGAACTATTTGTTGATGCGCCCGAACCTGCTCGAACAGCAGTACGCAAAAACCGCGCGCGCCTCGCTCGAAGTCGGCGAGTTCGTCCGCGATGCGATGTACAACGTGGATGCGAGTGGTAACTACAGCTTTAAATTCAATCCGAACGGCTATCTCTCGAACATGGCGAACTGGGCACCGGCCAATCCGCTTGCGGCGCAGTTGCATGCGGTCGCATCAATGATCGCGGCGCGTTCTGCTCTCGGCACGACGCGACAAGTGTTCTTCGTCGCCCTTGGCGGTTTCGACAACCACGGCGATCAATTCGGCGATGTAAGCGGTGTGAAATCGTTGCTCGCTGGGAAGCATTTCACGCTGCTCAATTACGTCGACGAAGCGCTCAAGAAGTTCTACGACGCGACGGCAGCACTCGGCGTTGCGAGCCAGGTCACCACGATGACGATGAGCGATTTCGGTCGCACGATGAATTCGAATGGACAGGGCTCCGATCACGGCTGGGGCGGGCATTACTTCGTGATCGGCGATTCGGTCAAAGGCGGCAAAGTGATCGGCGCGCAATCGTCAGCCGCAGTGGGTAACTATTTTCCTATGCCCACACAGCTAGCAGGCAATGGTCTCGACGTGGGGGAGGGGCGGTTGCTGCCCACCATTTCGTCGGATGCCTACACCGCGACGCTCGCTCGGTGGTTTGGTGCCGATAACGCCGAGATCGCGCGAATCTTTCCAAATCTGTCGCGGTTCAACATCCAGAGTCTCGATTTGATGACACCGTAGAAACGGGGCTATAGGCGTGCACTAGTGCGTGCTTCGCTGCAAAGGAAGAATTGACGTTCGCATCGGACGCGGCGAAGCGAGCCCACGGGGTCGCCGACCGTTCGCCGTTGAATGAGCGCGCTGACGACGCATCGCACTCATGCCCTCAGGGTCAATCGAGGATCGTAGAAAATACGGGAATGGACAAAGTTCTCTCCGTCTCAGGTATGCATTGTCAGGCGTGCGTCGCGCGTGTGACGAAGGCGTTGAAGCCGTTTGCACGCGAGGTGCAGGTCACGCTTGAACCGCCTCGTGCGCTGCTACGAAATGTGGATGCAGACGCGAGCCTCGATGTCCTCAATATTGCGGCAGCTGGTGCTGGAAAATATACTGTCGAAATAGATAAAAACGCTTTCCAGCCATCGGTTTCATTGGGCAAAGAAAGCGATAGCTGGCTCGGTGCTTACAAACCATTGCTGCTAATCGTTGCCTTTCTCTTGGGCGTCACGCTGCTTGTTCACTCGCGCGTTCCCGGTCGGTCGTGGCACGAATGGATGAACGATTTCATGGCGGGTTTCTTTCTCGTCTTTTCATTCTTCAAGTTACTCAATCTTTCGAACTTCGCGCAGGCTTACTGCGGCTACGATTTGATCGCCGCGAAATCGATGACGTACGCCTATGCCTATCCCTTCATCGAGCTCGCGCTCGGCATTGCGTATTTGATTCGCTGGAATCCGCTTGCCACCAATGCGGTCACGCTTGTTGTGATGCTCGTGTCGGCGGCGGGCGTATTAAACGCGTTGCGCAAACGCCAATTGATCGAATGCGCTTGCCTTGGAACCGTATTCAAATTGCCAATGTCGAAGATCACGTTGATCGAAGACCTGTCGATGGCGGCGATGGCCGCCGCGATGCTCGTAGCCCTTTAGGAGCGATCCTGATCGCGATCATTTTCTGTTTGATCGCGACAAGCGTCTTTCCTACCGTTTCATCCCAACCAATACTCACAATGAAAAAACTCCTCATCCTCCTTTCTGCAGTCGCGTTAAGCGGCACCGCCTTCGCTCACGAATACAAACAAGGCAATGTCACCATCGGTCATCCTTGGGCGCGTGCAACGCCAGGCGCCGTGAAAAACTCTGCCGCGTTCATGACGCTCTCGGCGAAAGACACGGCCGACAAACTGATCGGCGTCTCCGGCACCGTCGCGCGCGAGATACAGATTCACACCATGATCACCGAAGCGGGCGTCATGAAAATGCGCGAAGTCAAATCGCTCGACATTCCTGCGAATGGCAAAACGGAACTGAAACCAGGCGGCTTGCACATCATGCTGATTGGTCTCAAAGACGGATTGAAAGAGGGCGAGAAGTTTCCGCTCAAACTCAAGTTCGAAAAGGCGGGTGAGGTCACTGTGGACGTCGTGGCGGAGAAACCGTCGGGCGATCACTCAGGTCACAAACACTGAGCGCTTCGCGCTCAAGGACGTCGCCCTACGGGCTAAGACGACGGCACGGAGGCCTATGACGACGCTCCCGTTGGTCGATGGCGCTTCGCGCAGGACGTCGCCCTACAGGCGAAGACGACGGCCCGGAGGCCTATGACGTCGCTCCCGTTGGTCGCTAGGACGCAAAGCTTTGCGATCTTTTCTCTTGGTGTAGATTTCGCCAATGCTTAAACGCTTTTCCTTTCTCGCGTTAGTTGCTTTGTCGCTCGTGGCCTGCACGCCAAGCGATAAGCCTGCGCTCAAATTCAACTCAACCGACATCACCGGCGCGTCGTTCGCGCAAAAACTCGCGCTGAACGATGCTGCGACCAAAACGCCGCGCACGCTGGATTCGTTCAAAGGCAAGGTGACCGTGTTTTTCTTCGGCTACATGTTTTGCCCGGACTACTGTCCGACGACGATGACGACGTTGAACGCGGCGCTTGCAAAGATGTCGCTCGAGGACGCAAAGCAAGTCGAGGTTGTATTCGTCACGGTCGATCCGAAGCGCGATAAGCCGGAAGAACTTACGAAGTACGTAGCGGCATTCAATCCAAATTTCAAAGCGCTCTACGGCAGCGAAGACGCGATTACCACGACCGCGAAGGATTGGAAAATCATCTATCAAAAAGCGCAAGTGAAGGACGAGTTCAGTTATCTAGTCGATCACTCGACGCAGATGTATGCGTTTGATAAACAAGGGCGCATTCGCTTGATGATTCGTCACGAAACGGGTGCGGATGTGATCGCGAAAGACCTCACGCTACTAACAAAGAGCTAATGTCTACTGCTTTCATGGCGCCGAAAATCGCGGTCAAGACCGACATTATTAGTTAGGTATCGTTTCAAAAGTACAGCGTATGGCGCAGCGACGCCATGCTTTTGCTCCCTCGTCTTTGCAGCGTTGAAATTCAGAAAAAACTCTTCGCTTGCAATCCAAAACGAACGGAGCTGTTGCGATGCCACCACCTTCACCGAGTTCGCAGACCGCGACGCCCGTTTCTTTTCCATTCTCACATTTGTTATACGCGAGTTCGCGCAAATACGCGCATTCGATTTCACAGCGAGCACCTCCAGCGCTTTTCAACGTGCTGGAGCCACCCACTTTTCCGGAGTTTCGGAAGATATCGCGTATTTCTTCAACTTGCGAAGCGGAAGAACGGTCTCGATCCAGGTTTACTGCTTTTTCGGCTGCGCGAGCTTCTTCTGCGGTACGAGTGTCTTCTACGTGAGATGTCACTATGTCATTGCTCAATGAAATCGAAAGTGCGCGCGACAAATCTGAGACGCCAATCACCCTACCAGTGCGGTCTGAAAACACCAAATGCGAAACTAAGCCGCCCCACGCTCGTTCGCGAATATAGGTAATTCGAACGTCGTCAGTACGCTCTTTTTCAAACGAAGGTTCTGCGATTACGCTTTCAGCGTTCCTGTTCGGCGTGTCACTCTTCGCTACCGCTGAACAAGCCGAGATTACGAAGAGCACAAATAGTAGGGTGATCGATTTCACGGATTTTTCCGCACATAGCAACAATCTTCGAACAGAAACAATGGCATGCAACAAAGTCAACCGTCGTTTTCGAATCGCTAGCGACTACAGCCCTTTCCACAATCCCGTTTCTTTTGCACAGGTGCGGATCGTCGGGATGTATTCGGTCACGAATCGGAGTGTTTCGGGATTGAGCGCGATGTCTTTGACTTCGTCGATGTCTTTCTCTAACTTGGCGACGTCCACTTTTTGAGTGAAACAGCCGCAGAATTTTTTCGGTATGTCGGTTTCGGCGACGACCGGCGACA
>JAAFJI010000234.1 GCA_013298045.1 Betaproteobacteria bacterium
AAGAATCGTGGCTTGATAAAAACAAGCCCACGATTTACTGGAACATGATGCAGACGGCGGAAAACGTCGCCAAGCGCTACAACATCTCGCGCGAGCGCATGGATCGCTTTGGCGCGGAATCGCAACAAAAAGCCTGCGCCGCAAAAGCCGCTGGCAAGTTCACCGACGAGATCGCACCGATCACGGTGACCGCAGGTGTCGCCGATCCGAAGCTCGGCATGATGACGAAGCAAATCACCGTCGAGCACGACGAAGGTTTGCGCGACGGCACGACGTATGAGGCCATCATGGGCTTGCGCACCGCCGTACCCGGTGGCGTCATCTCCGCGGGCAATGCCTCGCAATTCAGCGACGGCGCGGGAGCATGCGTTGTGATGAATTCCAAAGTCGCAGAAAAGCGCGGCCTCAAACCACTTGGCGTCTTCCGTGGCTTCGCGGTCGCTGGTTGCGAACCCGATGAAATGGGCATCGGCCCCGTGTTTGCCGTGCCCAAAGTGCTCGCGCGCTTGGGCCTCAAAGTCTCGGACATCGATTTGTGGGAATTGAACGAAGCCTTCGCCGTGCAAGTGCTTTACTGCGCCGACACGCTGGGTATTCCGATGGATAAATTGAACGTCAACGGCGGCGCGATTGCTGTAGGTCATCCGTACGGCATGAGCGGTCAACGCTTGGTGGGTCACGCTTTGATTGAAGGTAAACGTCGCGGCGCGAAACTGGTTTGCGCGACGATGTGTATTGGTGGCGGGATGGGGGCGGCTGGGGTGTTTGAGGTGGTTTAAGCGACATAAGGTCCGTGTTAGAGATGCAGATGTTTCCTTTGCGCAAGCGTTTCTACTTCGCTTTGTTTGCTATTCCGTTGTTTGCACCTTTCCTCGTGGCGATTCTCAGCTTCCTCCGCGACAGAACTAGCTTCGAATCTCTGAGCGATGCAGCAGTAATACTGCCAATGCTCTTCTGTCTCATAGTATTGACTTATCCGCTTGGATTGCTCGTGACAGCCGCTTCGTACTTTATCGTGATTGAGCTTGCGTGGTTACCTCCATTCGGTGGTGTTCTGTTTCTGATTCCGTTGTATGCACTCGTCGGGTATGTTCAGTGGTATAGGCTGATTCCTCGGTACTTCAAAGCGAGCAAATAGGCGCTTGATTGCTGAGTCATCAGACCATCTCCCCCCGTTCGTGGTGAGCTTGTCGAACCATGAACGGAATTGAAGAACCAACTTGGCCTTCTACGTCTACATCCTCAGATGCGCAGATGGCTCGTATTACACGGGGCACACGGATGACTTGGAAGCAAGAGTCTCGGCGCACCAAGACCCAAGAGCGAAGAGCTGGGTTTCGAAGCGATTGCCAGTAGAACTTGTCTATGCAGACACGTCACCGACACGCGAGGAGGCCTTGGCCTTCGAATTTCAGATCAAGAAATGGTCGCGAGCGAAAAAGGAAGCATTGATTGCTCGCGATTGGGAGAGGTTGAAATTGCTTTCGAGAAGCTACTCTTCCATTCCCGTTCATGGTTCGACAGGCTCACCACGAACGGGGGAGAGATCGGAGCTCGAATCAGTGTACACGGACGCAAGTAGGTCGAGTGAAGAGGGAAGTCTCCCCGTTCGTGGTGAGCCCAGTTTATGCCGAGTTTGTCGAGGCATCGAACCACGAGACCGCAACACAGAGTGAATCGAAATACATGCGCGAAACCGTCGACTTCCTCCTCCGCGACTGGCTCAAGATTGAATCGCTGACTTCACGTCCGCGATTTGCCGATCACTCGCATGAAACATTTTCTGCGGTGCTCGATACTGCCGAGACGATTGCGAATGAAAAATACGCCCCGTTCAATCGTACGGTTGATGTTGATGAGCCGCATACCGAAACCAACGCTGACGGCACGCTGCGCGTGATCCTCCCGCGCGCGACGCATGAGGCGTGGCGCGCGTATGCGGAATCGGGCATGTTGGCGGCGGCGCAGGATTATGAGTTGGGCGGCATGCAATTGCCCTATGTCGTCGAAGCGGCGGCGAATATGTTTTTTAGCCGTGCCTCGATCAGCATTTCGTGGGCTTTGCTCACGACCGGCAATGCGAACGCAATCATGGCGCATGGGACGCGGGCGCAGAAGGATGTGTTCGCGAAAAACGAATTCGCGGGACGCTGGGCGGGCACGATGTGTCTCTCCGAGCCGCAGGCGGGTTCGTCGCTTTCCGATGTTGCGACGCGTGCGGTGCTTGACGATGAAAGCGATCCACTCGGGCCACGCTATCGATTGTTCGGCAACAAAATGTGGATCTCGGGCGGCGAGCATGATGTGACGGAGAACATCGTGCATTTGGTGCTTGCGAAGATTCCGGATACCGATGGGAAATTGGTTCCCGGGACGCGAGGGATTTCGCTCGTCATCGTACCCAAAGTGCTCGTCGACGAGCGCGGCGCGCTCGTCGAAAGGAACGACGTCGTCCTCGCAGGCTTGAATCACAAACTCGGCTGGCGCGGCACGCCGAACACGTTGCTTAACTTCGGCGAAGGCAAGTTCAAACCGCTCGGCAAAGCGGGCGCAGTCGGCTACCTCGTTGGCAAACCCGGCGATGGTTTGCGTTGCATGTTTCATATGATGAACGAGGCGCGCATCGGGATTGGTCTCGCCGCGGCGATGCTCGGCATGGCGGGTTATGAAGCGTCGTTGCAATATGCGAAGGATCGTAAGCAGGGAAGACCGATCACTGGCGCCGGAAAAGATGCTTCAAAGCCACCCGTTGCATTGATTGAACACGCTGACATCAAACGCATGTTGCTCGCGCAGAAATCGTATTGCGAAGGCGCGACGGCGCTGTTGCTCTACTGCGCCAAGCTTGTTGATGAAACACATACGGGCGAAGCCGCAACCGCGGCGGACGCAAAGCTCTTGCTCGAAGTGTTAACGCCCATCGCGAAGAGTTGGCCGTCTGAGAACTGCCTTGAAGCCAATTCGCTTGCGATTCAAATTCACGGTGGCTACGGTTACACCCGCGACTTCCCTGTCGAGCAATATTGGCGCGACAATCGCCTGAACATGATTCACGAAGGGACGCACGGCATTCAGGCAATGGACTTACTCGGTCGCAAAGTCGTGATGGAAGGCGGCAAGGGTTTGACGCTGCTCGCGACGACGATTAACGAGACGATTCAACGCGCGTTTCATGTGCCAGAACTTGCAACACATGCTCAGTCGCTCGCACGCGCGTTGCAGCATGTGGGTGCCGCGACGAAGTCAGCGTGGTCAACGGGGAATCCCAATGAAGCGCTTGCGAATGCGGTGCCTTACATGCAGGCGTTTGGGCATATGGTGATGGCTTGGGTTTGGTTAGATGTGGCGCTTTGCTTTGCGAGGGATCCCCATCGCCACCCCAGCCCTCGCCTTGAAGGGGAGGGGGCATTTCGAGAAGGCAAACGCGCTGCATGTAATTACTTCTTCGCGTACGAAGTGCCGAAGATTGAAGCGTGGCTCGCCGTTGTAAGGTCGCGCGACATGACTTGCGCGAACGTTTCCGCTGACGCGTTGTAGGCGCGGACTTGGTCGCGCTCGCTGTTTTCGATTACGCAAAGCGCGGTCAAGTCCGCGCCTACAATCGATTTATGAAACCGAAAACAATGGAGACGCTTGCGTGGGTGTTGATCTACGGCGGCGGCTTGCTTGTAATCTTTGGACTTGCGGTTTTTAAGAGCATGGAATCGTTCGCCGTCACCTGTGTGATTATTGGTGCAGTATCAATGGTCGCTGGATTTTTCTTGATATGGCTTCGATCGCAATCGCCCAATTGAATGGGTCGATACTATCTATCTTATTATTTTTCGAATAATTACTAAATTCAAATAATCGCCATACTTTATTGGGCGATAAAAGAAGGAGTTGGAAGCTATGTCTGCACGAACCATTAAGCAGTTGTTCGACCTCACAGGAAAGCGCGCGTTGATCACCGGCGGGTCGCGCGGACTCGGTTTGCAAATCGCGCACGCACTCGGTGAGGCCGGTGCTTCCGTCGTGCTATCGGCGCGAAAGCAAAACGAGCTCGACGAAGCCGTGAAAGAGCTCACCGCCGCGGGCATCAAAGCGAGCGCAATCGCTGCTGACTGCGGCACGACTGAGGGCGCGCAAGGGCTCGCAAAAGCTGCGCTCGAAGGCGGCCCCATCGACATTCTGGTGAACAACGCCGGCGCGAGCTGGGGCGCGGCGCTCGAAGATCATCCAATCGAGGCGTACGACAAGATCATGAACTTGAACGTGCGCGGTATCTTCGTGCTCACGCAAGCGATTGGCAAAGCCTGCTTCATTCCGCGCAAATCCGGCGCGATCATCAACGTCGCGTCGATCGCGGGCATCGCCGCGAATCCGCCGTACATGAAAACTGCGGCGTACAACACGTCGAAAGCCGCCGTGATCAACCTCACGCGTGCGATGGCGAGCGAGTGGGGTGCGCATGGCATTCGCGCGAACGCGATCTGCCCAGGCTTCTTTCCGAGCAAGATGACAGCGGGTTTGATCTCTGTCGTCGGCGAAGAGAAGATGGCGAGTGCAGCGCCGTTGAATCGTCTTGGTGATGACGAAGATTTGAAAGGCATCGCCGTGCTCTTCGCGAGCGATGCTGGCAAACACATTACCGGGCAGTGGATCGCTGTGGACGGCGGTGTGTCGGCAATCTTGGGAGGTTGATCGCAATGATGAACCAACGCATTGTTCTCGCTTCACGCCCGAGCGGGGAACCCACAGCCGCCAACTTTCGTTTAGAAGAAGTTGCACTCGCGCCGCTTGCCGATGGCGAAGTGCGCGTGCGTAACCATTTCCTGTCGCTTGATCCGTACATGCGCGGTCGCATGAACGACGGCAAGAGCTACGCGCAACCGCAGCCCCTGGACGAGACGATGATTGGCGGCACGGTCGGCGAAGTCGTTGAATCGAAGAATGCGAAATACGCAGTCGGCGATCATGTCGTCGGCATGGGCGGTTGGCAACGCTTTTCAACCGCCACTGGCAAAGGCGATCTCAATAAAGTCGACACCAAATATATCCCACTCTCGGCGTACTTGGGCAGCGTCGGTATGCCTGGTATGACCGCTTGGTACGGTCTCATGAAAATTTGCGAACCGAAGGCGGGTGAAACCGTGTGCGTCGATTCGGCTTCGGGCGCAGTCGGTTCGGTCGTCGGGCAGCTCGCCAAACTCAAAGGATTTCGCGTCGTCGGTATCGCAGGTGGCGCGGAGAAATGTGCGTACGTTAAGAACGAGTTAGGCTTTGATGAGTGCATCGATTACAAGGCCAACACCGATCCTAAAAGCTTGAACGCAGCGCTCAAAGCAGCGGCACCCAACGGCATTGATTGTCATTTCGAAAATGTCGGCGGCATGATTCTGGATTGCGTGATGCAGCGCATGAACGCGTTTGGCCGAATCGCAATGTGCGGCATGATTTCTGGGTACAACGGTGTGCCGATTCCGATGGCTGCGCCGCAGTTGATCCTGATGTCTCGCTTGAAGATTCAGGGCTTCATCGTGAGCGAACACATGAATCTGTGGCCCGA
>JAAFJI010000235.1 GCA_013298045.1 Betaproteobacteria bacterium
TCACACCCCGGGTTCAATCTATAAATCCGATAATGCCGCTTCGCCACAACCTGCTAGCCCTCGCCATTGCAACGATCTGGGGCTTGACCTTCGTCTCCATCAAAATCGGCTTGCAAACGCTGCCGCCGTTTGCGCTTTCCGGTTGGCGCTTTTTCCTGGCGGCGTTTCCACTCGTATTTTTTGTCGGTATGCCGCAAGTGGTGTGGCGCTGGCTGATCGCCTACGCGCTCCTCATTGCGATCGGGCAATTCGTGGTGCTCTTCATCGCGATCAATCTTGGTTTTCCGGCCGGCTTGATGTCGCTGGTTGTGCAAATCCAGGTGTTTTTCACGATTGGGCTCGCGATGTTTTTCTATGGCGAAACCGCAAAGCGTTCGCAATGGGTAGGCGCGTCGATTGCGGCCTTCGGGCTCGCGGTGATCGGCTATACAAAAACGCAAGGCGGTGTTGGTGCGGCGTTTTTCTTGGTGCTCTTCGCCGCGCTTTGCTGGGCCGCCGGCAACACGATTGCGAAACATGTCGCGAAGCTGGCAGCAGCGCGCGGCCGCGAGAAAGTTGCACCGATGAATTTCATCGCTTGGACGAGTGTTGCCGCCGTGCCACCGCTCGTAGCGATTTCTCTCGCGTTCGAACCGAGTGGTTCGCTGATGCTCCCGATTACGAAACCCTCGTGGGCGCTTGTGTTTCACCTCTGCGTGCTTGCCTACGCGGCGCAAGTGTTTGGCTACGGACTCTGGTCGAATTTGTTGACGCGTTACTCTGCGTCGTCGGTTTCACCGTTCGCGCTCTGGGTTCCAGTCGCGGGAATGAGTGCGACGGCGTATTTCTTCGGTGAAACGCTCACGCCGTTACAGATTGTCGGAGCCGCCGTGGTGATGATCGGGCTCGCGATTGCCGTGTTGACGCCGACCGTGATCGCCAAACTCGCGCGGGGTTAGTTTTCTGATTTATTATAAAGGCTTTGCCTCGCTTTGCCGCAATAAATATGGGCAATACGTAGATTTAAAGTCATATTAATAAATATAGATATTCAACTTTTCTCAATATTAAATTGGGCGATACGCGAAAGAGCTGATTTGATTTCGCGAGTCAAAGTGTTTTTACAAAATCCAGCACTTCCTGGGCGTGCCCGGCGACTTTAACGCCGCGCCATTCCTTCGCGAGCTTGCCATCCGCGCCGATCACAAAGGTGCTGCGTACGACACCACGCACCTGTTTGCCGTACATGTTTTTCATGTGAATCACGTCGAACTGCGTGCACAGTGCTTCGTCCTCGTCGGCGAGCAGCGCAAACGGAAAGCCGTGCTTGGTGCAGAACTTGTCGTGCGATTTAACGCTGTCGCGAGAAACGCCTGCAATCACAGCGTTCGCAGCTACGAATTTCTTGTGAAGTGCAGCGAAATCCAGTCCCTCGGTCGTGCAGCCCGGCGTGTCGTCCTTCGGGTAGAAGTAAAGAACAACGATCTTGCCCTTCTGTTCTGAGAGTTTGAACGTGCCGCCGTTGTTGGTCGGGCGAGAAAAGTCTTTGATTTTTGCGCTGGGCATGGAAGGAATGCGTGATTGGTTGGAAAGGCGAAGCTGCGGCAGTGCGCACCAGAAAGCTTAGCGTGAAAGTTGTACTACCGGAAGCCGGAAGCGCCCGGCGATCCGCGCGCTGCGCCAAGACAGTGCCTGCGCCGCGACTTTTATGCAAATGCCCGGCAACACGCTAAGCTCGTGGGCTTCGCTTTTCCGCGCTTCTGTCTTACACTCAGAGCAACGCGTAAGCCGTTGAAGAGCAACGGTTATTTCTTCGTATTGATGGTTTGCGGGAAGAGCGTCGACACCGTGCGACCCTCGCAGACGAGCACCCAGAGAGGTATTTAAGATGACAACACTGCGTCCTGCCTTGCGCCGCATCGCTGCCGTGCTCGCACTGTCCACGCTTGGAGCGCTTGGCAGTGCTAGCTGGGCGGCAACGGTCGAGTTCAAACTGCATCCAGACCTCAAGGGCCGCGAGTACAAGAGTGCGCTGCAAAGCCTTGCCGCGCTCGGCACCCTCACATCGAATGCGCAACATGCAAACCAATTCTCAGTCGAGGCGGCGAGTAGTGGCCAGGCAAAACAGATCGTGCAAAGCCTGCGCGAGTCGCGCGCTGTGTTGTGGGCGTCAATCGCGCCAATGCCGCTCGCTGATGGCGTCGAGCCTCCGCTTGCGACCTTTCACGAGCGGGTGCTCACGCTTCGCTTGAAGTCGGGTGCCGATGTCGCAACTGTGCTCGCAAGGCTTGCAAGAACAACCGGACAAAACCTGCGGCTTCGTCGCTTGGCGAGCGGCGATCGTGCGGTTGTCATGCTGCCGGTTGGAACGACCGCCGCAACCCTCGCTGCGGTGTCCGTTGCGGCATTAAACGATGCTGCCGTACTCGGCGCGGATCGTGCCAAGGTGCTCAAACATCAATGGATTCCCGCCGATCCGCTTTGGTCCCAACAGTGGGCGCTGGCCGATGGAATGGGCGGAATTCGCGCGAGTGCCGCCTGGGATATCGCCGCTTCTGGGTCGATTACGGTTGCCGTGCTCGACACAGGCATTCGTTCGCACCCCGATCTCGACGGAAAATACGTCTCTGGCTACGACATGGTGAGCGATACCTACGTGTCGGTTGATGGCGACGGTCGCGACGCCGACCCTTCCGATCCCGGCGACTATTTTTTCGGCGAACAGTGCGACGCGAGCTATGACGATCCGAGCTCGTGGCACGGCACTCACGTTGCTGGCATCATCGCCGCCAATGGGAACAACGGCGAGGGCGTTGTCGGTGTGGCTCCCGACGCTCGTGTGCAATCGATTCGCGTACTCGGGCGCTGTGGTGGTCTAGACGTCGATGTTGCCGACGGCATTCGTTGGGCCGCAGGCGTTCCCGTCGCCGGTGCACCGGTCAATCCGAATCCGGTCAAAGTGATGAACTTAAGCCTCGGGGGTTTCGGTGCTTGCGACAACGACATGCAAAGCGCGATCGACGCGGCAATCGCTCGCGGCGCAAGTATCGTGGTGTCGGCCGGCAATAGCGCTTCGCTCGCGTCGTTTTTCTCGCCTGCAAATTGCAAAGGCGTCATCACGGTGGCCGCGTCTAACCTTCTGGGCGATCTGTCGAGTTACTCCAACTACGGCGACATGGTGGAAGTCGCGGCACCCGGCGGGGACTTCGGCAACCAGCCTGGTGTGCTTTCAACCCTAAACGGTGGCGGGACACAGCCTGGCGTGCCAAGCTACGCGGCGTATCGGGGCACGAGTATGGCGGCACCGCACGTGGCCGGCGTGATCGCGCTCATGCTCGCGCGCGACCCCTCGCTCACGCCGTCGCAGGTGCTAAGCCGGCTCCAAGCCTCCAGTCGAAGTTTCCCGGTCGGTGCTGACTGTGCCGAAGCAGTCGGCGCGTGCGGCGCGGGTCTGCTAGACGCGGCAAACGCCGTGGCGGCTGTTGCGTTAAACCGGGGAGTGAATGAGGCGTCCGGTCGCGCTGATCGCACGCATCTCGTAGAGCTTGTCAACACCGTTCACGGCCGCTACACGCTCTCCGCCGATCCGGTTGAGGTTACGCGTCTAGTCGCAAGCGGCTGGAGTCGCACCGGATACTTGATTCCGACGTACAGCTTTACTGCCATCGGCCAGCAAGTTGCCACGCCGCAGCCCGTGTGTCGCGCGAAGTATCTCGGTCACGAATTCGTCACCTTCAGCGCGAACGTTGGCGAGTGCAAGACCTACGCGGCGAGCCCTTCGATGCAGGCCGACGGCATGGTATTCGTAGCTGCGCTGCCGAACGCGAA
Source organism: Betaproteobacteria bacterium (assembly GCA_013298045.1). Taxonomy (GTDB): domain Bacteria; phylum Pseudomonadota; class Gammaproteobacteria; order Burkholderiales; family Casimicrobiaceae; genus Casimicrobium. Next base: position 3,808 of record JAAFJI010000235.1, read on the forward strand.
CGTCTGTCCAAACGGCAGCGTCGCTGCGTGGGAGCTGGTTCGGCTCGAAGCCCCCGGTCTCTACAACGCCCGAACCTTAACCGACTGGCAGGAAATTAATCGCATGTTGAGCTTACCCGAGCCCTGGGTGCCGAGTCGCGTCGCGTTCTGTGCGCCGAACTGAGTTAGCATCTTCACACCATGAATAAACCAGTAATTTCAGTCTCATCCGCACAACGCTGCCCGGTGGGATGCTGTTGTTCCTTCAAGGCTCGCTGAGCAGCGTCGTTCGCACATGCGAAAAGGGCTGCCAGCGCGCAGCCCTTTTGCTTTGTGGGCGACGCACTTGATTGTTTTGCGTTTTTGTTTCGTTTCGTTCTCGACCCGCCGATCGTAGTTGAGCCGCTTCTACCAAACACACCTACCAATGTCACTTCACCTCTACGACACCTGGACCCGATCTCTCCGCGAATTCACGCCGCTTAAAGCGGGCGAGGTGGGGCTCTACACCTGCGGTCCGACGGTTTACAACTACGCGCACATCGGTAATTTGCGCACGTATTTGTTTGAGGATGGCCTCACACGCGCGCTGCGTATGAATGGCTATAAAGTGAACCATGTGATGAACATCACCGACGTGGGGCACCTCGTTTCCGACGCCGACGAAGGCGAAGACAAAATGGAGGCGGGTTCGCGTCGCACCGGACAAACCGCATGGACGATTGCAGCGCTCTACACCGACGCGTTTCGAGCCGATTTGAAAGCACTCAACATCATCGAGCCTACGACGTGGTGCAAAGCCACGGATCACATCCCGGAGCAAATTTCCTTCATCCAAGAAATCGAGAAGAAGGGCTATACCTATGTCACGAGCGACGGTGTGTATTTCGACACCGCGAAGCAATCGGATTACGGCTATCTCGGTCGCCTCGACAAAGACGGTTTACAAGGCGGTGCGCGCGTTGACTTAGGCGAGAAGCGCAACGCCACCGATTACGCGCTCTGGAAATTCTCTGCGCCCGAAGAGAAGCGGCAAATGGAATGGGACGCGCCGTGGGGTCGCGGCTTCCCCGGTTGGCATATCGAATGCTCGGCGATGGCGCACAAGTATTTGGGCGAATATTTCGACATCCACTGCGGCGGCGAAGACCACATCACTGTGCATCACACCAATGAAATATCGCAGACGGAAGCCGCATACGGTACTCGTCTCTCGAATTTCTGGATGCACGGTTATTTCCTGCTCACCAATGATGCGAAGATGAGCAAGTCCGCAGGCGAATTCCTGCGCGTGCAACTCTTGATCGACAAAGGCTACGACCCGATTGCGTATCGTTATTTGTGCCTCACGGCGCACTATCGCTCGCAACTCAACTTCAGTTGGGAGGCGCTCGATGCTGCGCAAACGGCGCTCAATCGTTTGCGTCAAAACGTGTTTGCTTTAGGCGAAGCGGCAGCCAAGCCGAACCCGGATTACGTAGCGAAGTTCATGAACAAAGTGAACGACGATTTGAACTACCCACAAGCGCTCGCGCTCGCGTACGAGGCGCTCAAGTCCGATTTGCCGAATGCGGAAAAGAAGGCGACGCTGCTCAAGTTCGACGAAGGCTTTGGCCTCGCGCTCGCGAATTGGGTACCAAAAGAAATTGAAGTCCCTGCGAACGTGCGCGCAGTCGCGGATGCGCGCTGGGCTGCTCGTAACGCAAAGGATTGGGCGGAAGCCGATCGTTTGCGTGGTGAGTTGACCGCGCTTGG
>JAAFJI010000236.1 GCA_013298045.1 Betaproteobacteria bacterium
CGAATGGAAAAACAACTTCGCCGCCATTTGCCCTGTAGAAATTGGCGGATAGACCTTCCGAAGTTATTTTCGGAATATTTATTTTTCTCTGTACAACGTCTATTTCAATGGGCAATGAGTTAGAAAGCTTTCCAAGCTCAAGCGATGGCAGCGCTGCGTCGCGACGCGAGAGTTTTGCCTGCGTCGCATTGACGGTAAACGGCTCAATCGCGTAGACGGTTTGCGCTGCACTGGCGGCTGCCGCTCGTCCATCGCTGCGCGCCGGGGTCGCCGCTTCGATTCGGGCAAACGAGACGCTGATCGGCGCGAGCACGAGTGAACCCACCGCAGCTTCATCATCACCGCGTACCACCGTCAGCTTATCCACCCGCAAACTGCCACCGCCAATCCCGAACGCCTGAAAATCGGTGCCGATGGCTGCGCTGTAGTTCGCTTGCAGCGCTGCCGTACCCGCGAGATCAATCGGCAGCGAAACGTTTGCCAGACTCGAGAGTTTGTTGAGCGGCAAATTCGTAATCGAGACATCGCCCGCGCTCTCAATTGGGTTGGCACCGATCCGCCCTTTCCACTGAATCCGCGTCTGGTCGTTGAGCGTCGCGTCAAGCGCGTAGTCGCCGCGATCGCGCGGCAGCGTCGAGAGGCGGTCAAGCTTGAAGGTGAGCGGCGCGATCTCGGCGCGCTTTTGCCCAGCAGACGACATGCCAACGCGCTCGTCAGTGAGCCGAAGCGCACCGCCGCGAACCTCGACGTTGGTGAGCACGATGCGTGGGACCGAGTCGCTGCGTGCCTCCGAGCGCTCGGATTTCGGCAGCGCATCTAGGAAGCGGGCCCAATCGAGCGAGCCCGACGAATCGGCGTGCGCGTTGACTTGCGGATTGTTGAGCGTGATCCGATTGACCGTCCACGCGGCGTTCGCCAAACTTTTCCACGAACCTTCAAGGCGTAGCGAATCTAGCGCCGCGAGCACACGCGCGCCGTCTTTGAGCGCAACGCCCGAAACATCGAGCTTGAGGCTAAACGGGTTGAACGACGCGTCGGCGACCGTGAGTTCGCGACCGGTGGTTTCTTTCAACCATTTCGGAGCGTAGGTCGCAATAGCGTAGGGCACGAGCCAAGCGCTCGAACCAAGCGCGGCAAGCGAGACTAACGCCGACACCGCAAAGAGCAAAAACAAACGGTGCTTCCAATAGCGTCCACGCGCGCCAGATTTCGGCAAAGCCGCAGTTTCGGTGGACATCAGGCGCAGGGGAAACGGAAGATCATTGGACGCAATCGTACGCGCAAAGCACCGTCGCTGTCTTGCGACGCGCTGCGCTACAGCGCGTCACCCAACTTGCCGCGATACCACTCGTGAAAGTGCTGCATGCCGTCTTCCATCGGCGATTGATAGGGGCCGACTTCGATTTTGCCTTGCTCGAATAACGCACGTCGACCCGCGTCCATGCGAATCGCAATCTCGTCGTCCTCGACGCAAGTCTCCATGTACGCCGCTTGCTGCGCTTCGATGAACTCGGGCTCGAAGAGCGCCACTTCTTCGGCATAGTAGAACTCGACGACATTGCGAGTCTTGGTCGGCGACACCGGCCAGAGCGACGAGACGACGAGCGTGTGCGGATACCACTCGACGGTGATATTCGGGTAATAGGTGAGCCAAATCGCGCCATGCGGCGGCGGCACGCCTTGACGGAATTGCATGACTTGATCGTGCCAGCGCTTGTAAGTCGGTGATCCCGGCTTATCGAAACCGCGCGAGAGGCCGACCGTTTGCACCGAGAACTCGCGACCAAATTCCCACGCGAGATCGTCGCAGGTCACGAAGTTGCCAAGCCCCGGATGGAACGGCCCGACGTGATAGTCCTCAAGATAAACCTCAACGAAGGTTTTCCAGTTGTAATCGCATTCATGCACGACGGCTTTGTTAAACACATAGCCCGAGAAATCGAGTGCTTGTCGCGTTTGCTGCGAGAGCGCCGCGAGATCGACCACCGGATCGCTCGGTCCATCGAAGAGCATGCCGTTCCAGGTCTTGAGGCCACGGTTTTCGAGCGACAACGTGGGGTTACACGGAAAATGCGGCGCGCCGATCAGCTCACCCTCAGGTGAATACGTCCAGCGGTGCAGCGGGCAGACGACATTGCCGCCGTTTTTCTGGAGCGAACCGCGACCGTCCAACATGATCGCTTGCCGATGACGGCAGACATTCGAAATCATGTTCACGCCGCGCTCGGTGCGGGTGAGCGCTTTCGCGTTGTTGCGCGAGGCAAGCACGGCGTAGTCGCTGACGTTCGGCACCATGAGTTCATGGCCCGCGTAGCTTGGTCCTGCGGCGGAGCCGCTGCTTTTTCGGAACAGCAGTTCACGCTCGCGCGCAAGCAAAGCCGCGTCGAAATAAGCCGACGGAGGAAGTTGTGAAACCGGCGCAGACAATTCTGCAGCCGAGAATAGACGCGTCATGGCGACCACCCTTTTCGGAACAGAGGACAAGCTCTTTCAAGCTCGGATTAACCCAACACAATCGAGGTGCAATTACGGGTTGCACCCAACCGTTGCTAAGTCAACCTCTGCCCAACTGGCCGCGCCGGGTTAAGTACTGTTTCGCTGCTGCGAAAGGTCCGGAACCGGGCGCCGCTGGCGGGAGGCTGCGTCGTCAAACGCTTCGATTATTTCACGATTTCGAAAGTTTCCCGGTTGGGGGTAACTTCTAGTCAAATTGCTCGAATTGAAAACTCAACCACCCCTTTTCTCGAGATGACCATGCCGGATTTCGTTCAAACTTCCACTTCATCGAAAATTCGTGCGCCGAGGTCGCACATCGCAATGCGCGCTACCGTTTTGTTGCTAGCGTTCGCGCTGTTGCCAACCGCTGCGACGATGGCGGCTCCGACCGCGAAACCTGTGCTCGCCGAAGGCGTGTATCGCGTCGACTGGAATCGCAAGGTGCGCGATCTTTGTGTTGACGTCTACACAAACGACGACCTGACGGCAAAAGATTGGCAGGGCGTGCTCGCCGCACAGGGCGTGTTCTGCAAACTCTCGCAGGTGAAATCGGGCACGCACCGCGCGACCTGGTCGGGAACGTGTCACCACCCGTGGGTCGGCAAAGTCGCAAACATCGCGCATCGTGTTACGGTGGAGACCAAAAAAGACGGCAGTTTCGATATCTTGAGCATTGTCTCCGGCGACCTTCAAGCCGCGATTCCGATTCGCGGCGAACCGCTTCGAACCGCCGACGGCAAGATTGCGAAATGCGAAAAGGAACACGCACCGTTTCGACCGTGGCAGTAATGGTGAGCGTATCGGGCGGCAACGTTGCATTGATGCGACGAAGTGGGTAGCGCTTACTAGGTTTAGCGCAGCTGCGGGTAAGCGGACTACGAGAACTCGGCGCGAATCTGCGCGGTGCAGAGCTTGTAGATCAACCAACCGTGAATTGCCGTGAAAACCACGGCGAAGGCAAGCGTCACACCGCGAAAGATCGTGACGAAGTTCTCTACGTCTGCCGGAGCTTCGCCCCCCAGCGATTGAGTGACGTCGTTCATGATTGACGCTTGCATCGGCAGCATCGCGACCGTCCAGGCGATCCCGACTCCGAGCATGACGATGAATGCGATGCGCGCCCAGTTCTTTCGTTTGAGCAGACCGATCGAAGATACAAGCAGAACCGCGCTCAGAAGAAAAAACAAAAATACGATGAGTTTGAAGTGCTTGAACATAAAGAGCGCAAACGGCGGTAGCGGCGCACTGTTTCCTTGTTGCGCGAGCGTCTCGAACGCGTCCGGCGGAATCAGCACATGCACCATCAGGTTTTGCATCAGCGACGTGAAGATCATTAAACAGGACACGGCGATACTGAACCACGCAAGCAACGTGACGAACTGGGAGCGTGGTGGCGAGACGGTCGTTTGTTCGGTAGGGTTCATCGTGCGGATCGTAGCCCGGATGCTCGCATCCGGGCATTTTTTATGCGAAAGCGTTTGGGTCGGAGCGGGACGAGTTATACCGAGGTCGGGGAGCTTTTCGAGTGCGCTTCGCGCGATTGGATTGGACGGGAACCCGGATGCGAGCATCAGGGCTACGACACTCCGGGCGAACTTACGTGTTCCGTACGACCAACACCGATGGGTCGAGCGTAGGTCGGAACTCGAAGAGGTTCCGACATCGTGGACGGTCATCGATGCAACGTTGTCGGAACGCCTTCGGCTTCCGACCTACGACCCTACGACGCTAACCGTCTATTCGGCTAAAGAGTCCGACCCACTGACTCTCGCGCAACCCTATGTTCTCGCAAGACTGCTCGATTCGTGCCTTGGTTTCAGTGACTGACTCATTCAGAAGTGTCTTCCCGCCGATTTCCTTTGAGTTCATGAGAATTGGCCGATAGACATGCGACTCTAGCATCGCGACAACCACCTGCAGAACCAGTGAGGTACGGTCACTTTCAGAGAGCACGCCGTCTTCGATGACATCATCGATTGCGGACTCGATGTCGGCTAGATTCACCCAATCCCACTCTGCGGCTTGGGCAACACGCTGAAGAACCAACGTTAGTTGTGATGGAGATAGGAGCATCTCGTTAAATCGCCAAATCTAAGCCCTCACACAATCCACAAAATACCGCTCTTCACCCTTGTGATGCTCCATCACAAGTCCGTGCACGTCGGTATCGAAACCGGGCAGCAGCGTGTTGAATTCGCGCGCGAATTTGAGGTACTGGACAATCGTTTTGTTAAACCGTTCACCCGGAATCAAGAGCGGAATCCCCGGCGGATACGGCGTCACGAGCATCGCAGTGATGCGGCCTTCGAGTTCGTCAACCGGGACGCGATCAACTTTGCGATGCGCCAGATGCTCGAACGCATCCGACGGCTTCATCGCGGGCTCCATTTGCGACAGATACATATCGGTGGTCACGCGGGCGACGTCGTATTTGCGATAAGCCTCATGGATGATTTGCGCGAGATCGTGTAGCCCGACCTTTTCGTATTGCGGATACTTTTCCACGAATTCAGGCATCACGCGCCAAAGCGGTTGGTTCTGGTCGTAGTCCATTTTGAATTGCTGCAACTCGGTGACGAGCGAATTCCAGCGCCCTTTGGTGATGCCGATGGTGAACATCACGAAGAACGAATAGAGCCCGGTTTTCTCAACGACGACGCCGTGTTCCGCGAGGTATTTGGTGACGAGCGCCGCCGGAATGCCTTGCGCAGAAAACTTACCGCTGATGTCGAGCCCCGGCGTCACGATTGTCGCTTTGATCGGATCGAGCATGTTGAAGCCCGCTTCGATCCCCGCGCCGAAGCCGTGCCATTTGTCGCTCGGCTTTAGGAACCAATCCTCGCGCTTGCCCGCGCCGACATGATCAAACTTCGTCGGGCCCCAGGTTTTGAACCACCAATCTTTGCCCCATTCTTTGTCCACCTTCGCCATCGCGCGGCGGAAATCGAGCGCTTCCGAAATGCTTTCTTCGACCAACGCGCCGCCGC
>JAAFJI010000237.1 GCA_013298045.1 Betaproteobacteria bacterium
CGCGATTCGGGGCTCGATACGAACGCGCTCATGAAAGCCGATCTCACAGCGCTCGAACACGAAAAGGCCGAAGCGCTCGCGAAGAAACTCGGCGAGTATCCGGAAATTCTTGTGACCGCGGCACGCGACCTCGCGCCGCACATGATCCCGTACTACCTGCGGGAACTCGCCGCGAGTTTTCACACGTACTACAACGCCGAGCGGTTCCTGGTAGAGGATTTGCGCCTAAAAGCAGCGCGCGTTGCGCTCGCTGCGGCGACCGCACAAGTGCTAAAAAACGGTTTGCAGTTGATTGGCGTCTCCGCGCCTGAAAGAATGTAGAAGTGGCATCCGACACCAACGCCCCAATCGCCCGACCGAACACTGCGCCTTTCTTATTTGGCGGCTTGATTGGTTTTGTTGCGGGAATGGCCGTTGCCGGTGTGGTTGCTGTCTGGATTTATCAATCTTCACCCTACCGCGCCGAAACCACACCGTCCGCGAAGCTCGATCCGATCCGCAAAGCCGAATCGAAGACCGACTCTCCCAAAGCGGCCGCGACCGGCGTCGCCGTGATCACGAAAGAAGACGGCAAGTCAGACGCCCAGCGCATCACGCCACCGCCTTCGGTCATCGCGCCAGGCTCCACCAGTCCCACGCAATCGCCGCCCGCACCCGTCAAACCGAGCAACGAGCCGAGCCCAAGCGCCGAGCCGCGAGGTCGCATGTGGCTGCAAGTCGGGGCCTACACGAACCCAGCCGAGGCAGAGGCTCAGCGCGCTCGGTTTGCCTTACTCGGCTACGAAGCGGTAGTGCTCTCCGCAGACGTCGCAGGCAAAGGTCTCGTACATCGGGTTCGCGTTGGACCCTACAAAGACCCGGACGAAATGGGAAAGGTACGCGGCGATCTCGCGCGGCAGGGGATCGAAGTGAGCGTCGTGAAGCCCTAGGGGAAACTCTCGGCAACTCCCTCAGGCGGTCGCCGCCTGTCATCGAACCAATTCACGACGCGTTAGTCGTAGCACTCTATCCACCACACTTTATCGAACTGAAAGAAGAATATGTTGCGCTGGTTACCGAATTTGAAATGGATCGCCTTGGGGCTTCTTAGCGTCTCGTTGAACGCAGGCGCGCAGCAGCAGTTCACCGAAGGCAAAGAGTTCACGCGTTTGAAAAACCCGCAGCCGATCGAATCCGGCGCGAAGATCGAAGTCATCGAGTTCTACAGCTACGGTTGCCCGCATTGCCGCGATCTTGAGGAGCATTTAGGTCCGTGGATCAAGAAAGTGCCTAGCAACGTGAGCTTCAAGCGCGTCCCGGTTGCGTTCCAGGCCGCGTGGGTCAATCTGGGCAAGATTTATTACACCCTTGAGGCGCTCGAGCGCGACGATCTTTCAGCCAAAGTCTTTCAGTCGATTCACAGCGCGAACGTGAAACTTCACGAAGAGAAGAATTTTTTTGATTGGGCGAAGGCCAACGGACTCGACGAGACGAAAGTCAAAGATCTGTGGAATTCGTTTTCGCTCAACAGCAAAATGAATCGCGCAAAAACGCTCGCCACCAACTACGGTGTCGATGGCGTGCCGATGCTTTTCGTCGATGGCAAATTCAAGCTCCAGCCGCACATGCTGCCGGGGCTACACAAAGACATCCCGGCGGCGCTCGATTTCTTGATCGCACGTGCGAAGTCCGAGCGCAAGTAGCGTTTCGGTGTGTAGAACACGCGAAAAGGTCGCCCAGGTGCGGCCTTTTTTCTTGGGCGACCAGTTTGCTTTCCGCAAGCCCGACCACACATGGCTCAGATGACATCATCCGATCCGCGGCACGTGACGGACGCGCTCGGCGTGCAGCACAGACCGCACCCCGCACCCCGTATCGCCTGCCTCGTTCCCTCGGTCACCGAAACGCTTTTCGCCATGGGGCTGGGCACGCAGGTGGTCGCACGCACCGGTTTCTGTATCCATCCCGAACCGCAGGTACGCGAGGTAACTAAAGTCGGTGGCACCAAAGACGTGAACATCGCAAAACTCGTCGCGACCGAACCGACTCATGTCATCGTCAACATTGATGAAAACGAGAAGCCGACCGTTGAAAAAATCGCGCGCACGATCCCGAATGTGATCGTCACCCATCCGCTCACCCCCGAGGACAACGTGCGCCTCTTCCAACTGCTCGGTCATGTGTTTTGCCGCGAAGAGGTAGCGCAAGGCTTGTCGCAGGAGCTCGCTCTCGCGCTGCGAGCCGCGCGCGATGTCGGTGCTCGGCGCTCGATTGAGCGGGTGCTGTATCTCATTTGGAGAGACCCGTGGATGACGGTTTCGCGCGACACCTATGTGAGTGCGATGCTCGAAACCGTCGGCTGGAAAACCGCGCCGGCTCAAGCAACAAAGCGCTACCCCGAAATTGGCGACGACGATCAAGTCTGGCGCGACGTCGATCGCGTGTTGCTTTCCACTGAACCTTACAGCTTCGACGAATCGCACGCCGAGGCGCTTGACCGCAGGAAAACGCTCAAGCGACCTGCGCAACTGATCGACGGCGAAATGGTGAGCTGGTACGGCGTCCGAGCGATCGCGGGTTTGCGCTATCTCGCCTCACTACGTGAATCATCTGATAACTATATTACTCAAAGCTCAATAAAATATTAATATTTCTGAGTAAATTTACTATAAAGATAGTAAAGTTTTTTGTCGCAAACACGAACACTGATTGGGCATTCTTTGGCATTGCTGTAAGGAAATATCCCATCGCACTCTCTGCGCTTACGTATCTTCCCGAAGCGAAGGCGTAGAACGGCGCGGCGATAATCGTCGATGAGTTCGCGCTTTCCCCAATTCGACTTCCGCCCTCGTGGCATGGTGATTGCTCGATAGTTCACACCACCACGTGTTAACACTTTGCCTAAAACGAAAAGGATTTCGCCATGATTCGCTCCCCTATCCGTCGCGCACTCGTCGCTGCGACCTGTTTCGCAGGTGCCGCTAGCGCGGCGTTCGCACAAGAGAAATTCACCTACCTCACCAATTGGTACGCGCAGGCCGAGCACGGCGGCTTCTATCAATCGGTCGCTGACGGCACGTTCAAGAAATACGGTCTCGATGTGACGATTCGCATGGGCGGCCCGCAAGTGAATGGCATGCAATTGCTCGCTGCCGGTCAAGTCGATTGCTTCATGGGCTACGACGCGCAGACGATGAAAGGCTGGGAGCAAGGCATCAAAGCGGTGACCGTTGCTGCAGCCTTCCAAAAAGATCCTCAAGTCATCATCGCGCATCCGCACATCAAGAAGTTCGAAGAGCTCAAAGACAAAACGATTTTGATTTCGAGCGCGGCGAACACGACGTATTGGCCTTGGGTTAAATCGAAGTATGGCTTCACCGATGCGCAAGCGCGTCCGTACACGTTCAACATTCAGCCGTTCGTTGCGGACAAAAACATCGCGCAGCAAGGCTATCTCTCCTCCGAGCCATTCGCGATCGAGAAAGAAGCGAAGTTCAAACCAACAGTGTTCCTGCTTGCCGATCTCGGCTGGCCGCAATACTCGACAACCATCGTTTGCATGGAAGACACCGTGAAGAACAAGCCGAAAGCCGTCGCCGCCTTCGTGAAGGGCGCGATGGAAGGTTGGCGAAATTACCTCTGGGGTAACCCGGATGCCGCAAACGCGATGATCAAAAAAGACAATCCGAACATGACGGATGACAAACTCGCGCACGGCATTTCGATCATGAAGCAAATGGGCATCGTCGATAGCGGCGACACCAAAACGATGGGCATCGGTATCGTCACGGATGCGCGTATGAAGCAGTTCTACGATTTCATGGTCGCGAACAAAATGCTCGATTCGACCAAGGTCAAGGTGACGGATACCTACAACACCAGCTTCGTCAAAGACTTGAAGATCATGGCTCCGAAGTGATTGAGCTTCGCTCAATCACAGGACGACGAAGCGCGCTTTCGCGCGCTTCTAGGACGACGCTTCGCTAAGACGACGCGCTTCGCGCTAGGACGCAAAGCTTCACCACGCTCTGCGTCATCCCGGCGCAGGTCGGGATCCATCGGACGAAAGATGCGTATTGTTTTGGTTTGAACGTGTGCGTTAATGGGTTTCGGCCTACGCCGGGATGACGCAATAGAGAAAATGGCTGCGTAGTAATAAGTCAAAAGATAGTCAACTCATGACCGCACCCGCATCGCCCGCGATCGAGATTTTTTCTGCCGACAAAACCTATTCCAACGGCACGCGCGCGCTCGAACCCATCGACCTCAAAATCCAACCGGGCGAATTCGTCACGCTGCTTGGTCCCTCCGGTTGCGGCAAAAGCACCTTGCTCAAGATCATCGCGGGATTGCTCACGCCGACCGACGGTCGCATTCTGATTTGGAACAAACCGATCGATCAAGTTGAATCGTCAGGACACAAGCTCGCGTTTGTGTTTCAAGAAGCAACCTTGATGCCGTGGTCGCGCGTGCGTGCCAACGTGCGCTTGCCGCTTGATTTGCATGGCGATGCGAAAGAACAGGCTGAGAAGCGTGTCAACGATTCGCTTGAACTCGTCGGTTTATCTAAGTTCGCGAACGCGTATCCACGCGAACTCTCAGGCGGTATGCAGATGCGTGTATCGATCGCGCGCGCACTTGTCACGCAACCCGATTTGTTGTTGATGGACGAGCCGTTCGGCGCGCTCGACGAAATCACGCGCAACAAACTCGATAGCGATTTGCTGGAGCTTTGGGAGAAGAAAAAACTGACCGTTGTCTTCGTGACGCACTCGATCTATGAGGCGGTTTATCTATCGACCCGCGTGGTCGTGATGGCAGCGCGACCGGGGCGCATCGTCGATCAAGTGAAGATCGACGAGACGTACCCGCGCGGTCACGACTTCCGTGTTTCGTCGCAGTTCGCGCAGTACGCGAAGACCTTGCAAGACAGTTTGCTGCGCGCCGCCGTAATGGGCGCACCGACAAGCGATGCGGTGGGCGCACCGGCAAGCGATGCGGTGGGCGCACCGGCAAGCGAGGCGGCGGCATGAAGCATCAGAAGTGGCTCTTGCCATTGATCGTTGCGATCGTGGTGGTCGCACTGTGGAAAGGGCTGGTCGTCGCGCTCGACATCAAACCGTTTCTGTTGCCTGGACCTGATCTCGTTGTGCAAACACTCGTTAAAGATTGGGGTTTGCTCGGCAGCGCGCTTTTCAATACGATGAAGATCACGTTCTTCGCGTTCATCACCGCGGTTGTTCTCGGCAGCTTGATCGCGTTTGCTTTCGTGCAAAGCAAATGGATTGAAACCGCGTTCTTTCCGTATGCAGTGCTCCTGCAAGTCACGCCGATTGTCGCGATTGCGCCGCTCATCATCATCTGGGTTAAAAACCCGACGGTTTCGCTCGTGATTTGCGCGACGATCGTTGCGCTCTTCCCCATGATTTCGAACACAACGCTT
>JAAFJI010000238.1 GCA_013298045.1 Betaproteobacteria bacterium
CGCTCCTGATGCGCGATCGCCGGAATCGCGACGGTCAAAATGCTCATCATCTCAGCGGGCGCAACGCTCGCGATGATCCGCTGCTCGATCGCGATCAATTCCGCATCGCTGTATTTCGCCCAGAGCACCGCGTTGTGCTCAAGCTCCTCAAAGCGCATGTGCGTCAAATTGTCGGCTACGAAATGCGTCAAATGCAGATACAGGCGATGCGTCTCCGCCTCGCGCGCGTCCTGCGCCACGCCGCGAATGCGCGCCACTTCCGCGCGAATGAAATCGATCTCCTCAATGTGCTCGAAATGCTCATCAAGGATTTGCCGGGTCGAACCGGGCGAACGCGCCTCCATCGCCGGATGCACATAGTTGTTTTCTTTTTGCAAATGATGCTCGCACGCCTCCGCAAGCGCGTTCACGCCATCGAGCGCCTCGTGAAATTCCAGATCGTCGGCCAAGTCGACGCGACCGAGCGCATAAACGCAATCGAACATCTGCTTGCGAAGCGTTTTATGGATCATCCGATAAAGATCCACGCGCGGCGCGCTTGCGCCAGCGGATGGGCCGGATTTGACGGAAGCAGGGGACTGAACTTGAGTAGACATGGTTGGAAAGCCTTAGAAATCGGTGAATGACGGTTAGAAACGACACGTAAACAGCACGTTAAAACGGCGCTAAACATGTGTCAGCGCATGTCGTCATTTCATAGATTTCGGGCTAACCCTGAATCGCCCAAAAGAGCCATTGCGATGGGTGGCGGGGAGCCATTTGGGGCGATTTCGGCGAATTCGTCACATCCTTATCCAGTGTTCGTGGCGAGTGCCTAATTAAGCGCTACTCCCCCGTTTGTGGTTAGCTTGTCGAACCATGAACGCACTACCACTCTCGACCAAGATGTTTTCGAAGTAACATTTTCTTGAGCAGCCCACGGCTTCAATCCACGTCGCAAAAGCAGCGGAGCCCGAAAGAGAAACGTAATGGCCAAGAAATTTGTAGCACTGCGCGCAGAGATGACTACGGAGGCGCGCGCCCTAGCAGAGCAGCAAACTGATAACGTGCTTCAAGAAGAAGCTTCGCGAGGAGGGGCGCGCGAGGACTCAGATCGCTTCTCGCAGTTTGCTGCCAAGCCCGCGCCGACGGCAGGCGAAGAGATCGCCGATTGAAGCAATAGAGAGACGATACTAGATCGGAATCGCAGCAGCTTACGTGGATGAGATCGAATATGTTCGCAAATCGTCGTTTGAAATAGCGGAGGACGGCACGAGCTGATAGTGTTTTTCGTCGACTATCTTGACCCCATCGTCGGCGGCCGTGAGCTCAAACATCGCGATACGATCATCGGTCATGAACTGTGCTGAAACGGCGCGACAGAGAAGATGGGGAAACTTCTGCGCGCACAGCGCGAGATCTTGGCGCGTTTGTACCGATCCGTGCTTGTCTTTCCCGCCTTTCGCTTGCACCGGGACGACGAACTGTCGCCCCTTTCTATCAACGCCAACGTAGATTTCGTCAATCTCGATTTGACCGATTCCTTTCACGGTGGTTCGCAAATGGTTTTGCAACGAAAAGGTCGTAATGCCGAGAAATACGTCGACAAGACGGTTGTAGCGAACTTTCGCCAACAGGGATTGCTCGTCCGAAAGCGCGTACTTCGCAATGATCTCCGGTGTGGAATCGGGTATCTTTATCGTCAGCAGATCGCTCCGCGGCTCGATCCGATTTACAGACTCCAATGCAAACCGATAGCGAGAGGGGCCTGCCCCTTCGATTACCCATTCTTTCCCGGTCGGTGCGGTTTTCGTAATAGATTCGGGTAGCGGTGTGCGATAGCGGGCAGAGTAAATGACGTCACCAAGATTCTTAGGCAACACGATTTTCAACGCTTTTGCGGCGGCGACAAACTCCTCTCTTTCGAACTCGAAGCTGCGCCGACCGCGTGTAAAGTGCGATTGAAAAATTCGCTCAAGAATTGCGCTATACCTGTTCTTGTTTTCTGCGCTTCCCTTAGGCATATGCAGACTCCCAAAGGTCGCCTTGGTTATCGTTTCGTTTACGGTTGCGTTGAGCAATAGTATTTCGAGGCACTCGGAAATGCTTCGCCGCTTCACCCATATCGAACGATATCAAGTCCGTTTCTCCGAGTTGGAGCACTTCTTGCGGCTTCGACGGCGATAGCTCCAGCGCGCGTATAAGCTCTCCCGCAACTGCTCGAGCCAGCATTGGCGGAACGCTGTTTCCAATTTGGCGAAACCCATGCCACTTCGTCGCATGAAAGCGGAACCAATCGGGATAGGAGTGAAGTCGAGCCGCCTCGCGCACCGTGATTACCCGCGGTAAATGTGGGTGTATGGGGCGTGGCGAAGTAAACGCGCCTCGCGCGCTATCCGTCCCTGCGCGTAGTGTGTTGCAGAGTCCGTCTGGCGGTAGTTTCCGAAAGCGGCTCACTGGTTCCGTCTGTCCGTGCTCCGTTTCCATAAAGCGTTTCTGGGAGAGGGCTGTGTGTTCTGTCCTTAAGCTGCCGGAAAGCAGGTTTGAGTCGAATTCTCGGCGATAAGAAAAATCGGCCGTATCTAGCTCGATGCCGCGCATCGTGCGGGCGTACTTCGACTTAGTCTTCCATTTGGTCATGACGCAGTCGGATCCGCTCAACTCCTCGAACTGATCGGCATCCGGTAAATCGCCAATCGCGTCCCAAACAGTAGTGCGCTCGATCACAGTTTCGGGGTAGGTAGGCATCGCCAACCCTCTTCTTGCACCGATCAAAAACAAACGTCGCCTGTCTTGGGGGACGGCGTAATCTGCCGCATTCAGCACGCGATAGGGTAAGAGAACGTCGTAGCCCGCCTTGCCTATTTCCGCGATCAGTTCTTCCAAAAACTGTTTGTGTTTGCCTAACGTTAGGCCCTTTACGTTCTCGAATACAAAGTATTTTGGTCGAAGCTCACTAACGATTCGTACGTAGTGAAAAACCAACTGGTTACGCGGATCGTCGAACACTCGTTTCCCGATCATCGAAAACCCTTGGCAAGGCGCACCGCCGAATACGACATCGATTTCTCGCTTGCCAAGATTCGCGCGTTTACGTATGTCATCGCCAGTAATATCTACAACGCTGGCGCAAATGGCCGTAGAGTAGGGAAAATTAAACTCGTGTGTCGCACAATGGATTGGGTCTATTTCGACCGCAGCGGCGACATCAAACCCAGCCTGCTCAAAACCTAAAGATAGGCCACCGGCACCAGCAAAAAGATCGATTCCAATAGGTCTTCCATTAGCCATGATCGAAAAATCTCTCAATCCTTTTTTTCAGTTTGTCGATGTTTCGCAACTCGCATTGCCAAATCGTTAGCACGTGCCAGCCCTGCCGACGCAGCTTTTGCGCATTGGATTTGTCGCGCTCGACGTTCCGCGATATCTTCTCGCTCCAGAAAGAAACTCGCGAGTTTGGCAGTCGTGCGTATCGACACCCACGATGCCCGTGCCAAAAGCAACCGTTCACAAAAATGAGTCGATCTCTGCTGCGAAAGACCAGATCGGGTTTCCCGGGCAGCGTCTTGTCGTGCAAACGGTAGCGGTATCCCATTGCGAAGACGAGCCGCCGAACCGCCAGCTCTGGCGTTGTGTTCGACGACCCGACTTGACTCATTAGCCATGATCGGTGTTCGCGGCTCAGACGATCCATCGGCGACCACTTCAGCGTTGCGGCACGCTCGTTTAAGTGGGAAGAGTTTAGCGCGTGTGCCTACGATCACTGAGCGTGTGGGAAAAACAATGCGAACAACAATAGTGTACACAAATACAGTAACGCGCAGTGGATTTTGATCGTTAACTACGCATCATTCGGTTTGTCGAGG
Organism: Betaproteobacteria bacterium; assembly: GCA_013298045.1. Lineage (GTDB taxonomy): Bacteria > Pseudomonadota > Gammaproteobacteria > Burkholderiales > Casimicrobiaceae > Casimicrobium. Next base: position 3,846 of record JAAFJI010000238.1, read on the forward strand.
TACAAAGATGTCTCAAGAAACGTCCTATTAACTTTTGTAGGGAGGGGGTAGTTTGTCCAGTTTCACTTACTTCGCGCCTCGGTTACACCGAGCCGCGCTCGCATGGATTCGCAATTCATCTCCGCCTAACCGGAAGCTGCACCGCAATCTCGAAATACTCGTTGCCGTCGGCGAAGGGTTTGCTGATCCAGGCTTCGAAGGCGGGTTGGTCGTCGGGGACGTAGCCGCTCTGCGAGAGCCAGGTTTTGTAGAGCCAATCGATGGCGCGGGCTTCAAGCGCGAGGTCGCCGCGCACGATGACCTCCGCGACGCGCATCGGTGAGAAATCGAACCGGCCGATTTCGCCCACTGGTTTGAAATCGGCGAAATCATCGACGTCACTCACAACCAGCGCAACGTCGTATCGACATTTCGCGAGCGCGACGATCTCGGGCTCGTCCCACATGTAGCCGAGCCATTGGCCTTCGGCGAGTCCGCGCGTGGGCTCTCGCGTCGCGCACGCGAGCAGGCGTTCGCACGCGGCTTGCGCGACGCCTTTGCGATAGGGATCGAGCACGCGGATGTAGGCGACGGTGCGCGCAGGCAGGTCGCGGAGCCTGGCTTCGAAACCGTCTGGGTTTTCGTTCTTTTTTTCGTGATCATTTTCGTGCTCATTTGCCTGAGCCGGTAGCGTGGTGAAGCTCGGAAATCCTTCTTGCGCATTTTGGGTTTGCATAAGGCGATCGAATGCTTCGCGTCGCGCGTCGCGAAAGTGTTTGAGATCGAACGTGCGCGGGGCGATGCCGTAATGTTGTTTGAAGCTGCGCGAAAAATCGGAGGAGGTGGCGAAACCGCAATCCAAAGCGACATCCGTCAACGAACGCTTCGGCGCGTGCGACATGAGATACAGCGCTCGCTCAAGCCGCTGCCGTTTCACGAATTGATTGAGCGTTTCTCCGAGGTGCGCTTTGAAAATGCGATGGAAATGAAAGGGCGAGAAGCGCGCGGCTTTTGCGACTTCGTCCAGGCTTAGCGGGAGGGCGAGGTTCGTGAGGGTGTGATCGATCGCGCGGTTTACGCGTTCGATGTAGATCGGCGCGTGATAGTGAATTTCTTCTGGCTCGTCGTGATGCGGCACGTTTTTCTATCCGGCTAACCTGTCGCGGCAATGTATTCGATGTCTCGTCATTCCCGCGAAGGCGGGAACCTAGGCCGTGTATCGACATGGCGAAATCACTCACGCGTTGAAGCACGGCAAACGTCTCGGTCTGGGTCCCCGCCGTCGCGGAAATGACAGCATAGGCGAAATGCGTGGGTGGGCTATGCCGAAGTCTTCAGTTTCGTATTGTGGGCAGCCCCTGCCCACCGTCGCAAAGAAGCTACGCCACCGATTGGTGGGCACGGGGTGCCCACCCTACGCATCCCTGATCCGCGCGTGCCTCATTCGCAAGATTTGACAAGTCGCGCTCGCGCTTCTCGGGCATATTCGCGCTTTGCAGACGTCTCTGCCCGCGAGGGCACAACAAACACGGGAGGTTGATATGAAGCGCGTAACAGGTATCGGCGGCATCATGTTCAAGGCGAAGGATGCGCCT
>JAAFJI010000244.1 GCA_013298045.1 Betaproteobacteria bacterium
CCATGGAAGATTACGCAATCGACATCATGATCGGCGAAGGCCCCATGGCGCGTTCGGTGAAGCTCGATTTGCCGCCGTTCACGCTCGTGGGCGCGACCACGCGCGCAGGCATGCTCACCAACCCGCTGCGCGACCGTTTTGGAATCGTTGCGCGATTGGAGTTTTATTCGGACGAAGAGTTGTCTCGAATCGTCACGCGCTCCGCGAATCTGCTCGAAGTAAAAATTGAAAACGACGGCGCGCTCGAAATTGCAAAACGCTCACGCGGCACGCCGCGCATCGCCAATCGCCTGCTGCGACGCGTGCGCGATTTTGCCGAGGTGAAAGCGAAGGGCGAAGTCAATCGTGCAGTCGCCGACGCAGCGCTCGTGATGCTAGACGTCGATGCGAGCGGTCTTGACGTGATGGATCGAAAACTGCTCTCGGCGATCCTCGACAAATTCTCGGGTGGTCCAGTGGGTGTCGACAATCTTGCGGCCGCAATCAGCGAAGAGCGCGAAACGATTGAAGACGTAATAGAACCATTTTTGATTCAACAAGGCTACGTGCAACGCACGAGTCGCGGTCGCGTGGCGACCGCCCGTGCGTACCGGCACTTTGGTCTGGTGCCGCCGGCGGCGATGGGCACCGGCGAATTGTTTGGCAACGATGGATAAGGCGAATCCCTCGACCCTCATCCGAGCTGACGCGCGACCTCTCCCCGAGGGAGAGGGAAATTTCTCGATCAAGGTTCGCGTTTATTACGAAGACACCGATGTTGGCGGCGTGGTGTACTACGCCAACTATTTGCGCTATCTCGAACGCGCCCGAACCGAGTGGTTGCGTGCGGCGGGCTACGAGCTTGATCAGATTCAACGCGATTTGCTTGCAATCTTTGTCGTGCGTCGGGTCGAAGCAGACTATCACTCGCCTGCGAAGCTTGGCGATATCGTGACTGTGACCTGCGAGCCGCTTAAAGTTGGTCATAGCAAACTTATCGTCAATCAGCGAGTGAGCCGCGCGCAGGTGTCGCCGGGTGCGGACGAACTACTTTTCTCGGCCACGGTCACACTGGCCTACATCGCGAGCGATTTGAGCAAACCGATTGCGATGCCTGCAGAAATGCGAACCCGTATGTCCCAGTCTTTTTCCAACCGCGAATGAAACCCACAGCCGATCTCTCGTTCCTGCATCTCATTGCCAATGCCAGTTTGCTGGTGCAGTTGGTGATGTTGTTGCTCGTGCTGCTTTCGCTCTGGTCGTGGTGGGTGATCTTCTACAAGGGCGGTGTGCTGCGCGTGGTGAAGGCGCGCAATAGCGCCTTTGACGAATCGTTCTGGGGCGGGGCGGACTTAAATCAGTTGTTTCAGCGGGTGCAGAACGATAAGAAAGTGAGCGGACCCCAGGCTGAGGTGTTCGCCGCTGGATTTCGCGAATTCATCAAGCAGAAAAAACTTGCGAATACGAGCAAGGAAGCCGTCGTCGATGGCACACGACGCGCGCTCAAAGTCGCCATTCAGCGCGAGATGGATCGCCTGGAGCATCAATTGCCAGGGCTTGCGACGGTTGCCAGCGTGAGCCCATACATTGGGTTGCTCGGCACAGTGTGGGGCATCATGAATTCTTTTCGCGGACTTGCAAGCGTCGGCCAGGCCACACTCGCACAGGTCGCACCGGGCATCGCCGAGGCGCTCATCGCAACCGCGATTGGTTTGTTCGCGGCGATCCCGGCCGTGGTCGCCTACAACCGCTTCCAGGCGCAGCTTGACCGCGTGAATGTGCAGCTCGAAACCTTCGCGGAAGAGTTTCTGAACATTCTGCAACGCCAGGCTTAGCGAGCACGATATGCGCCGTCGCAAACTGGTCAATCAAATCAATGTGGTGCCGTTCATCGACGTGATGCTTGTGCTGCTGATCGTTTTCATGATCGCAACCCCTTCGCTTAGAACCGGTGAGATTGAATTGCCGAGTGTCGGGCAAACGCTGTCGCCGACCCAACTTGAGCCGATTGAGATTGTGGTGCGTGCCAATGGCAACATCACGATTCGCGAAGCCGGAGAGGCGCGGCTTACGCGCGAGGCAGCGGTGAAGCGCGTACTCGACGCGCAAGCCACTCGCGATCGGCCGGTGGTGATCGCTGCCGACCGTGCGGTGCGCTATGAAGAAGTGGTCACGCTGCTTGGGGCCTTGCACGCTGCCGGCGTGAAGCGAGTTGGACTCGCCGCGCGCGAGGGGAGCTGACCGTTGTGAGCAGTAAGGCGCGGGCTTGGGTCGGCGCGGTGCTCGTGCACCTCGTGCTGTTCGGCGCACTCGTGTTTAGCGTGCGCTGGAAGCAAACACCCCCGCCTGCGGTTTCTGTGGATCTGGTCGCGCCGCCGCCGCGCGTTGCGCCGCCGTTGCAGCCGATTACGCCGGTGTCGCCTACGCCTCCGCCAGCGAACCCGACGCCAGCGGCACCACCAAAAACGAATACAACTTCGATAAAAAACGCCGACATAAATAAAGAAAAAGAAGCGAAAAAGAAAGAAGACGAACTCAAAGCAAAAGCGCTAGAAATTGCGGAAAAAAAGCGGCGTGAAGACGAGAAGCTACTAAAAGATCAGATCGCAAAGAAGGAAAACGAGAAAAAACAGGCGGACGCTCGCACCAAGGAGATTGCCGATGCGAAGGATCGAGCCGCCAAGGAACAGCGCGACGAAAAGGCAAAGCAGGAGCGGACCGCGAAAGAACGCGAGCTTGCCGAAAGGGCCGCGAAGGAAGCGCAGGATCGAGCGCTCGCCCAGCAACAGGCCGAACGAGCCGCGCGCGAAAGTGCCGCGCGTGCGCGCACGAAAGCCGAGGGTGAGTGGGTCGCCAAAATTCGCGGGAAAGTGCGCGGGAACGTCATCTGGCCCGAGGACAGCCCTGGCAATCCGCAGGCCACGTTTGAGGTCACGCAAAGCCCGGCTGGCGACGTGCTCACGGTGCGCCTGTTGCGCTCAAGCGGCAATGTGAAGTACGACGAAACGGTGGAGCGCGCGATTCTTAAATCATCGCCGCTGCCACGGGCGGAGCCGCAAGAGATTTTTCAGCGCGTCCTGACACTCAACTTCCGCCCGAACGAATAGTTGGCGGGCGACGCAGCTGCGCTCGCCACGTCCGGGCGGGAATATTGCGCGTGCCGGCAGATTTTTTCGGTGTGTTGTTGCAACAGCACCACATGCCAAAACACGGTGTGTGAAACCCGTTTCTACGTGTGCTGTGCCGCCGGTTCGCTGCGGCGCAGCGATTGAAACGTCCCGAGCCGCCAAACCTCGTGGCACCCGAGTCCTTGAAAACACAAGGGTTTTTCCATTTTTCGCGCGATACGGAATACGTTTCCGTATGTTGCGATGCGAGATTTGAAACGCATTCTCACTGCATGGAAAATTTCGTCGAATGCAATGTGTTTGCAACCCGTTGTTTTTTAATATCTTTTTCAACCGATTGATGACTTTGCGCGTTACTCGATCTATGCTGCGAAGCAACAGAGTTCGATTTCGGTTGATTCCATCAGATGGAAGATAACTGTGGATCGGATTCGAAAGAACACGGTTTTCCGTTCCATCGATTCGTCACCGCTAGAGAGGTCTCAACATGAATCAAGCATCCCGCGACAACGTTCAAAACGCCTTCGCCACCGCCAGCGCCAAACTCGCCAACGAGTGGGCACGCGACTCACGCTGGAAGGGCATTAAGCGCAACTACAGCGCCTCCGACGTGGTGCGCCTGCGCGGCAGCGTCGGCGTCGAACATACGATCGCCAAGCGCGGCTCTGAGAAGCTCTTCCGCATGCTGAATGAAGAGCCGTTCATCAATTCGCTCGGCGCGTTGACCGGCAATCAAGCGATGCAGCAGGTCAAAGCCGGTTTGAAAGCCATTTACCTGTCTGGCTGGCAAGTCGCGGGAGACGCAAATCTTGCCGGCGAGATGTATCCCGATCAGTCGTTGTATCCGGCCAATTCGGTGCCGTCTGTCGTGAAGCGCATCAACAACACGCTGCTTCGTGCCGACCAAATCCAGTGGATGGAAGGCAAGAACGATATCGATTACATGGCACCGATCGTCGCCGACGCGGAAGCCGGATTCGGTGGCGTGTTGAACGCGTATGAGTTGATGAAATCGATGATCGAAGCGGGCGCGTCCGGCGTTCATTTCGAAGACCAACTCGCGAGCGTGAAAAAATGTGGTCACATGGGCGGCAAGGTGCTCGTGCCAACGCGCGATGCAGTTGAGAAACTACAAGCCGCGCGTTTCGCAGCCGACGTGATGGGTACGCCAACCGTGCTTCTCGCACGTACCGATGCGGAAGCCGCTGACCTCGTGACGAGCGACATCGACGAAAACGATCGTCCGTTTATCACGGGCGAGCGTACCGTTGAAGGCTTCTTCAAAACGCGTCCTGGGTTCGATCAAGCGCTCTCCCGCGGCTTGGCTTACGCGCCGTTCGCCGATTTGATCTGGTGCGAAACCGGCAAGCCCGATCTCGAATTCGCGCGCAAGTTTGCCGAAGGCATTCACAAGCATTTCCCAGGCAAGATGCTCGCGTACAACTGCTCGCCGTCGTTCAACTGGAAGAAGAATCTCGACGAAGCAACGATCGCGAAATTCCAGCGCGAACTCGGCGCAATGGGCTACAAGTTCCAGTTCATCACCCTCGCAGGTTTCCATTCGCTCAACTACGGCATGTTCAATTTGGCGTACGGCTACGCACGCAACAACATGACGGCGTTCGTCGAATTGCAAGAGCAAGAGTTCGCAGCCGCAGAGCGCGGCTTCACCGCGGTGAAGCATCAACGCGAAGTGGGCACCGGTTACTTCGACGCCGTCACGCAAGTGATTCAAGGCGGCAAGAGCTCGACGACCGCGCTACATGGCTCGACCGAAGACGAACAATTCTTCGATCAAAAAGCGCCGCTCAAAATGGCCGTGGGGCAGAACGACTAGTCAGTCGCAAGCAGAGCGACCCCGAGGTGCAGCGGAGAGAAACGAATCGTTCCGCTGCACCCGAATGAACGTCAGACGGACACAGTTAATGCACCGTTCGACAAACGTAAACCGGAACGTTGGACAAACCTTCTTGTGCGTCTATCGCCCAAGATTATGGACGCGTACAAACAAAAAAACTCGGTAGCGATATTCGCGTAAATTCATTGATATGCCTTGTTTTACAAGGCAATCCAGCTTAGAGTTTTCGGTTCAATTTTCGGCGTTATCGGGTCTTGTAACTCATGTAAACGACCCTATAATCGCCGCTGATTTCCTCGAGGAGGAGGGAAGCCTT
>JAAFJI010000024.1 GCA_013298045.1 Betaproteobacteria bacterium
AGCGCGCTCCCACAGACAAATGATCGGGGCTAGAGCCGCTCCTACAATCAGACGATGTGGATCGACTCGCACTGTCATCTCGACGCGCCAGAATTCGACGTGGATCGTGATGAAGTCGTCGCGCGTGTGCGCGCAGCGGGCGTGCAAGCGATCGTCAATCTACCCGGACACGTCGATCATTTTGCGCAAACGAAAGTTACACGCGAACGCTACGGTCGTGATTTCTGCATCACGGGCTACGGCATTCATCCGATGTGGGTCGCGGGACCGGGCGGTGCGTCGGCGCGCGAACACATTGCGGTGTTGCGCGAATGGGTTGAGCGCGAGAAACCTGATTTGATCGGCGAAATTGGACTCGATTTCTTCATTCCGAATTTCAATCAAGCTGAACAAGAATGGTTCTACGCCGAGCAATTGAAAATCGCGCGCGACTTCGATCTACCGGTTTCATTGCATGTGCGTCGCTCACAAGATCATCTGCTGAAACACTTGCGTCGCATCAAAGTGCGCGGCGGATTCGCGCATGCGTTCAACGGCAGTCAGCAGCAAGCCGAAGAATTCGTGAAGCTCGGATTTTGTTTGGGATTCGGCGGCACGGCGACCTATCCGCAAGCCAACAACGTGCGGCGTCTACTGCGCGACATGCCGCTTGAAAACATCGTGGTTGAGACCGATGCGCCGGATATTCCACCGAGTTTTCTGGGGACGATGGGGTCGCATGAGCGAAACTCGCCGGAGTATTTGCCGCGTATTGGGGCAATGCTGGCAGAGGTTCGCGGGATAAGCGCGGAGGCGTTTGCAGAGGCGACCACCGCGAATGTGTGTCGTTCGCTGTAATCGACGCTGCTGCGATAATCGCCGGATGAGTTCGATCCCACGCTTCCAAACCATCGAATCGCCGTGCGAAAAGATTTGCGTTGTCGATCCAGAGACGAACATCTGCGTCGGCTGCAATCGCACGCTAGGTGAGATCGCGAATTGGACGAACTACACACATGCCGAGCGGCGTGCGATCATGAATGCGTTGCCAGGCCGGTCGGGTGATGGCGGCGAAGCAGAGAAAAAGTCGGCGTAACAACACCTGTCATTCCCGTCCCCGCCTGCGCGGGGATAAACCTTCGGGCGGGAACCTAGACCGGGCAAGCTTGCGCTTCCGAAGCCAGCGCTGCGCAGCAGAACTTTTCGGTTTGGGTCCCGACCTTCGCGGGGATGACAGATTGTTGGTTCGCAAAGCGTGTTGCGACTTTCGCGACAATCGATTGAGCGAATTCCACCAACAATAGCGCGCTTTGCCCATATAAATCTGGCAAGCGAGACAATTTACAACTATTTCGAAATAAACATAAATAGATTGTGCCGCCTGATTTACTGAGGCGATAGGGCTACAAGCTGTTAAGAATTCGTCGCAGTTTCCAAGTGTCGTCGCTGTCTCGCGGGCGTAGCTTTTCGAGGGCTTCCGGGTGTCGCCCCATGGTCGCGTAAGTCTGCGCTTACGGACAAACCGCGTTGCATGAACGAGAGCCGCCCTTTCGATCCACTTTTTTGGTAGTCGGAAAGGATCGAGGCCTGCGCGGATTCAATCGGCTCTTCGCCCTGCTCGACTAGCCAGCGATAGACAAGATCGAAGAGCCGTTCGAGCGCGATCATGTGCGTCGCACCGGTTTCTGCATAAATCCAGTCGGCGAGCGAGAGGAAACGTCCGAACGCGGAGGTTGGCGCTTCGCGCAAAATCAGCGGCAGCGTGGTGGTGAAGCGTCCGCTGTTGCCAATCAAATCCCAGAAGCGTGCGAAGCGGTTGATGCGTTGCAGTTCGCCGAAGTTGAGCTGGTTGTTCGAAAGAATGTTGTACGGCGCGTCGGGGTTGTAGCGCATCGAAAAGTTGTCAGTGTGCCGAATGATCGGCGTGCCACGCAAACGCTTTAAGACGCCGACTTGAATCTCATGCGGACCCAAGCGCGCGAGCGTATCGAAGCCTTCGCCGAAACTCGGGAACGATTCGCCGGGCAACCCCGCGATCAAATCGACGTGCATGTGTGCATGCGAATGCGCATGCAGCCAACGAATGTTGTCTTTCGCTTTGTCGTTGTTTTGTTTGCGCGAGATATTGGCTTGCACCTCGGGATTCCAGGTCTGAATTCCGATTTCGAATTGCAGCGTACCCGGTGGAAATTTCGCAATCGTCGTTTTGAGTTTCTCGGGCAAATGATCGGGCACGAGTTCGAAATGCGCAAAGCAGGGATCGTCCGGTTTTGCTTCGATGCGCTCGAGAAAGAAATTCAGAATGGCGAGCGACGTGTTCACATTCAAATTGAACGTGCGGTCGACGAATTTGAACGTGCGCGCGCCGCGATCATAGAGTTTCGCCATCTCGGAAAGAAAGCGCTCGGTGTTGAACGGTGTCGCCGTTTTGTCGAGCGAGGACAAACAAAATTCGCATTTGAACGGACAGCCGCGCGAGGCTTCAACATAGAGATGCCGCTTCGCGATGTCTTCATCGGTGTAGTACGCGTACGGTAATTTCAGCTGATCGAGATCGGGTTCTTCGCCGACGTGTACTTTCATGAGCGGACGTGGACCATGCAAGAGCGCACGTACGAGTTTGTTGTAGGTGATGTCGCCGGGGCCAGTGATGACGTAGTCGGCAAGCGCGCACACGCGCTGCTCGGGGATCTCAAAACTCACTTCGGGGCCGCCAATCACGACTTTGATCTGCGGCGCGACGGCCTTGAGCATCGCAATCAACTTCGTCGTTTCATCCACGTTCCAGATGTAGACGCCAAACGAAACCACTTTCGGATTTTCCGCGAGCAATTGTTCGACGAGCGTTTCCGCTTTGCTGCCGATCACGAACTCCAGTATCTTTGCCTCCGCACGCAAGTTGTCGTCGAGATTTGCAAAGAGATAGCGCAGACCGAGCGAGGCATGCGCGTAGCGTGCATTGAGTGTGGCGAGGACGACCGAGGGCATAGGCTCAATTATCCCCGACTCGTCATAAACCGTGTGGGCACGAACCTGGACATGCCTCCCTCTTCTCGCAGCGAAACCCCAAAGCGACCCCGGGTGATCGCCCAGATCGCGAAACGCCAGCGAGCACGCAAATTCGCTTACAACTGGTTACACCCGAAACAGTTTGTCGTCATTCGACCCGCTCGAAATAGTCGAAGCGACGTTACATTTTCAACATGAAAAACGCACTCTTCATCCTCGCGAGCTATGCAGCGACGCTCGCGCTCGCCACGGACACAGTCGCAGCACCTCAGGTCATAGACACCGAGATCAAAGACCCATCGCGCGATCGGGTCATACCGATCAAAGTGCGAGCGCCCGACAGCGTTGGAAAAGTACCGCTCGTGATCTTCTCGCACGGTCTCGGTGGTTCGGTCGAAGGCGGCAAAGCCTGGGGCGAGCACTGGGCGGCGAACGGTTATCTCGTGGTGCATGTGCAACACGCGGGCAGCGATATCGATGCGCTGCGTAGCGAGTTTCGCGACGGCGTGGATAACCCGCAGCGACGCATGGGCAACATCGCAACACCTGAGAACTTGATCGGCCGCGTCGATGATGTACGGTTTCTGATTTCCGAAATCGAGCGACAACAGAAAGCGAACGCAACCTCGTGGATGGCACGAGCTGATTTATCGCGGATCGCGATGACCGGGCATAGCTTCGGCGCGAGCACCACGCTCGCGCTCGCAGGACAACGCTATCCGGGTCCGGTGAAAACCATTTCTGACGCCCGAATCAAAGCGTTCATCGCCCTCAGTCCGAATGCAACCGGCCAGCCACGAACGTTCCCCGAACGCTTCGGAAGCATCGCTTCGCCATTTCTCTCGATCACCGGAACCCAGGATGGAAATCCATTGGCTCCTGATCGCAACCTCAGCAAAGCAGTTGCGAACCGGCTCGCCGTGTATGAGCATCAACCGCCGGGCGATAAGTATTTACTTTTTTTAAGCGAAGCCGATCACATGGTGTTTAACGGCAACGAACAGCAAAGAATCCAGCGCTTGCCACAGAAAAACGTGAGCGATGCTACGAAGACCCAAATCTACGACGCCACCAAAGTTGCAACGCTTAAATTCCTAGACGCGTACCTTCGCGACGATGCGAGTGCGAAGCGCTGGCTGCAACAAGACGCGGTCAAAGTGCTCGGAAGCGCGGGTGAGTGGAAAAGTAAGTAGTGTCCTACCCAAAAAGCGCACGAATGCGCTCTATCGCGGCAAGGGTCTGTTGCTCGCCCAACGCAATTACGTTTTCACGGTACTCGCGCGAAATCGCTGCGTAGTACGGGAGCCGGATGCGCAACAGGAAGTCTGCGTCTCTCGCCTCCTCGTCGATGATCGCGCGACGTTCCGCGTCGCGCTTCTTCCACGATTCGTAGGCTCGCTCTGGCTCGTCTTCCCGCCACGCCGAGACATCCACCGCCACGACGCGCGTTGCGCCTAGTCGCCGCGCGATGCGAATTGGCACCGGAGACACGGTATCGCCATCTTCATAGGCAACTGCGCCGATCGTCACCGGCAAAAACATCGAAGGCAGTGCAGCCGAGGCGCGAACGGCCGCGCCGACATTTCCGGCAGCGAATGCGGCAAGTTTTCCGCCTTCGACGCTTGCCGCCACCGCGACAAATGCGCGAGGTAATTCTTCGATGCGCTCGATTTTGGTCGCTCGGTTGATCGTTTCCTGCAGTGCTCGACCGATCATGCGATTTGGCCGAAAGAGCGATGGGTCGGCGATTTCGCGGACGCCAAGATTAAGCGCAATCGCTTCGATTTCCCGTGCGGCGATATTCGCTGCGTAGAGCGCACCAACGATTGCGCCTGCACTCGCGCCGACGATTAGAGCGGGCTCAATGCCGCTTGCCTGAAGCGCCTTGAGTACACCTACGTGCGCAAATCCGCGCGGACCGCCGCTTCCGAGCACGAGCGCAGTTCGAGGTTTGCCATCGGGCCAACGAATGGCGGCCTCGCGCGGCGTGTCGCCGTCGGGATAGCCAGTGCCGAATTCGGCACAGCCGGATAGCAGTGTGGGTGAAGCAGCGATTGCGCCGATGCCGAGAAGCAAGTTTCTGCGGTGCACGTTACTCAACCTTATTCAAACCTCATATAGCGGCGGCTAGCCGCGACCGTGTTATCGGTACGCGCGACCTGGCTCGCGACAAAAATTAATCGCGACCAAGGTCGCTCCTACCCCTGCACGTTAATTTGTCGCACCAAGCGTTTTCGCTCTTACAACTTGTTGTTCGAGCTGCATCGCGCTTGGCGGCGGATTCAGCCAGCCTTGCAAATTGCGCAGCGCCAAATCGCCCAGCGCTTTGATCAAGAGCGCGCTATCGTTCAAGGCGGGGATGTATTCGTACTTTTCGCCTCCAGCATGGAGGAAATCCTCTTTGCCCTCCATCGCGATTTCTTCCAGCGTTTCCAAACAGTCCGCAGGGAAGCCGGGGCACACAACGTGAAGATTCTTCACGCCTTGCGCAGGAAGCGCTTTCAGTGTTTCGTCCGTGTACGGTTTCAACCATTCCGCTTTGCCGAAGCGCGATTGAAAGGTGAGCATCCATTCGCTCGCTTTGAGTCCGAGTTTTTCGGCGAGCAAACGACCCGTGACTTGACACAGACAATGATACGGATCGCCTTTCATCAGCGTGAATTTCGGTACCCCGTGAAACGTCATCAAGAGTTTGTCGGGGCGACCGTGTTTTTGCCAATACGCACCGATGTGTTTCGCGAGCGCATCGATGTAATTCGGATCATCGTGCCAGGATTGAATTGTGCGCACCGCAGGCATGAAGCGTTCGCGTTTCATCAGATCAAACACAACATCACACGCCGTTGCGGTTGTGCTGCCCGCATATTGCGGATACATCGGCAACACGAGAATGCGATCGCACGACTGCGCTTTGAGTTTTTCCCACGCGCTTGCGAGCGAGGGATTGCCATAGCGCATACCAACTTCGACTTTCACGAGATCGCTCGGCAATCCCATCGTTTTCAATTGCTCGCCGAGATGCCCACGCAAATACTGCGCTTGACGATTTGTCCACACGAGTAGCGGCGCGCCTTCTTTCGTCCACACCTTCTCGTATTTCTTCGCGCTCTTCGCGGGGCGAGTGCGCAAGATGATGCCATGCAGAATGAGTTTCCAAATGAGCGGCGGGATTTCGACGACGCGACGATCGCTAAGAAATTCGGCGAGATACCGGCGCACAGCGGAGGGCGTCGGCTCATCGGGCGTGCCGAGATTGACAAACAAAATGCCGATCTTCGGTGAGCGACCGTGAGCGGGGTTCGGGGGCGTTGAAGAAACTGCTGACATGTTTTGTTTTTAGCAAACAACGCCCGCTTTCCAATGCTGTCATCCCCGCAAAGGGTGGAGGCGGGGTTTCGGATCGCGTGCGATCCGCCGCCGGAACGGTTCGCGCATGCTTGCGCGAACGCGTCCTGCAAGGAGGGACCCAGACCCGGAAGAGTTTGCGATGGGCTCAGATTGTGTTGAAGATAGCTCTTAATCCAACGTTACCCCGGTCTAGGTTCCCGCCTTCGCGGGAATGACAGATAGGGTTATCGACGACTTAACCCTCACCCAACTCCCGCTGCATTGCCGAAGACAGCAACTTCGCCGTGAGATCGACAATTGGAATCACACGATCGTAGGCCATACGCGTGGGGCCGATCACACCGAGTGTGCCGATGATTTGACCATTTACTTGATACGGTGCAGTCACCATCGAAAGCTCGTCGAGCGGCACCACTTGCGATTCACCGCCAATGAAAATCTGCACGCCGTCGGCGCGGTTGGCCATGTCAAATAAATGCAGGAGTTGCGTGCGCTGCTCGAAGAGATCGAAGAGTCGTCGCACGGTCGTCATGTTGCTGCCGATATCGCTAGATTGCAGCAAATTGCGTTCGCCGGAAATCACCATCGGCTCGGTGTTTGCAGCTGCATCGGCGCTCGCCTCAACCGCCACCGTCATCAGCGACACCATGTCTTCGCGCAGCTTGCGCAACTCATCTGTCAATTTGCCCTTGACTTGTTCGAACGGCAGTCCTGCGAAGTGTTCGTTGAAGAAATTCGCTGCTTCGATCAATTGCGATTGCGTGAACCCACGTTCGGTGTTGAGAATGCGGTTTTGCACGTCGCCATCGGGCGCGACCAGCACCATCAACACACGTCGCTCGGAAATGCGAACGAATTCGACATGGCGAAACGAGGGCGCTTTCTTCGGCGCGGCCACGACGCCCGCAAACGACGAAAGCTCGGAGAGCATTCGCGCAGCGGCACTGATGAGTTCTTGCGGTTGCTGCCCCTGAATGTTTGCGGTTGCGTCGCGCACTTCGATTTGTGCGAGCGGTTGCGTCACCATCAAGGTATCGACAAAAAAGCGATAGCCGCGTGGCGTGGGAATTCGACCGGCGGAGGTGTGCGGACTCGCGATGAAACCGGCCTCTTCCAGATCGGCCATCACGTTGCGAATCGTCGCGGGGGAGAGTTCGAGTCCCGACTGCTTCGAAAGCGTGCGCGACCCGACCGGCTCGCCGTCGGCGATGTAGCGCTCAACCAAAGCTCGGAGAAGAATTCGTGCGCGATCGTCCATACAGAACTTCATTGTAAGAAACGCGAGCACTGTGCCGCCATGTGTTTGGGAAACGTCGAATAAGTCGGCGAGAGGGATGCAGTGCAAGGCGTCGGCGGGCGACGTGTACTCACGTACACGAGCCTGTCGACAACGCAGCAATGCGCCCTCGCAGCCACTTAGTCGTCGTTTCCCCTGTGATTAAATCCACATATGCCCTCGCGCTCGCCACAACACTATCCGCCGCTGAAGCCCTGCCCCGTTGCAATTGCGGCGCGACCATCGCCACGCGAAGGCGCGCAGGTGCGCGACATGCGCGAACCTGTGGAGCGATTGGCGCGTATTCTTAACGCCCAAGGCTACCTGGCGATCATTGAAGAAAATACTGCAATCGATATAAAAAATAAATCGATTAATCGCCTTAATAGCAAGGGCATTGGCGAAAAGTGCGGGTTGGTTATTGCCATCGGTGGCGATGGAACCTTGATTTCGATTGCGCGACAGCTCGCGATGTACGACGTGCCGATTGTGGGTGTGAATCAAGGTCGCCTCGGCTTTTTGACCGATCTCTCGCTTGCGAACATTGAAGATTCCATTCCGCGCATTTTGCGCGGCGAATATCGTGAAGAGAAACGATCCTTGCTCTCCGCGTCGGTGGAAAACGGCGTGAGCCATCTCGCGATGAACGACGTCGTCGTCAATCGCGGCGGCGCGACCACACTCGTCGATCTCGAAATTTCTTTGAACGATCGTTTTGCGTACGGCTTTCGCGCGGATGGCGTGATCATTTCAACCGCGACCGGTTCAACCGCGTACGCGCTATCGGCGGGCGGCTCCATCATCGCGCCCTCGGTAAATGCGTTCACGATTGTTCCGATTGCGCCACATGCGCTCACAAATCGCCCAATCGTCGTCGCCGACGACTCGGAAATTCAAATCACCGTCGCCCGCGCACGCGAAGCGATAGCGAGCATCGATGGCCATCACTACATCCCGCTCAAAGAAGGCGATTCGATTACGCTCAAGCGCGCCGAAGAGCGCGTGCGCCTCTGGCATCCGCTTGACTACGACTACTACCACACGTTGCGCGAAAAACTCGGTTGGACTGAGACGCCGGAAGGGTTAGCGGTGGCGAAGAAGTGAAGTTTTTTTGACGCAGATTACGCTGATTTTCTAGTTGATTTACGCAGATTTTTACGATTTTTGTGAGAGCGCGCATTGACACCGCACGAAAATAGAATGTCCTTCATAACGAGCCGCGATAGCGCGTCGTTATAAGAATCCGCGTTCTTCGGCGTAAGTCCGTGGCAAAGAATAGTCAGCGTCAATCTGCGAAATCAGCGTAATCCGCGTCAAAAGAAAAGTGCTCCGCCAACTCTCAATCCGTAACTTCGTTTTAATCGACCGTCTCGACATTGAATTCGAACGCGGCATGATTGCGCTCACGGGCGAAACAGGCGCCGGGAAATCGATCGTGCTAGACGCGCTCGGTCTCGCGCTCGGTGCACGCGCTGACAGCACAAGTGTGCGCATCGGCGAGAAGCAGGCCGACATCACCGCCGAATTCGATCTTGCGAACAACATTGCTGCACGCACCTGGCTCGCGGCACAAGATGAGCCCGATGCAGAAAACGTCGTGCTTCGCCGCGTGATCGATGCGGCGGGAAAATCGCGCGCGCTGATTAACGGGCGCCCTGCGTCGGTCGCTGAGCTGCGCGATCTTGGTACGTTGCTGCTCGAACTTCACGCGCAGCACGAGCATCAAGCGCTCATGCGTTCGGGCACGCAACGCGAGCTGCTTGATCGTTTCGCTGGCGCGCAAAATGAAGCGGTCGCCGTTCGTGACGCTTATTCGAAGAGCACCGCTGCTCATCGTTTGTTGAACGAGGCGCGCAACGCAAGCGAAGTCATCGCTCGCGAACGGGCGGTGCTCGAAGCCGAAGTCGCGGAGCTTCGCGATGCGAAACCGAACGCGGACGAGTGGACACAGCTTTCGCAGGAACAATCGCGACTGAGCCACGCGAAGGAATTGCTGCAAACAGCCGAAGCCGCACGCGCATCGATTGCAGACGATGAGGGTCTAACCGAACAACTTGCGCAACTCGCAACGTCACTCACAAACGCAGAGCGTATTGATCCCGCACTGATCGAAGCGCGCAAATTGATCGAATCGGCGAATGTGCAGCTTGAAGAAGCGGCGCAGTTGCTGCGCGCCTACGTGAGCAAACTCAATCTCGATCCCGAGCGTTTGCAAGAAACAGAATCGCGCATCTCGGCGCTCTTCGCGCTCGCACGAAAGATTCGCGCGCGACCCGAAGCGCTGCAAGCTCACTGGGAAAATGCGGAGACACGCCTCAAAGACTTGAAAGCCTCGCAAGACATCGCAGCGCTGGTGAAAGCGGCCGACGATGCAGATCGCACACTCGAAGCCGCTGCCAAGGCGCTTACAAAAAAGCGAGAAACCGCTACAAAGAAACTGAACGCTGCGGTCACCGCGGAACTTCCAGACCTCGCGATGTCAAACGCCTCGTTTGCAGCGCAGTTAGCGCCGCTCTCATCGATCGAATCAACCGGTGCGGAGTCGATCGAATTCGCGTTTCGCTCACACGGTAGTTTGCCTTTTTCGCCGCTTGCAAAAGTTGCCTCCGGCGGCGAACTCGCGCGGCTCTCACTCGCGATCTTGGTGGTCTGCGGCGACGCAGCCTCGGTGCCGACGCTCGTATTCGACGAAGTCGATGTGGGTGTCGGCGGCAAAGTCGCCGCACAAGTTGGCCGTAAACTGCAAACGCTCGCTAACGAAAGACATGGACGACAAATTCTCTGTGTCACCCATATGCCGCAAGTCGCTGCACACGCGGATCACCACTTCACGGTTTCGCGCGACAACGGCGTGAGTCCCACGACCTCCGTCGATGCCCTCGACAAAAAACAACGAGTTGCGGAAGTTGCACGCATGCTAGGCGGGCATGAGGTAGGTTCTGCGACCGAGAAGCTCGCGAAAGAGTTGATCGCCTCATCGCTGCGGTAAGTCGCAGGGTGCGCTACCGATTTGTCGGGCGTTAACGGAACACGACCGTACGATGTCCGTTTTGCAAGATGCGGTGTTCCGCGTGCCACTTCACCGCACGCGCGAGCGCTGTGCACTCCACATCGCGACCGACGTTGGTTAGTGCGTCGATGCTCATGCCGTGCTCAACTCGTGCGACTTCTTGCTCGATGATCGGACCTTCGTCGAGGTCATCGGTCACGTAGTGCGCCGTCGCGCCAATCAGTTTCACACCGCGCGCGTGCGCTTGGTGATACGGTTTCGCGCCCTTGAAACTCGGTAGAAACGAATGGTGAATATTGATCGCGCGACCCGATAGATCGCGCGAGAACTCGGGCGAGAGCACCTGCATATAGCGCGCGAGAACGACGAGCTCAACCTGTTTTTCTGAAATAACTTCACGAATCTTTGCTTCCTGCTGCAGCTTCGTTTCGACCGTGATCGGGAAGTGAAAGAACGGAATGTTGTAACTCGCCGCGAGCTGGTAGTAATCCATGTGATTGGAGACGATCGCGGGAATCTCGATCGGCAGCAAACCGCTCTTCCAACGAAACAGCAAATCGTTCAGGCAATGCCCTTGCTTTGACACCATCAGGAGCGTGCGTATACGATGTGATGCGTCGAAGATCGAAGCATCGAACGACCATTCAGTCGCAACCGGCGAGAACGCAGTTCGTAGCGTTCGTTCGTTCGTGCCTTCCGCTTCGAATTGAATGCGCATGAAGAAGCGATTGTTCGACGTGTCGTCGAACTGCGCCGCTTCCAAAATGTTCGCACCATGTTCCAGCAAAAAACCGGTGACGCGATGCACGATGCCAGGGCGGTCGTTGCAGGAGAGGGTGAGGACGTATTGGGGTTTCATTTTTTGACGCAGATTACGCTGATTTACCGCTGATTCACGCAGATTTCTAACAATCCAAAACACTTGCCCGCTTCGAGCGCGTTTAAATCGCAACCTTGATCCAAAGAATCTGCGGCAATCTGTGTTGAATCTGTGTAATCTGCGTCAAAGGAACAACTAAACGATATTCGGACGTCGCAACAACTTCCATCTCGCATACGCCGATGTTGTCTTTGCGTCCGTGATGCGATTGTCGCGAATCATTTGTTCGATGTCTTCGGGCGTTGCAGCGAATACTTCGAGGAACTCATCTTGATCGAGCATCGCATCGCCTTGCACGAGGCCGTTTGCATGGAACACGTGTATCACTTCATCCGAGTAACCGATCGCGAGATGAATGTCGCCCAGCGTGTGCCACGAGCGCGCCCAATAACCAGTTTCTTCTTTCAACTCGCGCTGCGCACAGACGAGTGGGTTCTCTTTTGGATCGAGTTTTCCAGCGGGAAATTCGATCATCACGCGCCCTGTCGGGTAACGAAATTGCCGTTCGAGCAGCAAACGACCGTCTTCAAATTCGGCGACGATACAGGTTGCGCCGGGATGCTTCACGTATTCGCGCGAGGCGGTACGACCGTTCGGCAAGCGCACCTGATCACGCACGACATGCAACAGTCCGCCCTTAAAAATTTCCTCGCTCGAAATCAGCGTTTCGACAAGGTACGCCTCGCCGTTTGAATCGTTAGCGCTCAAACCCAATCCTTTGCACGCAGGAAATCGCGCATAAACATTTCTTCTTTCGACCCAGCCTCTGGCGTTCGCATGTAATCCCACTTCACGAGCGGCGGCATGCTCATGAGGATTGCTTCGGTGCGACCGTTCGACTGCAAGCCGAACAGCGTGCCGCGATCCCAGACGAGATTGAATTCGACGTAGCGTCCACGGCGATAGAGCTGCCAGTCGCGTTCGCGCTCACCATAAGGCGTATCTTTGCGACGTTCAAGAATAGGCGCGTAGCCTGTAACAAAGTGCTCACCGACCGAGCGCATCAACGCGAAGGATCGTTCAAAACCTAGTTCGGTGAAGTCGTCGAAAAAAGTGCCGCCGATGCCGCGAGGTTCGTTACGATGCTTTAAGAAAAAATATCTATCGCAGTGCGCTTTGAAGCGCGGGTAAATGTCGTCGCCGAAGTTTTCAACGGACGCTTTCGCGATGCGATGCCAATGAATTGCGTCTTCCTCAAAGCCGAAATACGGCGTTAAATCCATACCGCCACCAAACCACCACACGGGCGCTTTGTCTTTCGGTGACGCTACAAAGAACCGCACATTCATGTGCGTCGTTGGCGCGTAAGGATTCCTCGGATGTATTACGAGCGATACGCCCATCGCTTCCCAGGGCGCACCTTCGAGTTCGGGGCGCATTGCAGTCGCCGACTTTGGCATTGCCGTGCCTTTGACATGCGAGAAATTCACGCCACCGCGTTCGATGACTTTTCCGTTCTCGATCAGACGCGAAACACCGCCCCCGCCCTCGGGACGTTGCCATTCATCGCGAAGAAACGCACCTCCGTCGATTCGTTCTAGCGAGGCGACGATGTCCGATTGAAGCTGTATGAGAAAGTCACGAACACTGGCGATTTCTATTTCGCCAATTCGTTGCTCGCTATTGACAGACGAGTGATTCATGCGCTCATCTTTTTGACGCAGATTACGCAGATTCTCCGCAGATTACCGCTGATTATTTTTGGCGCTATTAATAAATCTGCGTTCATCAGCGTGAAATCTGCGTAATCTGCGTCTAAAAATCATCGTTTCACGGCACGCCAACCAATATCGCGACGCATCTGCGAGCCATCGAAATGAATGCGATCAGCAACATCGTAAGCGCGCTTTTGCGCAAGTGCGATTTTGTCCGCAAGCGCGGTGACACCCAGCACACGACCGCCATTGGCAATCACTTGGCCGTCGACGAAAGCAGTACCTGCGTGAAACACTTTCGCGTCTTCCACGTCTTCAGTAGGCAGACCCGAAATCGTGTCGCCCTTGCGCGGCGAATCGGGATAACCGTGCGATGCCATCACGACGCAGAGCGCAACGCGACGATCCCATTCGACTTCGACTTGATCGAGCGTGCCATCGATTCCGTGTTCAACTAAACCGACGAGATCGCTTGTGAGACGCATCATGATCGGCTGCGTCTCTGGATCGCCAAAGCGACAGTTGAATTCGACAACGCGTGGCGCGCCGTGTTCATCGATCATCACACCGGCATACAGAAAGCCCGAAAACGGATAGCCGTCTTTCGCCATGCCTGCAACCGTCGGGCGAATAATCTCGCGCATGATGCGCGCGTTGACCTCGGGCGTGACTACGGGCGCGGGCGAGTACGCACCCATACCGCCGGTGTTCGGGCCTTCGTCGTTATCGAGCAGGCGTTTGTGGTCTTGGCTCGTCGCCATCGGCAAAATGTTTCTGCCATCGACCATCACGATGAAGCTTGCTTCTTCGCCTGCCATGAATTCTTCGATGACGACGCGAGCGCCCGCGTCACCGAGTTTGTTGTCGGCGAGCATCGACTCAATCGCTGCATGCGCTTCATCAAGCGTCATCGCGACGACGACGCCCTTGCCCGCCGCAAGACCATCGGCTTTGATGACGATAGGCGCACCGGTGCGCTCGATGTGCGCATGCGCGAGGCGCGCGTCGGTGAACGTCATGTACTGTGCGGTCGGTATGTTGTGGCGTTTCATGAACGCCTTCGCGAAGTCTTTCGACCATTCGAGCTGTGCTGCG
Source organism: Betaproteobacteria bacterium (assembly GCA_013298045.1). Lineage (GTDB taxonomy): Bacteria > Pseudomonadota > Gammaproteobacteria > Burkholderiales > Casimicrobiaceae > Casimicrobium. The sequence goes on from JAAFJI010000024.1 coordinate 14,253, forward strand.
GCCTTTGTGGGTCCGAATACTTTCAAACCTGCCGCGCGGAATGCATCGACAATGCCCGCCGCAAGTGGCGCTTCAGGGCCGACTACGGTGAGCGCGACCTTCTGCTCTTTGGCAAGTGCCACCCAAGAGGCAACATCGTTCGCCGGATGGTTTTCGCAATTGTGTTCGGTTGCCGTGCCTGCATTGCCCGGCGCAACGATCACGTTTTGCACACGTGGAGACTGCGCAAGCTTCCACGCGAGCGCATGCTCTCTTCCGCCGTTACCAATTACCAATATTTTCATTCTGAACTTTGTAGGAGCGGCTTTGCCGCGATCATCCTGAGTAACTTATTCACGTAGCAATTGGCACGTGAACGATAACCGCCTCGTTTCGACACGTTGCTTCGCGGCAAAACCGCTCCTACAAGTTGTCGTCGGAATCAATGTCTGAAGTGCCGCACACCCGTCGTCACCATCGCCACACCGCGCTCATTCGCTGCGTTGATGACTTCTTCATCGCGCATGCTGCCGCCCGGTTGAATCACTGCCACTGCGCCAGCGTCCGCGAGCACGTCGAGGCCATCGCGAAACGGGAAGAAGGCATCGCTCGCGGCGACCGAGCCTTGCAAGGAAAGCCCCGCCGCTTCCGCCTTGATCTTCGCGATGCGAGCCGAATCGAGACGCGACATTTGTCCCGCGCCGATGCCTAGCGTTTGTCCGTTCTTCGCGAACACGATCGCATTCGATTTCACGAACTTTGCAACATTCCACACGAACTGCATGTCGGCGAGCTGCTCGGCGCTCGGCGCTTTCGCGGTGACCACTTTCAAAGCGTTCGAGTCGAGTTGATGCGTGTCAGCACTTTGCGCGAGCACGCCGCCACCGACGCGTTTGAGCTCCAGTGCATTCGCACTTTTCGCGAGTTTTTCGATGCTCACTTTTAACACGCGAACGTTCGCCTTCTTCGCCGCAAGCTCTATAGCGTCTGGCGTGTATTCAGGCGCAATCAATACTTCAACAAATTGCTTGCTAACTTCTTCTAGCGTTGGGCGATCGACTACAGAGTTGAACGCAATAATGCCGCCGAACGCAGAAGTAGGGTCTGTGGCGAACGCGCGTTGATACGCCGCAAGTGTTGTTTTCCCGAGCGCAACACCGCATGGGTTCGCGTGCTTCACGATTACGCAGCAGGTCTCGTCGAAGCTGCGCACACATTCCCACGCCGCGTCAGCGTCGGCAACGTTGTTGTACGAAAGCTCTTTACCTTGAAGTTGTGCGTACCCTGAGAGCGTTCCCTTCGCGGGTGCCTCATCACGATAGAACGCCGCGCTTTGATGCGGGTTCTCGCCGTAGCGCATGTCTTGCGCTTTGCGCCACTGCACGGTGAGCACATCGGGATAGGCGCGCACTTCGCCGTCGATTTCACGGCAGGTCAGGTAGTTCGAAATCGCCGCGTCGTACGAAGCCGTATGCGAGAAGGCTTTTTTCGCGAGCGCGAAACGCGTTTTGCGCGAGAGCGCGCCAGCGTGTTCGTTCATTTCTGCGGCCAGGCAATCGTAATCACCCGCATCGACGACGATTGCAACGCCTTCCCAATTTTTCGCTGCGGCGCGCACCATCGTTGGCCCGCCGATATCGATGTTCTCAATTGCATCTTCGAGCGAACAATTCGGTTTCGCAACCGTTTCGCGAAACGGATAAAGATTGACAATGACCAAATCGATCAACGGGATCTTCGCGTCCTCAACCGCGCTCATGTGCGCGGGCAACAAACGATTCGCGAGAATGCCGCCGTGCACTTTTGGATGCAGCGTTTTCACGCGACCGTCGAGCATCTCTGGGAAGCCCGTGTAGTCGCCCACGTCAACAACGCTCAAACCCGCGTCGCGCAACGTCTTTGCGGAACCGCCGGTGGAGAGCAACTCAACGCCGTGCTTCGCAAGCGTTTTCGCGAAATTGACGAGTCCCGTTTTGTCCGAAACCGAAATCAGGGCGCGGGTGATTTTTCGGTTCATGATGGTAGTTTTATTTTGTACTTGTCGAGCTTTGCGCGCAGCGTGTTGCGGTTGATGCCGAGCATCACCGCCGCTTCGGATTGATTGTGTTTGGTGCGCGTCATGACGTCGGCGATCAACGTCTTTTCAACGCAGCCGACCACGAGGTCGTGCAAATTATCGATCGGCAGGCCGTCCATCTTTTGAATGTATTCGTCGAGCGAATGGGTGACCGCTTCGGCGATCACGGCTTGGCCGTTGAGTTTGGGCTTCTTCATCGTATTTTTGTTGTTTCAATCTACGTTTCGGGATAGTTCAGTGAATTGCGTCACTAAACGAATAGACAGCAATTGGCAAACGCTCATGCGCGCTCGCTAATTGCGCAAAGTAAGTTTCCACCGCTGCGAACTGCGCGGCGGTCGATTCGATCGTGTTGAGATAATCGCGGAAAGTTTCGCCCTCAGGCAAACCTTCCGCATACCATCCGATGTGTTTGCGAGCACTCCTCACGCCGGTGTACTCACCGTAAACAGCGTAGTGATCGTCAAGATGGCGCAACAACGCTTCCATCACCTCGCGCGTCTCGGGCGCGGGCGGCAATTCGCCGCAATCGAAGTAATGCTGCGTATCGCGAAAGATCCACGGACGACCTTGCGCAGCGCGACCGATCATCACCGCATCGGCTTTCGTGTAATCGAGCACCGCTCTCGCTTTTTGCGGCGAATCGATGTCGCCGTTCGCGATCACGGGAATGTTCACTGCCGCTTTCACGGCTTTGATGCTTTCGTATTCGACCGTGCCGTCGTCGAAGCCGCACGCGCGGGTGCGACCGTGTAAGGTGAGCGCAGCAATGCCCGCGTTCTCTGCGATCTGCGCGATGCGCACGGCGTTGTTGTGCTCAGGGCTCCAGCCGGTACGTGTCTTGAGTGTTACTGGCACATCAACCGCGTTCACCACGGCTTCCAAAATCGATTGCACGAGCGCTTCATTGCGCAACAACGCCGAGCCCGCATCGACTTTGCAGACCTTTTTTTTCGGGCAACCCATGTTGATGTCAATGATCTGCGCGCCGCGCGAGACATTGAAGCGCGCGGCTTCCGCCATCATCGCAGGATCGCTGCCGGCGATCTGTGCAGCGATCGGTGCTGCCTCGTGCGAGAAATCCATGCGCCACATCGACTTCGGCGTTTGCCAAAGCTCGGGACGCGATGCGAGCATCTCGGAGACCGCGTGTCCCGCACCGAATTCGCGACAGAGTTTGCGAAACGGGCGATCAGTCACCCCCGCCATCGGCGCGACGACGAGCCGATTTTTGAGGGAAAAGGAGCCGATGCGCAACATGATGTGCAACAAAAATTGTTTGGGGAGTGGAACGTAGGAGAATAAAAATTATAGCGATTTCAATGCACGAAAATTAGGCAGAAATGCAATCAAAAATATTTTTTTAAGAATGAAAACGTGATGCAAAATCACAACAGAAAATTCGTGATGCGTTGCGATGCGACGTATCGATCGGATTAAGTGGTTGATTCGGAACGCATCTAGCGCGCGCACACTTCAAAAGCGAATAACGCTGTCTGCACTAATAGTAAACGCCGCACTAAATAACGCGACAAAGCAATAAATGCATTATTTCGAGACTCTTTATTTTTCTGCGGATCGCCATGAATGTTGCGGCAAAAGTCGATCCGGTCAATTGCCTACAACACCATCCGCTTGAGTAGTTCTTTTTTAAGCGGCGAGAGCAATTGCAACGCGGTGAGTCCAAGGCCGCGCGGCACATCAAGTAACCAACCGCCGCGATCGAAGCCATAGGCGAGCGCACCCGAAAATCCGAACGTCGTCACCCGATCTACCGCACGATTGCGAGCAAATGTTTGCAAACTAAGTGCCGTGTTGCCGTTCGCCGTGCTGAGCGCTTGTGCGAGATCGTGTGCGTCGCGAAGACCGAGATTGAGTCCTTGCGCTGCAACAGGGTGCAGCGCCTGCGCCGCATTTCCCACCGCGGCAACGCACCCATGTGCGCGGGGCTCCACGAAACGCCACGCGAGCGGATAGTGGCTTCGTTCCGAAACCACCGAAAGTGTGCCCATGGTGCCGCCGAACGCATGATTGATTTCCGAGACAAACGACGCGTCGTCGAGCGCGAGCAAGTGCTCGGCCTCCGCGCGCCTGCGTGCCCAGACGAGTGTCCACTCATACGCGCCACTACCTGCTGCGCGTGGGATCAACGCGAATGCACCACCTTCGGTGAAGCGTTCGTAGGCGATGTTCGGCGCGGGCTTTGTTGCTTGTACTTTTGCTATCACCGCGATTTGGCCCGAATCGCGCTCGATTGATCGGAACGCGGGCATGAGCGATTCGGCCGTCGCTTTCGAACCGTCGGCCATCACGACGCAATCGGCGACCTGCGCTTCACCGCCCGCAAGTGTTACGCGCGCGCGTGCACCCTCGAGATCGATGCGCGTCGCTTGCGCATCCCACATGACATCGATCTTCTTTGCAACCACCGCATCGTCCAGCGCCGATTTCAGATGCGGATAGGGTACCGCCGCGCCGAGCATCCTCTCGCCAATCTCTTTCGCATCGAGTTGCAACCAACCGAACGCGTTTTGCTGGGTGACTTCTACGGCGCGTATCTCCGCACCGTGCTTCGCGATCAACGCATCAGTTTCAACGCCAACACGCGAAAGAAAACGCCAGGACGCGAGCGAGAGTGCGATGTTGCGGTCGGTGTTGATTTGTTTGTCGCGCGATGCGGCTTCGAGGATCGCGATGTCCTCGCTTGCGTGTGAGTGCTTCAGCGCGAGTGCGGTGGCGAGACCGACGGGACCGCCACCGATGACGAGGGTTTTCATGATTATGCACCTCTCCCGATGAGAGAGGTCAACGCGAAGCGTTGGGTGAGGGCAAGAACCCCGATTCCAAAATCATTGCGGCTTAGCCGATCAGCGTCCCTCGCCCGGTCTTTCGACCAACCTCTGTTTGCCTTCGGCAAATCTTTCGCTACGCTCAAGACCGCGACTAGGCTGCGTCCTGCACCCTTCGGCCTGCTCCATGAGGGAGAGGCAACTACCGGACACACGCCGCCTCGACCTCAGCCACCGTCTTCGGCGTCTTAATCGTCAAATTCTCGTTGCCGTTTGAAGTGATAAGTACATCGTCTTCAATGCGAACGCCGATGTTCCAGAAATGCTCCGGCACGTTTTCAGCAGGGCGAATGTAGAGTCCAGGCTCATTCGTCACAACCATGCCCGCGCGCAAGGTCTGCGATTCGCCATTGATGCGATACGCGCCCGCATCGTGTACATCCATGCCGATCCAATGTCCCGCGCGGTGCATGTAGAACTGCATGTAGGTTTTCTCTTCGAGGACTTGAGCGAGGCTGCCTTTGAGCAAGCCCAAATCGAGCATCGATTGTGCGAGCGATTCGGTCGCAACATCGTGATACTTGTGAAACGGCTGACCCGCTTTCAGCACATCCATGCACGCATACTGTGCTTTGAGCACAGCTTCATAAACATCCTTTTGTGGCCCAGTGAACTTGCCGTTTACGGGGAACGTACGTGTAATGTCGCTCGCGTAGCCTTCGTATTCGCAGCCCGAATCAATCAAGAGCAGATCGCCATCCTTCATTTGGCGGGAGGAATCGTTGTAATGCAGTACGCAGGCGTTCGGACCGCTCGCAACGATGTGGTTGTAGGCGGGCGTGCGCGCACCGTGGCGAATGAACTCGTGCGCGATCTCGGCTTCGACCTGATATTCGTATTGGTTCGGCCGAGCAGTGCGCATCGCGCGAGTGTGCGCGAGCGATGCGATTTCGGCCGAGCGACGCATGATGGCGATTTCGTGCGGATCCTTGATAAGTCGCATCTCGTCTACGACTTTATAGACATCGACCAGCGAATCGGGTGCCGAGAATCCGGCACGCGACATGTTGCGCACCGAGATGATTGCTTTGTTGAGCATCGCCTCAAACGCGCTCGCGTGCGTTGTTCCCATTGCCAGTGGCGCATAGAGCGTACCGCGGTTTTTCAAATACTCGGGGAGCAACTCTTCGAGTTTCTCGATCGGGTAGGCCTCATCGAATGCAAAAATTTCCCGCGCCGCATCCGGACCGTACCGAAAGCCGTCCCAAATCTCGCGCTCTTGGTTTTTCTCGCGGCAAAAAAGTATTGCTTTTCGTTCTGCACCACCGAGCACCACAAGTACCGATTGCGGCTCGCGAAATCCGGTCAGATAGTAGAAATAGCTATCGTGACGATACAAAAAATCAGTGTCGCGGTTACGCGCAAGCTCAGGCGCAGTCGGCAGGATAGCGACGTTATCGCCGATGGCTGCAAACAGCCGCTCGCGACGACTGACATACGGAGAAACTTCGACAGCAGCGTTCATAGCGATCACCGGGGTAGCGCCATCGCGGCAGTGACAAAATACCGTGATGAACGCAGAAATTGAACAAGAAACGAATTATAGGTTCGCCCCGGTGCTCGAACCCGAGCCGGAGCTCTCGCAAATTGAAGAAGTCGCCGACCCGCCCGTTCAGGAAGACATCGTCGCCGCCGCGAAAGCAGAAAGCACAAGCGACGTCGACAAAAAAGCGATTCGCGCGAGCGTGCGCGAGCGGCTCGACGCACTCTCGGAGAAGGAACGCCGCGCCGCAGATCGCCGCATTCTGGACAAACTCTTGCACCATCCGGACGTACACCGCGCGAAAACGGTATTGCTCTACGCGAACCACGGAAACGAAGTCGCGACCGACGATCTTGCGAAGGAGCTCTTGAAGCGCGGCAAACTGGTTGCCTACCCGAAGATCACGAATGTAGCCGGCTTGATGACGCTTTGGCGTGTGCGAAATCTCGATGCGCTGGTGCCGCATAAGCACGGCATTCGCGCGCCGGACGTCACGCTCGCCGCGCCGGCCGAGCCGATTAATATCGATTGTGTGATTTATCCAGGTGTAGCGTTCACCAAAGGGCTTTCGCGCCTCGGTCGCGGTGGTGGTTACTACGACCGTCTCTCGGCGAAACTCGCCGACAACTGCGCGCGCATCGGCATTTGTTTTGAAACGCAAGTCGTCGATCAATTGCCGCAGGACGTGCACGACGCGAAGATGCAATGGGTTGTGACCGAGCTCACGGTGTATCCGTATGTGCCTGAACCGCCCCCGCCTCCGCCGATGTTGCCTTCGAGCGCGAAAACCGAAGAGGCAGCGCCGACCGCGAGCGTTGACGCAGCAACGATACGAACAGAGAGCACACAATGACCGCACAAATCATCGACGGCAAAGCACTTGCCGAAAAAGTGCGCGGACGGATTGCCGAGGATGTTGCGGCGTTGAAGGCGAGAGGCGTGACGCCCGGCCTGGCAGTCGTGTTGGTCGGCGACGATCCGGCGTCGCAGGTGTACGTGAAAAACAAAGTCGCTGCGTGCGCAAACGTTGGCATGAACAGTGTGATGCATCGCCTGCCTGCGAGCACATCCGAAGCGGAACTACTCGCGCTCGTCGATCAACTCAACGCTGACAAAACGATTCACGGCATCCTCGTGCAGTTTCCGGTGCCGAAACAGATTAGTCAGGAGCATGTGATCGCGCGCATCTCGCCAGACAAAGACGTTGACGGTCTGCACGCCGACAGCGCCGGCGCCCTCATGATCGGCACGCCGAAGTTCGTCTCCTGCACGCCGCTCGGCTGCATGGAAATGCTCAAAGAAATCGGCATGCAGGATTTGCGCGGAAAGCACGCCGTCGTGATCGGTCGCAGTAACTTGGTCGGCAAGCCGATCGCGATGTTGCTGCTGCACGCAAACGCCACGGTCACCATTTGTCACTCGGGAACCAAAGATTTGCCATCAATCACGCGACAGGCGGATGTGCTGATAGCCGCCGTTGGTAAAGCCCTGTTCATTAAGGCTGAAATGGTGAAAAATGGCGCAGTCGTTATTGATGTCGGAATCAACCGACTTCCCGAATCATCCGGCGGACGACTTGTAGGCGATGTAGATTTCGACGGCGTAAAAGCGGTCGCCGGCTACATCACACCCGTACCCGGCGGCGTGGGGCCGATGACGATTACGATGCTCCTGCAAAACACGTTGCTCGCCGCACGCATGGCGCTGCGTTAGGCGCGGCTCACACGAGCGGAAACAACGCGTGGTCCATCGGCGCCCCCGCCGCAAGCTCGTCCTTGAGCCCCCCAAACTCGGGTGAGGTTTTCCACGCACGCGGCGCGTGCACGATGTCATCGCCGAGGTAGCGCGCGCTGAACACGCGGCGGCGCGTGGCGGAACCGGATGCCGCGTGTAGCGTGAGCATGTGAAACGCGATGCAATCGCCCGGTTCTAGCGCCCAACCAATCACGCGTGCTTTGTTTTCCGGGAGCGTCATGTCCGGCAATTCGGCGAGCGCGCCTTCTGGAAACCACTTCGCCTGATTCGTCATGAACGTGCGCGGCATGTACCAGGTTCCGCGATGTGAGCCCGCGAGAAATTCAAGGGTTGATTCGCGCGGCACCGGATCGACAGGAATCCAGAACGAGACGTTTTGCCTGCCATCGATGTTGTAGTACGGTTGATCTTGATGCCACGGCGTCGGCTGCCGCGTGCCGGCTTCTTTCACCAGCAAGTGATCGTGATAAATCCGAGCGGTTTGGCTACGCATGAGCGTGCGTGCGAGGGCTGGAAGCTGCGAGCGCCGCATGATGTCGCCATACGCTGCGATGCGCTGCCAGTTGCAGAAATCTTCAAAAAACCGCCCCGGATCGTCGGCACCGCTCGCAACGGCGGCCAGCGAACTCGGACTTTGTAGGTTTTCTTCGATGCCTTGGGCGAGATCGCCGATTTCGGCCGCGGTGAAAAGGTTGCGCAAAACGCATGCGCCGTCCCGGTCAAATGCCTCGGCTGCTAAGTCCCAAGACGCAATCGTGGTCATGTCGGTCGGCAAACGACTAGGTCAGCGGCTCGATCGGTCGCGGCAGTACTACATTCCCAGGCGCTTCTTAATTGCCGCGAGCTCGCGCTGCATCTGCGCGTTTGCGCGCTCGAGCGACGCGATTTTCGCGTCCTTGTCTTTCACCATTCTGTGCAAACCCTGGATCGCCGCGAGCGCGACGCCGTCTGCGTCCTGCATGCCGATCATTTTGTCGCTATCGCCGAGCCCGAAAGCTTTCATAAAGTCCTGCGCCATCGGACCGACATGCTTGATGTGCGCATGAGTGCCCTTCGGTTGCCACTGATAGAGCGGAAGCGCCGCGAGTTTGGTGAGGATTTCGCGCCCATCGAGGGGCACCAGCGCCTGTTTCAAACTTCGATCTGACGAACATGACCACCCGTTTCCAGCGGAGGCCGCGCAGGTCCAGGTCGGGTTGCCGCTGCCGTCGATGTCAGTGACAAATTGCACGCCTCCGGTTGCGCGCACGCGAAACATGTTGGCGGTGTTGGTCGTGAAATCGAAGTTACTTGCATCCGCAAATGAAAACGCGCCGACCGCGTTGATTCCGATATTGGCACGACGTCCCATCGCGACGCTGTAGTCGCCTCCTGCAATGTTGCGGTTGCCCCCGAGCGCGGCGCTGGCAAAGCCTTTGGCTTCGTTTAACAAGCCGCCGCTGACGACACTGCCGCTGCCGGAGGCGATGTTTCCGGAACCGCTGGAGACACCGCTATTGGAGCCCGATGCGGTATTGCTTTGTCCGCCGCCCACCACGCTGGCCGTGTTCGAGGCCGCATTGCTTACGCCACCGGCTACATTAGCTGCGTAGCCGCTCGCGACGTTGGTGTTGCCGCCGGAGACGACACTGTCGTCGCTAGACGCGATGTTGCTGCCGCCGCCGGAGATCGTTGCGCCGGTGCCTGACGCGAGATTTTCGCTGCCGCCCGCGATGACACTGGTGGATCCGGACGCTTGATTGGCAACGCCCCCGCCAATCGACGAGCGCTCGGCAGCGACGTTCAAATAGCCGCCACCAACTGTTCCGTAGTTACCTGTGACCCGGTTGGCGCGGGATAAGACGCCGCTAGATTGCAAGAAACCGCCGCCGCTAATGGTGGCACCGACCACGCCGAGCGAGATGCTGTTGAGCTGCGAGCCGTTGATCGAATTGGTGTGCAGATCGAGAATCCCGTCGGCCACCTGC
>JAAFJI010000239.1 GCA_013298045.1 Betaproteobacteria bacterium
TTTCAGTTTCAGATCGATACTTGGAACGCGCAAGCGAGCGGCAAGAGCGGTTTGATTCATGCGCCGACGGGGTTTGGGAAAACTTATGCGGCGTTTTGTGGGTTGTGTTCCTTCTCCCTTTGGGAGAGGTCGCGCGCAGCGCGGGTGACGGAAAGCGCCCCACACGAAACACCAGACATTCAATCGGAGTCATTCCCTCACCCGCCCTTCGGGCGCCCTCTCCCAGAGGGAGAGGGGAACGCGGCGAAGAGTCGCGGCGCGTCAACGGCGAATGCCCCCGCGCTCACGATCCTCTGGATCACCCCGCTAAAAGCCCTCGCAGGCGACACATTGCTCACGCTTAAGGAAGCAACCGCCGCCCTGCAACCCACATGGACGGTCGGCATCCGCACCGGCGACACGCCGACGAGCGAGCGAGCGAAGCAGGATCGACGCTTGCCAACGGTGCTCGTCACTACGCCCGAATCGCTCGCGTTGCTACTCACGAAAGCCGATTGGCGCGAGCGCGTGAGTGCGCTCTCCGCAGTGATCGTCGATGAATGGCATGAGTTGCTTTCGTCGAAGCGCGGTGTGCTCCTGGAGCTGTGCCTCGCGCGCCTGCGCAACGCGAAGAGGCCGAGCGATGCGCCGTTGATGACCTGGGGCATGAGCGCCACGCTCGGCAATCTCGATGAAGCGATGCGCGTATTGATCGCCCCCGACGCCGCGATGAACAAAACCGCCGCGCTGATCTCCGCCGACATCAAAAAAGAAATCGTGATCGATTCGCTGATGCCTGAGACGATTGAGCGCTTTCCGTGGGCGGGGCATTTGGGCACGCGCATGACCGCGCGCGTCGTCGCGAAAATCAATGAAGCGAAGAGCACGCTCATCTTCACCAACACGCGTTCGCAAACCGAGCTTTGGTATCAGGCGCTACTCAACGAAGCGCCCGAACTCGCGGGGCAAATCGCGTTGCATCATGGTTCGCTCGATAAAGAAACGCGCGATTTCGTTGAGCAAGGGATTCGTAGCGGCCTCCTGCGCGCGGTCGTGTGTACGAGTTCGCTCGATCTCGGTGTGGACTTCCGCCCTGTCGAACAAGTGCTGCAAATCGGCTCTCCCAAAGGCATCGCGCGACTCTTGCAACGCGCGGGGCGTAGCGGTCATCAACCGGGCGCGAAGTCGCGCGTGACCGTCGTGCCGACGCATGCAATCGAACTCGTTGAAGCGGCAGCCGCGCGAACGGCCGCAATCGCGGGCCGCATCGAAACCCGGCGACCGCTCGGAACACTTGGCATGACTGCCGCCACACGCGGCGCATGGCGCGCGCTCGACGTGCTCGCGCAACATCTCGTGAGTTGCGCGCTCGGCGGCGGCTTCGATGCCGACGAACTGCGCGCGGAGGTTGAACAAACGTCGAGCTTCATGAATTTGACCGATGACGAATGGCAATGGACGCTCGATTTCGTCACCAGAGGCGGCGCGTCGCTCACGGCGTATCCGGATTTTCACAAGGTCGTGTTCGACGACGAGACCAAGCGCTACGTCGTGAACGATCGGCGCATCGCACAGCGCCATCGTTTGAACATTGGAACGATTGTGTCCGAAGCTTCGATCAGCGTGCAATTCCAAGGCGGCGCACGGCTCGGACATGTCGAAGAGGATTTCATCGCGCGGCTCAATCCGGGCGACGCGTTCATCTTCGCCGGTCGCATCGTCGAATTCATTCGCGTGCGCGAGATGACGGCCTATGTGAAACGCGCAACGAAAAAGCGCAACCTCGTGCCGCGCTGGGCGGGCGGCAAGATGCCGCTTTCAACGCAGCTTGCGGATGCGACGCGTGCGCTGATTGGTGAAGCAAAGCGCGGCGTGTATTCAACGCCCGAGATGAAACTCTGCGCGCCAATTTTCGCGCTGCAAAATCAACTCTCGGCGCTGCCCGATGAAAAGCAATGGCTCATCGAAACCTACAAAGATCGCGAAGGCTGGCACCTCTTCTTCTTTCCTTTCGAAGGGCGGCTCGTGCATTTGGGGCTCGCCACGCTCTTCAGCTATCGCCTCGCGAAAGACGAAGCGAAAACATTTTCGATTGCGATGAATGATTACGGTTTCGAACTCGTCTCGCCGACGGAGCTTGCGCTCACGAAAGAAAAGCTGCACGAGCTGCTCGACACACGAAACGTCGAGGCCGACATTCTGCACGGACTCAACGCCGCCGAACTCGCGAAGCGCCAATTCCGCGAGATCGCCCGCGTCGCCGGGCTCATCGATCAAGGCTATCCCGGCGCGAACAAAACGAACAAGCAATTGCAAATGAGCAGTGGGCTCCTCTTCGACGTGTTCACGAATTACGACAGCGAGAATTTGCTACTCAAACAAGCCGTGCGCGAAGTGATGGAGCGGCAACTCGAAGCCACACGTTTGCAAGCCGCGCTCTTGCGACTGCGCGCGAGCGAAGTGCTGCTCAAACATTGCGAACGCTACACGCCGTTTTCGTTTCCCTTGATGGTCGAACGATTGCGCGAAAAACTCACGACGGAACAGATCGAAGATCGTGTGGCGCGGATGGTGGCGGAGATTGAGGGAATGGCTCCAGTTTCAGCCTCATTAGCCCTAGGTAAACGGCGCTAGGCGCGATTTTCGTACTATTTCAATAAGTACGTTTATCTAAACTATTGCCCAATCCAATTGGGCGAATCAACTTATAGTTATAACTGGACAAGCTTGAGTCAGTTATTGAGCCTCGGCGTCGGATACCCCTTTGCCACGATTGCAATCAAAGCATAGGGTTTGCAAGTTCTCTTCAATAGTTTCACCGCCCTTGGCCCAAGGAACAATGTGATCGATCTCTAAGATCAGACCGGCCACAGTAGCAGGCGATCTGCCACATGCGAGGCAACAAAATCGGTCCCGTCGTAGCACAAAGAACCGCAATGCCAGAGGCGGGTCGCGCTTTGTTCTCTTTGTAACTTTGCCGGTCTTGACCGCGTCCTCGAACTTGAGAAGTTCGACTTGTTCGTCCTCAACTGAAGCGACAAACACCTCAAGAGCGGTTCTCCAGCTTCCGAAGCGATCCTGGTAGATTGAGGCGGTGAACAGAGAAGGCGCGTTGCTCATGTCGCGATAGACGGGTTGCTTGCCCTTCGCCATCCAGACTTCCTTTAGGTTGTCGAACAGCACGTCAATCGGTACGTTCTTTTCCTCGGCGGGTCTTAAACCCGCTCTCTTAATCGCATCATTCCAGGATCCAAACCTGACTCCAATTGTGCTTGGACTGTACTTACCGATTTCCTTGTATGCGCGATAAGTTAAAGCGCGCCCTTGTTGGGAGAGAATGCCGCTCGCTGCAATCAGATCCTCCAGTAACGCCTCATCTGGGACATCGCGATTGAATTGTGTCAGTTCGAACTTCATGACGCGTTTTCCGGAGTTCGTAGAGTCGGCGGCCCTCCGCCCACCGCCTTGTCGCGAGGTGAATCGCTCTGGTGGGCACGGGGTGCCCACCCTACAACGCCTGTAGCCATTCGACGCGAACCTATTGAATCCGCGACAACGCCGTACGAATATCCGGTGGCATCGACGCGCTCGTGTTGCTCGCTTTATCGACGAACACATGAACGAAATACGCGGTGGCGCGCGGCTCTTGATCGTTCTTGCCGAAGCAGGCGAGCTCGTAGCGCACGGAGCTGTTGCCGAGTTTCGCCACACGTATGCCGACGTGCACTTCCTCGGGAAACACAAAGCCTTTTTTGTAGGTGCATTGCGATTCGACGCAATAGGCGACGACAGGGTCGCGATGAATATCGAGATCGCCGTATTCGATCAAATACGAATTGATCGCGGTATCGAACCAACTGTAGTACACGACGTTATTCACGTGACCGTAAATGTCGTTGTCCATCCAGCGGGTGTGGAGGATGTGGAAATGAGGGTAGTCTTCGCGGGTGATGGCCATAGTGATACATGTAGGAGCGACCCTGGTCGCGATCATTTCTTAATCCACTCGACGGCGCCATCGGTTTCCAGATCGCGGCGAGCGCCGCTCCTACCGGTTACCCCAATCGCTCATCAAGCAGCTCAATCCAATGCTTCACCGGCAGTGTAGTACCACTTTGGATGTGTGTCATGCATCCGATGTTCGAGGTAGCGATTTGCACGGGACCGTCAGAGGTGAGCGATTTCACTTTCCGCGCTTTGAGCTCATTGCTGATCTCCGGTTGCAGCACGGAATACGTCCCCGCCGAGCCGCAGCAAAGATGCGAATCGGCGACGGGCGCCAGCTCAAAACCCATATCGCGAAGCATCGATTCAACGCCACCTTTCAATTTCATGCCATGCTGCATCGTGCAAGGCGGGTGATAGGCGATCTTCTCGTTCGACGGCTTGAGCTTCTCCTTCAGCTTCGGCCATTCGGCGGCAATCACTTCCGACACGTCCTTCGAAAGTGTGGCGATCTTTTTCGCTTTCTCGGCATACGCCGCATCGTGTTGCATGAAATGCCCGTAGTCTTTAAGCATCACCGAGCAACCCGATGCGGTGCCGACAATCGCTTCCGCGCCTTGCTCGATGAGCGGCCACCAGGCATCGATGTTCGCTTTCACTTTTTGCACTGCTTCGTCGTGCGCGTTCAAATGATGCGACAGCGCACCGCAGCAACCGCCCGCCGCAACCCATTTGAGCGATATGCCCGCGCGATCAAGCACGCGCGCGCTCGCGAAATCAATCGCCGGAGCCATCGAGTTTTGCACGCAGTTATCGAGCACGATCATCGTGCGCGCGTGTTGCGTGGTTGGCCACGCGCCCGCGTCGCGCAAAGGCTGCACTTTCGCTTTGAGCGAATCGGGCAGCAACGGGCGCACAGCGCGACCGAGCTTCATTGCGGTGTTGAAGAGCGGCTTGTTGAGTAGGCCTTTTCTGAGCGTCGTGCGCGTGACGTTTTCAACGGCAGTGCGACCGACTTTTTGATCGACAACACTGCGACCTATGTCTATCAAGCGCCCATATTGCACGCCGCTCGGACAGGTGGTTTCGCAATTGCGACAGGTCAAACAACGATCGAGATGCTGCTGCGTCTTCCTCGTCGGCTCCGCGCCTTCGAGCACTTGCTTGATGAGATAGATACGACCGCGCGGCCCGTCGAGCTCGTCGCCGAGCACTTGATAGGTCGGGCAAGTCGCAGTGCAAAACCCGCAGTGAACGCACGAGCGCAAGATAGCGTCGGCCTCGATGCCTTGGGGGGTGTCTTTGATGAAGTCGGCGAGGTTAGTTTGCATTTTCGATTCCCTCTCCCGCAGCGCGGGAGAGGGTTAGGGTGAGGGCGGTTAGTTGCTCAAGCGAACTGGGCTGTGAGAAGCGATCGCCCT
>JAAFJI010000240.1 GCA_013298045.1 Betaproteobacteria bacterium
AACCTTCGGCGCTTCGTCAACCGGAGCGGTCGCCGCTAATCCGCTCGGTCCCAAACCCACCTGCGTTCATGGAATGATCGCAAAGGTCGAAAACGGTCATTGGGTTTGCCGCCCGCTCAGCCTGACCGCAGCGCAAAGCAGCGATCCTACCGCCAGCGGCTTGCCGCAGAAACCGCACTGCCGCCTCGGTCTGGTCGCGCAGTGGGAAAACGGCGGCTGGTTCTGCAAAGAACTGCCGCTCACCCAGGATCCAGGTCGCGACCCAACGCGCAACCAGGCGCAGAAACCCACCTGCGCGCCCGGCAAGCTGCCAAAGTTTGAAAACGGTCAGTGGAAGTGCGAAACGCCGGATTTGACCAGCAACCCACCGCGCGAGGCTGGCTTGCTGTTGCCCGCGGTCCAGAAGTAGCGCGAGCGTCCGGCGGCGGACTCTGCCACCGCCCTAAAAACTGCTCGCTCACCAAGGCGTCCCGATTTCGGGATGCCTTTTTTTCTGAAGCAATGACGAGTGGCACGCTCCCCGCGTCCGCATCGTCGTCGAGACGCACGGCGCGTTTCGGCGACAATGCAGCATCGTTTCGATTCCCGAATTCACGCGCCTCGCGCTCGGCCTATGCTGGAACACGCCTCAGAGCACACTTGTCTCAATTGCGCCCACGTTTTCTCTGGCGCGTATTGCCCTGCCTGCGGTCAAAAGCATGGTCCGCCGATCCCGAGCGTGCGCGAACTTGCCGGAGATTTTTTGCGCAGCGCGCTCAGCCCGAGCGGCAAGCTGTTCGAATCGCTGCGCACGCTCGTGTTCAAACCGGGCGAGTTAAGCCGGGTTTACTTCGCCGGACAGCGGGTTCGCTTTGTCCATCCGGTGCGCCTGTATCTGCTGGGTGTATTTCTGTTCGCAGCCGCGTCGAGCCTGAATAACACCTGGCGCGACTGGTCGGGGCAGCCAAGTTTCGAAGCCGCCGCCGGGCAGATGTTTGTGCCGAAGAAATCGGAGGTTACGGCCGAGAATTCCGCAGCAAAAAAAGCTGGCGAAGAGGTGGGGCGCTCGATGAAACAAGTGCTGCCTGTCTGGATGCAAGACTGGATTAAGCTGCGCGCAGAACGCAACAAAGAAATGTCCGCCGAGCAGTTGCATGAGAAAGCGATGCGCGCCTCGTCGAGCCACTATTCGCTCATCTTCGCGCTCCTGGTGCCGTTCATGGCGGCGCTCAACCGACTTCTGTACTTCCGGGGCAGCGTGAGCTACGCGGGGCATGTGGTGTTCATGCTGCACGGCACGGCGGCGTCTTGCCTGATCCTCATTCCGGTTTACCTCGCGAATCTGCCGATCGCGTATTTCCCGATGATGATTTTCACGATCAGCTGGTACGTGCTCGCGGGGCGCCGCGCGTTTGGTGTGTCGCTGTGGTCGGCGCTTTGGCGCTATCTCGTGCTCATGGTTCCAGGCACCGTGCTCAGTGCGCTCGCCGGCATCGTGATCGCAACGTTTGTGGTGCTCTTCGCGTGATCGACTGCGCAGCGCTGCACTGGATGGAGATCAATGACAAACGATATATAGCAGCTCTCGTTAACGCCGTATTGAATAATCAGTTTGTGCGAATTAATCTGCCTATCTACTAAGTTAAAAAATTCGCATAAATTCAAGTTTAATTGGGCAAAAGTCGAGAGTGCTGTATTGGTGATTTGTAGGCACGCGGTGCCCGCCGAAGTAAGCGTCTAATTGGCGTGCCGCGCCTCGATGCGGGCGCGATGCGCAGCGCAGAATCCAATCAATAGCGCTTAACGTTGAGCTTTTCGCGGCTGCGCACAGTGAGCGCGGGCTCGCCCGCGTAGCGCACACTACTCACCTCATCGACCTCGACATCGAAGCGGCTGAGCGCACCGGCTTTCAACGCGCTGCCGTCGGCAAGTTTGGCTCGCGCGCTCTCGCCTTTGAGCTCGCGCGCATTGATGCTCGCGGCGTCGGAAAGCGCAAACGACTGCTGCTGCGCGCTGCCGGCGAGCTCGGCACTTGCGCCGTCGGACACCACGATATCGAGGGCTTTGGTGTCGATCTCGCGCAGCACCGCTTTTGCGCCGTCGCTCACTTTGACCGAAATCGCGGCACCGCTCGTCGTGTCCACCGTCATCCGCGCGCCGTCTGCAACTCGATAGCTTTGTGCTTCACTTGCTCGCATCGATGCGAGCTTCACGTTCGCGCCGTCGGTGACCGAAACGTTGATTTTGTTGGCCACGACGCCGACGCCGCGAAGGTTCGCGCCGTCGCTCACCGTGAGCGCGAATTGCGCCGAAGCAATCGTGTCAATGTCTGCCGACACGCCATCGGAGAGCGCGAGCGCATCCAGCCGAACGTAGCTGAGGTTCACCGCGATCGGCGTTTTCGTGCGCAGACTCGTGTTTGGTCGCATCCGCAGTACAAGCGTCGAGCCTTCGGTCTTGGCCTCCACCAGCGGCTCGATATTGTCGTCTGCCGATACGAGAAGCTTCGACTCGCTAGCCTTGCGCAGCGTCACCGAGATACCGTCGCGCACCTCGACCCGATCGAATGCGCCGACCGCTCGGTTCACGTTCACGACTTTACCGGAGCCTACGATTTGCGACTTGTTGCCGAAGCTGATGCGAAATTCGGCACGCGCCGGCGCGCTGCTGAGCAAGGCGCTGCCGAGTAAGACAGCAATCGCACTTGACGTGAGAACAGAGGATTTCGAGTTCATGAGCTGGACGCTTCCCAAATTTGTGATGGGCGAACGTTAGCCCGTCGCTGACGTTGCGTCATGGTGCTCGCGACGAATCGCGGAAAACGCTGATGGATAGGTAGTACGCTGCCGAATTGGCGATCGGCAGAAACCGCAGGATCAGAGCCGCTCGACCTTCGTCTTCTCGATCAATTCGCCTTTTTCGAGATGCGTGACATGCCGCGCCGACTTCACAGCGCCAGGATCGTGGGTCACCATGATGATGGTTTTGCCCATTTCTTCGTTGAGCTGTCGCAGCAGCCCGAGCACGTCCTCGGCGCTCTTCTTGTCGAGGTCGCCGGTCGGTTCGTCGGCGACGATCAACGTTGGGTCGGTGATGATTGCCCGAGCGATCGCCACGCGCTGCTGCTGACCGCCGGAGAGCTCGTTCGGGTAGTGCGTCATGCGATCGGCGAGCCCGACCAGCGAAAGCGCAATCTTCACCCGTTCGCGCCGCTCGCTGCGCGAGAGCTCGGTGAGCATCAGCGGCAACTCCACGTTCTCAAACGCGGTCAAGACCGGCATCAGGTTGTAGAACTGAAAAACGAAGCCAACGTTTTGCGCACGCCAATCGGCGAGTTCCGCCTCCGAAAGCTCGGCGATGTCGAGTCCGGCCACGCGCAACGTGCCGCTGGTGGGTTTATCGATGCCAGCGATTAAATTCAGGAGCGTCGATTTGCCCGACCCGGAAGGTCCCATCAAGGCAATGAAATCACCCTCGGGAATATCGAGCGTGATGTCCATGAGCACCGGGATCTCCTGATCGCCGCGCGTGTAGCACTTTGTCAGGTTCTTGATTTCGACCAGACTCGTCACGGCGCTACTTCTTTGCCGCTTGGACGACATTTGCGCCGTCGGCTAGCTTCTCGCCGGGTTTGAGCACCACCTTTTCGCCGTTCTTTACGCCGCTTACCTCGATCAGATCGCCGATATCGCGCGCTTTGGCAATGGCTGTGAGTTTCGCTCTACCGTCGGCAACTACAAATACGAATGTTTTTCCGTCGCGCTCCACGATGGCTTCTTTGCGCACAACGGTCACCGGCTTGCCATCGAGATCGGTCGGCTTTTGCTTGAGGAACGACACTTTCGCGCTCATGTCCGGAAGCACGCGCGCGTCCCGCTCCACGAACGAAACCTTGACCAGCACCGTCGCCTTTGCGCGATCCACCGTCGGCACAATGCGTGAGACTTCGCCGAGCAGACGCGCTTCGGCGAGCGCGTCGAGCGTGATCTCGGCTGGTGCGCCGACGATGATCTTTCCAATCGAGGCTTCGGCCACATCGGATTCGACTTCAAGCGTGCTCATGTCAGCCATCGTGACCACCGCGCCCTTGGAATCGGCGGCGGAAGAAAACGGCGTAATGATGTCGCCCACGTTCGCGTTTTTGGTGAGGATGACACCGTCGAACGGCGCGCGGATCAGCGTCTGCTCGACACTCACACCGGCTGATCGAACCTGCGCGTCGGCCACGCCAATCGACGCAGTCAAACTCGCAAGCGATGCCCGCGCACGATCCACCCGCGCCTTGGCGGTGTCTATTACTGCGGCGGACACAAATTTCTTGTCGAACAAATCTTGTTGACGGCGGAAATTTGCCTCAGCGTCGATCAATTCGGCTCGACCCTGTTCAAGGTTCGCACGCGCCGCCTGTGCCCCGGCACGCGCTTGGTCTTTCGTCGCGTTGACGTCGAGCGCTTCAATGCGTGCAATGATCTGCCCGGCTTTGACTGGCGTGCCTTCCTGTACGCCCAGAAATTCCAGTCGCCCGGTCGCCTTGGTAGACACGGAGGCTTTGCGTGCTGCAACCACTCGTCCGGTCGCGTTGAGCAGGGTGAAGCCTTGCGTTGGGTAAGCCGTGGTGACCGAGCCGATCTCGACCTCGGCGGGAGCATTGGCGCGCTTGCTCGCGAAGAATCCAACGACTGCAATTGTGAGCACGCTCACAACAGCCCATTTGATCCAGCGCTTGCGGCGTCGAGCCGCAAGCGCTTCCCGTGGCGCGTTTTTATTGAGCGTGAGTTTCGATAGATCGGGTTGAGACACGGTGCTGCTTTCCTGCGGCGCGAAGCGATGTCGCGCGACCCGACTCATTCTATAGAGCGCTCGTGCTCTCGAATCCGGGATAGCGCGTCACGATCAAGCCAACGCCAACTCGCAGGCGGCAAATCCGGCGGCAGGGCAAGGCCTCCGATTTGCGAGCGATGAAGCGCCTCCACGTGATTGCCAACGGCCGCGATCATCCGTTTCACCTGATGGTATTTTCCCTCTGCAAGGGTGAGCACAATTTCGCGCTCGGCCGGTGATTCGGCAGCGATTGCAGCCACCGGTTTAGGATCGTCGTTTAGCACGACACCTGTGCGAAGTCTCTGGAGTTGATCGGCGCTCACCGCGCGCGCGCAGCGCGCCAGATAGCGTTTCGGCACATGCCACTTCGGCGAGGCCATGCGGTGGATGAACTGACCGTCGTCCGAAAAAATCAGCAGTCCCGTGGTGTCTTGGTCGAGCCGCCCGACCGCCTGCACGCCGGGCGTCGCGGTTTTCGTCGGACGGTTGCGCAGCGGCTCTGGCAAGAGTTCATAGACGCTCGGCCAGTGCTTCGGCTGGT
>JAAFJI010000241.1 GCA_013298045.1 Betaproteobacteria bacterium
TAGCCGAACTCATTTCGCACCCAAAATGGGCGCACATGGTCGAAAAGGCGTTGGAGGCGGGTAACGGAATCGAACCGTTCTAAACGGATTTGCAATCCGCTGCATAACCTCTTTGCTAACCCGCCATGTTCGTGCACGTTGCGTAGCGCAAGTCCACAAAACAAAACGGAACCGTTGCGGTTCCGTCGTCTAGAAACTTGGAGCGGGAGACGAGTCTCGAACTCGCGACCTCAACCTTGGCAAGGTTGCGCTCTACCAACTGAGCTACTCCCGCAACAGACGGAAATTATAGCTGATTTTGGAAAGGGGTCAAACCGTTGGCGCGACCCTGGTCGCGATCATTCTCGAGAATCTGATCGCGGCGTGCACCGCTTCTACCAAATCACAATACTTTCGCGATCGATTCCGCGACGTACTGCACGTTCTTTTGGTTGAGCGCGGCTACACAAATGCGTCCCGAATCCACGGCGTAGATGCCGTACTCGCTGCGCAGGCGATGCACTTGCTCTTTGTTCAACCCCGAATACGAGAACATGCCGCGTTGCGTGAGGATGTTTTCGAAATTCGCGCTCGGCGCGAGTTTCTTGAGCGCTGCATGCAAAGCAACGCGCATCGATTTGATGCGCTCGCGCATGCCGCCGAGTTCTTTTTCCCAGAGTGCGCGTGCTTCCGGATCGGTGAGCGCTGCGGCGACGAGCGCCGCGCCGTGCGTCGGTGGGTTCGAATAATTGGTGCGAATCACGCGCTTCAATTGTGAGAGCACGCGTGCGGCTTCGTCTTTGTCGGCAGCAGCAATCGTCAACGCGCCGATTCGTTCGCCATAGAGCGAGAACGACTTTGAGAACGACGACGAAACAAAAATCGGCCCGGGCGTTTCCGCGAAGAGCTTCACGACGGCGCCATCTTCAGTGACGCCATCGCCAAAACCTTGATAGGCCATATCGAGGAACGGAATCAAACCGCCCGCGCGCACGGCGGAGGCGATTTCTTTCCATTGCGCCATCGTTGGATCGACACCCGTTGGGTTATGGCAGCACGCGTGCAAGACAATGATCGCGCCAGCCGGCATTGTTTTCACCGCAGCGAGGAAACCGGCGAAATCGAGCGCGCGGGTCGCCGCATCGTAGTACGCGTAGTCGCGCACTTCGAAGCCCGCCGCAGTAAACAGCGCGCGATGGTTTTCCCAGCTTGGGGCTGAGATGTAGACCGCGCTGTTCGGCGTGATGGACTTCAACAAATCCGCTCCGATTTTCAGCGCACCGGTGCCACCGAGCGCTTGTGCAGTGACCGCGCGGTGATTCTTCACGATGTCCGAATCGGCACCGAACACAAGCGCTTGCGTCGCTTTGTCGTACGCGGCGATGCCATCAATCGGCAAATAGCCGCGCGGTGCCGCCTTTTCTGCCATTGTCAATTCAGCACGCTTGACACACTCAAGCAGCGGAATCTTCCCCGCCTCGTCGGTGTACACACCAACCCCGAGGTTTACCTTCGCCGGATTAGGGTCGGCATTGAAAGCCTCGTTGACGCCGAGAATAGGGTCTTTTGGGGCCATTTCGACATGTGTGAATAAATTAACAGACATAGCAAGAGCGTTGGGCGTATTCAAAAAAAGTTTTGGGTGAGTTGTAATTAGTGCTGGGGGATTCGGTTGCCGTCTGAGGCGGCTCTACACCGCCCAGGCGGGGTGCGGCAAAGCCGTCCATCATCCCAAGCGAAATTCTACGTGCCCGGAGTACGGCGAGGTATGCCAACATCGAGAGGCAGCCGCCGCTTCGCGGCATTGCCTCCGTACAAGGGTGTGTACTCTGACAGAAAATTGCAACTGTTGGAGACGGCAATCAACCTACACTAGTAATTACTATGATGCGATTTGTCTATGTGAGTACCTGCGTGCCTGGACTTGAGTTGGAGGACGTGTACTCGATCATGCGGACGGCAAACCCTACCAACCGAAAGCATGCGATTAGTGGCATGCTTTGCTGGTCGGGTGAGTTCTTTCTCCAGTGCCTGGAGGGCGACCGGGCGTCATTGAGCCGCCTCTTTTCGCGTATATGTGGCGATCCTCGCCATACCGATGTCGAATTGATAGTTGCTGCGCCGACAAACCTGCGTTGGTTTAGCGAGTGGGGTATGGGCTACTCAAGGCTGCTCGCGTCGCACCAACTTGATTTGCCAAACACCGACGCGAGTGGGTTCAATCCTTATCTTTTGCAGGCAAGCGAGCTTGAGGCAACTTTCGAGCAGCTATCAAAAGTAGCGCAGCGTTTGTCGCTTGACTAGCGCGCTCTTGCACCCTGTCCTCCGGGTTCCCCCAGGGGCGAGCGCCGATGCGCTGCATACAATTCCGGCATTGCTCGACCGGATCGAGTTATATCTAGAAGCCAAAAGGAGGCAGTAGTGAAATTTTCGTTGAAAAACGCAGCATTGGGCGCGGGTTTGGTATTTGCACTGGCGGGCGCAGCCAGCGCACAGAACGTGAAAATCGCATTTATCGAAGGTCTTTCCGGCCCGTTCGGCGGCGTGGGTCAAAACCAGTTGAAACATTTCCAGTATGCGGCTGAACGCTTCAGCGGAAAGAACGCGAACAGCGGCGTAAACGTAGAAATCGTGCCGCTCGATTCAAAAGGCTCGCCTCAAGAGGCGCTTGCGCTGCTGAAGAAAGCCTCCGATGACGGTATCCGTTTCGTCTCGCAAGGTAACGGCTCAAACGTCGCGGGCGTGCTGATCGATGCGATCAACAAACACAACGAGCGCAACCCGGGCAAAGAAGTCGTGTTTCTTAACTACGCGGCAATCGATCCCGATTTCACCAATAGCAAATGCTCGCCGTGGCACTTCCGCTTCGATGCTGGCGTGGACATGAAGATCGAGGGATTGACCAACTACATCAAGGATCAGAAAGACGTCAAAAATGTCTACGTGATTGGCCAGAACTACTCGTTCGGGCAGCAGGTTTCGAAGTTCACGAAAGAGATGCTCGCCAAGAAGCGCCCCGACGTGAAGATCGTTGGGGACGAATTGCATCCGCTTGGTCAAGTCAAGGATTTCGCGCCGTACGTGCAGAAAATCATGGCCGCGAACGCCGACACGGTGATCACCGGCAACTGGGGGCCCGATCTCGTGTTGTTGATTCGCGCCGCGAATGCAGCTGGATTCAAAGGCAATTTCTACACCTTCTACGCGGGCGTGATTGGTACCCCAACAGCAATCGGCGCAGCCGGTGCCGATCGGGTGCGCATGGTGTCGTACTGGCATCCAAACACGGCTCAAAATGAAATCGAGAGCGTCTACACCGGCTTCAAGCAGAAGTTCAACGAAGAGTTCTACACGGTCGCTGCGGTGAATGCGGTTCGATTCTTGGTCGCTGCTGTGGAGAAATCGAAATCCACCGAGGCGGTGCCGGTAGCTCGCGCGCTCGCCGGGATGAAGATGCGCGGTGCTTCGGGTGAAAACATCGAAATGCGTGCCTCGGATGGCGCATTGCAGCAAGCGATGTACATCGCGCAGTGGACCAAAGCCGGCGGCAAAGACGTCAAGTTCGATCAAGAAGGTACCGGGCATGGTTTCAAGACTGTTCGCTACTTGATGCCCGAGCAAAGCGCGATGGCGACATCCTGCAAGATGCCGAAACGCTAGCAACTTAGCGTCGATACGGAAAAAGGCTCGGTATACCGAGCCTTTTTATATTTGTGCGAGCGCTGACAACGCACTTACGCCGCGTCGCAACATGAGATAAATTCTCACCCTGAATCGCGCAATAAGAACAGGAGGAGACACTTGGAGTTTTTCATCATGTCCGTGCTCAATGGTGTGAGCTACGGGCTACTTCTGTTCATGCTTTCGGCCGGGTTGACGCTCATCTTTTCGATGATGGGCGTGCTCAATTTTGCGCACGCAAGCTTTTACATGCTCGGCGCTTACTTCGCTTATCAGGTTTCGAGTTGGAGTAACTTCTGGGTCGGCCTGCTGGTCGCGCCGATCATCGTCGCGCTGCTAGGCGGAATGTTCGAGCGCTTTTTGCTTCGCAAAACGCACAAATTCGGTCACGTACCCGAGCTGTTGGTGACGTTTGGGTTGTCGTTTGTAATTCTCGAACTCGTGCAACTTGTCTGGGGGCGCACGAGCGTCGATTACCCGATTCCGCAGTCGATGACTGCGCCGCTGTTCAAGGTGTTCGACTCAACCTTCCAAACTTATCGCGGTTTTATGATGTTGATCGCAGTTTTGATGTTGGTAGCACTCTATTGGGTGATCAAAAAGACGCGGATCGGTCTGGTCATTCAGGCGGCCCTGACACACCCCGACTCGACTGAAGCGCTCGGGCATAACGTGCCTCGTGTGTTTGCGCTCGTGTTCGCGGGCGGGTGTGCGCTTGCCGGCCTCGCGGGCGTGATCGGGGGCAACGCTTTCATTACCGAGCCGGGGATGGCGCAATCTGTCGGCGCCATCATCTTCGTAGTGATCGTGGTTGGTGGCATGGGGTCGCTCGGTGGCGCGTTGATCGCATCGCTCTTGATCGGGCTGATGCAAACATTCGCGGTCGGTCTCGACTGGTCCTTTGTGGGTGCGTTTGCCAACCTGGGCGTGGATATCACCCCGGAGACCTTCGGCTATTCGCTTTGGAAGCTAAAACTCTCGCAGGTTGCGCCGATTCTGCCGTTTCTGCTGTTGGTCTTGATGTTGGTCGTGCGCCCTAAGGGGATCATGGGGACTCGCGATGAGTAGTTTGAAAAACATCCACTTCAAACCGCTTAATGGCGTTCGCATCGTGGTGTGGAGCGCCTTCGCACTGATTCTGCTCGTGTTACCGGCATTCTTCACATCGAGTTTCGCGATGACGCTTCTGTGCTTCACCGGAATTGCGGTGATCGCCTGTCTGAGCTACAACATGCTGCTCGGGCAAACCGGGATGCTCTCCTTCGGTCACGCGGTGTACACCGGTCTGGGGTCGTTCGTTGCGGTACATGCAATGAATATGATCGTTGCTGGGTGGTATCTTCCTGTGTGGCTCGTGCCGTTGGTTGGGGGTATCGCCGGGCTCTTCTTTGGCGCGCTCTTTGGCTACGTCACCACACGAAAGTCTGGCACGCCGTTCGCGATGATCACGCTTGGCATCGGTGAGCTCGTGTTCGCGGCGGCGTTAATGTTCCCGGTATTTTTCGGCGGGGAAGCGGGGATCAATTCCAATCGTACCGCTGGCAAAGAAACGTGGGTCAATTTCGGGCTCTCGTTCGGCCCGCAGATTCAGGTTTATTACCTGATCGCTGTGTACGTTTTCATCTGCACGGTTGCGATGTACGCGTTCACCTTAACGCCGTTGGGTCGCATCGCCAA
>JAAFJI010000249.1 GCA_013298045.1 Betaproteobacteria bacterium
GCGCCGGGCACCCAATACTGGAAATACGGACCCAGGCCGAACAACCCCACACCGTCCTGGTACGTTCTGCCAGCGACCGTCGTCGGTAACACCGTGAGCTTCACGATTACCGATGGGCAACTCGGCGATGACGATCTCGCGGCCAACGGGACAATCGTCGATCAAGGCGGGCCGGGCGTTCCGCCTCCGATCCCTGTACCGCTGCCTGCGTGGCTCTTGCCGCTGTTGGCGCTTGCGATTTTCATGCAGGGTCGCGCATTGGCGCGCCGCCGCGCTGCGCGGTGAAATCGTGGCGATACGCTCTCCGCCGATTGCTTGGCGTCGAGCCGGTCAACTCGCCCTAGTGCGCCGCGCGGCGCAGACGCATCCGCCGTGCGCGTGCAATGACCGGTCTCGCGGCAAACGTGCTCACATCGTTATTCCATGGCGGCAGCGATTGGCTTCCGGGCATGATCAACGCGCCGATTTCGAAGGCGAGCGCGTAAAGCGGCACGATGGTGAAAGGGTTGGTGTAGAACGTCGCGACCGCTGCGGCGATGATGTTGCCTCGGAAAAATGTGCAAACGAATAGCGCGCCGATGATTTGCAGCGGACCTGGAATCAAACCGCAAAACAAACCGATTGCGATGCCTTTGGCGAGTGGGTTGCGATTGAACGAAAACAAATCGTGACCGTCGAGCCACGGTTTTGCCCAGATCAGCCCTGGTCGCTCGAATTGTTCAAGTACGCGCGGTTCGAGCGAGCGAAGCCATCTACGAAGGCGTTGTCCGAAGTTCATGAAGCGCGCCTGAAATATCTCATCATGGTGCAACGTACGACCCAATGGCGCGCGCGAAGTTGCCAAAGCGCGCGACCGGGTGAGACAGATCGCAGGTGTCGCCGACGAATTGACGGCGACACGTCTTCATGCAGATCAAGCGCCCGGTGCTTTGCGCGTTGACCACAACGAGGCAAACATCGAAATTGCGATGATGCCCGCCGTGACGCCCAATGCAATGCCGATCGGTATTTTGTACACATCGAGCAGGAGCATTTTCGCGCCGATGAACACCAAGACCAGTGCCAAGCCGTAGGCAAGCAAGTGGAAGCGATCCGCGAGATCGGCCAACAGGAAATACAGGGCACGCAATCCGAGAATCGCGAAGATGTTGGCAGTGAGCACGATGAACGGATCGCTCGTGATCGCGAAGATCGCGGGAATTGAATCGACCGCGAAGATGATGTCGGTGACGCCGATCAAAATGAGCACGACGAAGATCGGCGTGAAATGCTTCACACCGTTGATCATTTTGGTCATCTTTTCACCATCGAATTCGGTGGTGATTTTCATGTGCTTGCGCAAAAACTTGAGCGCCGGATTGCTCTCGATATCGGGCTCTTTACCTGCGGCAAACCACATCTTGGCGCCGGTGAGCACGAGGAACGCGCCGAACACATAAAGAATCCAGTGGAACTGCGCGAGCAACCATGCGCCGACCAAAATCAAAATCGCGCGCAGCACAATCGCGCCGATGATGCCGATGATGAGCGCACGCTTTTGAAATTCAGCGGGAATCGCGAAGTAAGTGAAGATCATCAAAAACACGAAGATATTGTCGACCGACAAACTCTTCTCAACGAGATAACCGGTGATGAATTGCATCGAGACTTCGTTGGCGACCTCGCGACCCTGAGAGCTGTTTAGATACCACCAGAGCAGCGCCACAAACACGAATGCGAGCGAGAACCAGATGATGCTCCAGGTGAGCGCCTCTTTCGTGGTGACTTTATGCGCCCCCTGCTTTTCCATCACCAATAAATCGATCGCGATTGCGACCAGAACGAAGACGGCAAAGCCCGCCCACATCCACCAGGTACCAATGGTTTCCATAAACTATCCTTGAATGAGTCTAACCGCGCCGCCGCACTGGGCGGCAAGCGGGTTACTTGTTTAAACGGTGAGCGAGCGCTTAAGCGCCTTGGACGGCAGCCTTGCGCTGTTTCTTGTAGACGAGCAAGCCGATGATGATGAAGGTGAGCGCTGCACCGCTCACCTCGTCGAACCAGCTATGCGCTGGCAAATACGCCGCGAGCAACTTCTCGTCGAGAATCATTTGCGTCGCAGTCCAAATCAACACGCCCGCGCCTACCGTAATGATCCACGGATGTTTATCAACCATTTTCAAAACGAGCTGCGATCCCCACACCATGATCGGGATGCTGATGATCAGACCAAGCACGACCAGCAGGAACGAGCCTTGCGCCGCGCCCGCGACGCCAAGCACGTTGTCGACGCCCATCAAAGCATCGGCAACCACGATCGTTTTGATCGCGCCCCAGAAGCTCGCGTTCGCAGCGCCTTCGCCGTGGCCGCCTTCATCCTTCGGGAACATGAGTTTGTAGGCGACTGGCAACAGCAGCAAACCGCCGATCAACATCAGCCCCGGAATTTTGAGAAGCCAAACGATGCCAAGCGTGAACGCGATGCGAATCGCAATCGCACCGCCCGTGCCCCAAAAAATCACGCGTCGTTGCAGGTGCTTGGGCACATTGCGCGCCGCGAGTCCGATGACCAGCGCGTTGTCGCCCGCGAGCACCAGATCGATCACGATGATCGTCAACAGTGCCATCAAAAATGCCGTCGAAAAAATTTCCATTAAGGTTCCCGTATGCAGTGTTGTGTAACGCTAAGCGCTTGCACATCGTCGCGCACGAGAGGCTGGCATTTGAAAATTGCCTTCGCGTCGCGGCGGCGCGAAGCACTCGCACCTGACAAGCGAAGGTCTTGCAAGACAGCAAACTTACGCTGTCCGAGGCACCGGATTCACCTGCATTGCGCAGGTTTCACGTATTGACGATGCCATCGCGGGAGCTACTCCCCTTCAATCCTCGGATTACATCATGAATTTGCGCCATTTCTTCGAAGGAAAACCCATTCGTTTCGACCTCTTCGGCTATGAGCGCCGAAATTATTGGTGTTCAGCGCGATCTTTCCCTAGCGCGCGGAAAATATAGTAATCAGCGCGAGCACCATAAAAATCAAGGCAATACTAGATAAAGCTTACTAGCAGCTCGAAGCGTGCGGTCGATTCCCCGGTGGCCCGACAGAGAACGAGATCATTTTTCGAAATCACGTCGCGTCGCGCGCGGTGCCTCGCGACATTCCCGACTACTTTCGTAGCGGTCGGCAGTTTTTTGGCTCGACGGGTTCATCGTCGCGTCGCGTCGGCTTTGGCGCTTGCGGCACCGGCGTCGGATTCATCCATTCGAGCGACTGTGGGCAAGGCGGCAGAAATGCATCGTCCACGCTGCGTTCGAATTTTTCTCGCTCGGACAGGCTTGGCGCGACTGAGCCCGGAACAAGCGGCTTGCGCGAATTCAAGTCGCGCGCAGCGGCTCGGGCAGCTGCTGCACGCGCGGCGTTTGGATCAAAGCCATCGATCATGCCCGGACGCAGTACGCCATCGGCGGCGCGGGACGTTGCACCGCCGCTGCTTGCCGACGCCGGCGTGTCACTCGCGCGCGGCGACGGCAAGGTCACACTCGCGCCGCGTGGGGCGGCGGGCGCTGCGCCGCCGCTTGACGACGGAGCGCTCGCGGCGCTGGCAGCGTTGGAACCCGCCGCCGAGGTTGACGTCGGCGACGGCGCAGTCGTGGTGATCTGCGAAGGCGAAGCGGCTGGCAGCTGCGACGCGGGTTGTGCGGTGGCGGCGCTTGGCGGAAGACGCGGCAACTCGCTCGCTCTGGAAGGTTCCGGCAACGCTTGCTTGAGCGGCTCCGGCGTTGCAGTGACTGGCTTGATCGGCTCCGGCGACAGGGGCTTCACTTCGGTCGCCGTCGTGCTTGGTGTGAGTGTCGGCAGGCTCGGTGCCGGAAGCGGAGGCGACTCACGCAGCGCCGGCTCCGCAGTTTCAACCGGTTTGATGTCGGTTGCCTGCGGGGCGGGTGCCGTCGTCGCTGGCAGCGGCAGTGGCTGCGGCATGTTGAGCGGCGCGTTTTTCTCCACGCGCGGGGGCGCGAGTGCCTCAAGCGGCTTGGTTGGTAGCGGCACCGTCGGCGGCGGCATCGTAATTAACGTGCGTGGCTCGTCGATTGGCGGCGCGGTCGTCTCGCGCAATTCGGTCGCGGGCACCATCGTGACCGAGGCACGATCGGTGAGCTGCGGCGTTCGCGCAGCGGGCGGGTTTGGTAGAGGTGGTAGCGGCGGTGGCGTGGTCGGAGTCGGCGGCAGTGATGGCGCTTGAATACGGGCTCGAAACGCTTCGCCGCTATTTTCCTTAACTTCAGCACGAAAATTAAATTTGTTGCCTCCTGCCTCTAGCAACGTTAACGCCATATGAACCAGGGCAGAACATAGAAAAGCCAAAACTACACCGCGCAGCGCACGCGATTGCATGTCCGCAAGGATTTGTTCGGTGTAGCTGAGCGTTGACAATGAATCTGACTTTCGGTCGCGCGAGCTCGGTCGCGCATCAAAGGATCGCGAGCCAAAGTGTAGTGGGTCGCATTCGCGGGGAGGCGCGCTTCGACCCCTCGCCACTGGCTCGCGACAATCCCGAATTCGAAGCAGCGAACGTTGTCGCGACCATGTTACGGTTCAGTTCTACCGACACGAATCCAGGCCATGCCGAATGAGTAACCGCGACGACGACAAAAAATTCCAGCGACGCAGCCAACAATGGTTCGGCAAACTCGATAAGGACGGCTTCGCGCATCGCTCGTGGATGAAAAACCAAGGCCATCCGAATGATTTATTCGATGGTCGCCCGGTGATCGGCATTTGCAATACGTGGAGCGAATTGAATCCGTGTAACGCGCACTTTCGCGAGATTGCGGATTTTGTGAAGAAAGGTGTGTGGGAAGCGGGCGGTTGGCCGCTTGAATTTCCGGTGATGTCCACGGGCGAAGTGTTGATGCGCCCAACCGCGATGCTCTATCGAAATCTGGTGAGCATGGACGTCGAGGAATCGATTCGCGGCAACCCGATCGATGGCGTCGTGCTCTTGATGGGCTGCGACAAAACGACGCCGTCGCTCATCATGGGCGCATCGTCCTGCGACATCCCGACGATTGGTTTATCGGGGGGGCCGATGCTCAAAGGCCGCTACAAAACGGAGACTCTGGGCAGCGGCACAGGCGTGTGGCAGATGAGCGAAAAAGTGCGCGGCGGCTTCATGAAGATCGAAGAATTCATGGATGCCGAAGCGGGCATGCATCGCAGCAAAGGCCATTGCATGACGATGG
>JAAFJI010000242.1 GCA_013298045.1 Betaproteobacteria bacterium
GCCGGAGCGCAGGCAGCGCATCGCGCCCTGCACCCGATTGAAACTGCGCCAGACCGAGGCAGCGCCACGCCTCTGCGCTGCCCGGTTGATCCTGCGTCCAGCGCTCGCAGGTCGCCTGCAACCCGGCGTAGTTGCCGCTCGAACGCGCAGCACTAACGCGGCGCTCGGCTTGCTCGATTCGGTTGCGCCGCTGTTGCGCGGCAGCCGATTGCTTGTCCAGTTCTGACTGGAATGTGCCGGCCGCAGCCGCCGACTTGGTCGGCGGTGTGTTGTCTGTCGTGTTGAGCGCGCTGCGCGCGGCTTCGGCTTTGCTCGCTGCTTCAGCCTTGCTCGACGGCAGGATTATCGAGTCGTTGCGAGGCGCGGGTGCTGACGTTGTTGCGTTTTGAGCCGGCACATTTGCGGCGCTCGCCGGGTCGGCACCGGCGGCTGTGGGCGAAGCGACAGTTGGCGCCGACGTTTTGATGCTTTCGCTGACTTGCAGCGCCGCTTCTTTAAGCGGAGTCAGCGCGATGTCGCTCGCCGTTTTGCTAAGGCTCGGAAGCGTTCGATGGACGTCGGCGAACCACAGAAATCCAACGCCGATCACGGTCGACAAGACAACGCTCACCCCGGATGCGCGAAGCAAAAGCGGTGCGGCGCGCACCAGTGTGACACTGTCTCCTTGAGCCTCCCACACGCCCTCGTCAACCCGCAGACTGCGCAGCTGTCGCGACAGGCGCAGGAGCGCGAGTGGCCACACCCCAAAGCACGCAACCCGCCGCGCAAAGCTCATGGCGCGAGCCGTTGCGAGCCGCGAAACCGTCGGCTCGCGCTGATCGTCTGACTGAGTGACCGCACACGCGACGACTACACCGAGCAGAAATTTCCCAGGGGTCGTACGCCAGCGTCGAACACAGTAAGACTCGAGAACAATCGCAAGTATCACCACGAAGGCAGGCAACAGGAGCGGGGAGCGCAAGACTGCCACGATATCCAAGTACCCCGGAAAAAGCCAGCCGACTGACGCAAAAAGCAAAAGCAGAATCACAGTAATGAGCGCGTAGTCGGTTAGTCGCGCAAGCAAACGTATCCCGAAGTGCTGGGCGCTCGAGTATCCGGCCGTGCTGCGGGTGAGCTCCATGACGCGCAGGCGAAAGATCCACGCTGTGTCTTGCTGCGGCGGCGGGTTGCCGACAAACACAGAGGTCTCGCGACGCCATTTAGTGATTGCTAGACGTGAAAGCGTGAAGCCGGAGAGCTCGGTGGTGACCACTTTTGTTTGAGCCGCGAGTATGAGCCCGAGCCCGAGCACGCCGAGCATGAGCAGCATTGACCAATTGGCTCCAAGTGCTGCTGAAGTCGTAAAAAAGGTAAATAGCGCCGCTGCCGCTAACGTCGCAGCGCTCAAGGCGTACGCGAAACCGCTTGCCCACTGCTGCATTTCTGGAAGCGGGTCGGTGAGTGCATGCACCGACGGTACCGCGCGTGCCTCATCGGTCGTCGCGGTCGGTTGTGCAGATTCGGCCGCAGCACCAGAGGCGAAGAGATTAGAGTCCGCGCCCGGCGTCCCGTCGTTGCCCATGCGCCAGGGATTGGTGCTCGCACCACGCCGGGCGGACAGGTCATAGGCTTCGCGACGCGCGGTGTCGGTAAGCATGCTGACCCCCAACGCAACGAAGCGAACCGCCTCCTCGGTGTCGCCGGACGGGTCGCGTGGAACCGACCAAAAACGCCTAAGCACCGCGCGCAACGCGGCGCGGATCACCGAGGTTTCGGCGGTAACTGGGACTTCAAGAGCCTCGTAGAAAGTTGCGCGCATGCGCGGGCGTTGCAGCGTTGGTGCGGTTAAGCGGTGAACCGATGTTAGCGAATCTAGCCAAAGACGGGCAAGAAAAACGGCACCGCAGTGCCGTTTTTCGTGGGCGCGAGTCGCGTGGCGATTTGCCGCAGCGCTCTACCGTGTCGCCGACCGGCTTATGCCTCGGCTTTGTTGGTGGTGAGCTTTTCGCGAATACGAGCCGATTTGCCTGAGCGATCGCGCAGGTAGTAGAGCTTCGCGCGACGCACGTCGCCTTTGCGTTTGACGTCGATCGATGCAATCAGCGGTGAGTAGGTCGGAAAGGTGCGCTCGACGCCTTCGCCCGAGGAGATTTTGCGCACAATGAATGAGCTGTTCAGGCCACGGTTTCGCTTCGCGATTACCACGCCTTCGTAGGCTTGGACGCGCTTTCGCTCGCCTTCAACAACGTTTACGTTAACGATCACGGTGTCGCCTGGGGCAAACACGGGGATTTTTTTGCCGAGACGCGCGATCTCTTCTTTTTCGAGTTGCTCGATGATGTTCATTGAAAAATTCCTTAGGATGTTCTTGTTGGTTGCGCCAAAAATCAGCGCTTGTGCGGTTCGAGAGGTGCTCGGATGCGTGGGTTCACGCAATCGCCTTGGCGCACTTCGAGTTTCCGTGACTTCGGAAATGCATTCCCCGAAAATTCGGGAAAGCTCTCAATTATAACGTGGAAACGCCTAACGCGATGCCATGTTCTATATGGCGGTCGCGCGCTCGCGATCATCGAAAAATCAGGGGTCAAGCGAGCGGAGAAAAGCCTCATCTTTTTTATCTAAAGCCCCAACTTTTCTATAGCTTTCGAGCAAATCAGGTCGTCTTAACCTTGTCTTTTCTAGCACTTTATCTCTTCTCCAGCGGGAAATTTTCGCGTGATTTCCACCGAGAAGCACATCCGGAATGTCAGCGTTGCCCGCAGCGTTAGTCAGCGCATACTGTGGCCAATCAAGCAGACCAGCGGAAAAAGATTCGCTCACCGCAGATTCCGCATCGCCTAGCGCGCCCGGCAGAAGCCGCACCATGGCGTCGATCGCAACTGCGGCGGCGAGCTCACCGCCGGAGATGACGTAGTCGCCGATTGAGAGCGTCATATCGACGTGGCGGTCGATATAGCGCTGGTCGACGCCCTCGTAGCGTCCGGCCACAAAAATCAAATTGTGTTCACGCGACAACGAATGGGCGAGCGACTGATCGAGACGATCGCCGTCGGGTGCGAGGAGAATTACTTTTGACGCAAGTGCGTTCTGCTCGGTGTGCCACGCTTTTGCGGCCTCCGTTGCGGCTGCCAACGGCTCTTGCATGAGCACCATGCCGGGACCGCCACCGGCCGGGCGTCCGTCTACTGTTTTGCGCGCATCTAGCGCAAAATCGCGCAGCTGAAACGAGCGGTAGCGCCACAGATCGCGATCCTTCGCGCGACCGGTGATTCCGAGCGCAGTGTTCGCTTCGACAATCTGCGGAAACACCGCGATCAGACTGATGCAGAGCGGCTCGCGGGTGTCGTCTACCGATTGAGAAGCCGGTGAGTTCACAGCCGAGCCGATTCCCGATCTGTTGGTAGAGTCGTCGCGTCAATGTTCGGGCGGGCCATCATTCGAGCCCCTCCCAGTTCACGTCTACACACCGCTTTTCGAGGTCCACCGAACGAATGATTGCGTCAACGAACGGAATCAACTCGTCGGGCGTCGCCTGGGTATCGTCGCGAACGCGCAAAATCGGATGCGCGCCGGCTTCAAAGACCTCGACAACCTTGCCGAAGACGCGCGGCCCATTCGTACAACTCAGACCGATCAGATCTACCCAATAGAACTCACCGCTCGGAAGCGCTGGAAAGAGACTTCTTGCGACGAAAAGCTCGGCGTTGGTGAACGTTTGCGCAAGCTCTGGCGTGGCTACGCCGTCGAGCGACATCACGAAGGCTTCACCGTGGGCTCGGATTGAGGCAACGGTTCTGGCAACGCCGCGCACGATCACCGTCTTCGCGCGGCGCAGCGTGGCAGCGTCGGACGAGTAGGGGAACACATGCATCGCGCCGGTCAGCCCGTATGGACGTCCGATTTTCGCGAGTGCAACCAATTCGTCTGATGCTCCATTTGCGTTGGGCTCGGAGACGGTTTCTGAGGCAATCGATGCAACTTCTTTTTTCATGATTCGCCCTCAATCATCGGGCGTTACCTGTCGAAGTTGTGACGCCGAGGTTGACTGCAACGCTTCGGCGCGTGGCGCGCGACTTAGGCGGCAGGTTTTTGCTGTTTAACGAGGCGGGCGACGGTGTCGGACATCTGCGCACCTTTCGACGTCCAGTGCGTCAGGCGCTCAGTGGCGATGCGCACGTTTTCAGCGCCTTCTTTGCCAACCGGGTTGTAGAAACCGAGGCGCTCGATGTAGCGACCGTCGCGACGGTTGCGTGAATCGGCAACGACGATGTTGTAGAACGGCGCGCTCTTGGCGCCACCGCGGGAGAGTCGAATGACAACCATGGAAGTCTCTGTCAAAAATTTTGGAAAGCCCTCGATTATATAACGGCTCACCTCGCGAGTCAGCGCTTTGACGCCGGACGCGAACAATCTGCAAGCCGCACCGCAAGAACGCGCTGCCGTTGCCGGATTTCCGATCGCAAATACTCGCGAGAGCGCAGCCGGGACGCGTTTGCACAGCCACAAGCAAAGTGTGCGAAATAGTAGAAAAACTAAAAAACTCAATCAAAAATGGCGACCGGCGCCTTTTTTTGAGAAAAGCAACTAATCAAAATACATCGACACCACCTTGATTTTTGCGCGTAATCGTACTGTGCCTTTGTTCCGGTTCTGTACGCGTTCGCTCAGCGGGCAGCCGGTCCTGCGGCGTTCGCAAGTGGCCACGGGTTGGCGGAGTATCAGTCGCGCCAGGGCGGCTCAACGCCGCTCGAATCGTTTTTGGCGGCATCAATGACAAAGGATCGGCATGCCGACCGACTCACGGTTTCGG
This sequence comes from Betaproteobacteria bacterium, assembly GCA_013298045.1. GTDB lineage: Bacteria > Pseudomonadota > Gammaproteobacteria > Burkholderiales > Casimicrobiaceae > Casimicrobium. Next base: position 4,793 of record JAAFJI010000242.1, read on the forward strand.
TGATCGCTAGCATCCCCGTGCCTGCTGCGTCCGGCGGCGAGCTTATCTGCGGCGTGTCAACACTATTCAAACCGCTCGTGGTCTGGATTGCCAGCCCTCTGCCGCGGGCATCGCAGGAACGAAACTAACGGAGATATCGTTTTCCGTTTCTGGAGCGCGCCGACAACCGGCAGAAGCGGCGCAGAGCGCTTCTTCGGTACGGCTACCGGTGGCGCGTCGATTTCGAATACAAAAACGACGACTATCGCGCGCTGCGGACCAGGGTGTTGTTGCCGGATAACGAGCGTGAGTTTTGCCGCGCCCGGCTCTCACGAGCGGCGCAGTCCTGGCGCTCGTCGAACTCGTCACCCACCGCTGCACCAGCTGCGGAGGAGGTGCACCCGGACGGACGCCCACCTTAGCGCCCGGGCAGCTTGCCCTTCATCCCAGGCAAGCCACCGAGCTTGCCTAAGCCCCCCATGCCACCGAGACCGCGCATGAGCTTGCCCATGCCGCCCTGCGAGAACTTCTTCATCATGGTCTGGGTTTGCTCGA
>JAAFJI010000243.1 GCA_013298045.1 Betaproteobacteria bacterium
TCTGGCACTCGCGAGTTGGGTACCAAAAGAAATTGAAGTCCCTGCGAACGTGCGCGCAGTCGCGGATGCGCGCTGGGCTGCTCGTAACGCAAAGGATTGGGCGGAAGCCGATCGTTTGCGTGGTGAGTTGACCGCGCTTGGCTGGGCGATGAAGGACGGGAAAGAGGGCTACACGGTCGCGCCGCTGTAGGCGACGACTTGGCGTCGCTCGCTTTTCTGCGGGGGCGCGCTCCCGCGAAACGGTCTTTGCGACCAGACAGCGGTCATCGCAAGCCAACGCCGTGTCGTGAAGTCAATCGCGCGCAAGCGCGCTCCCACAGTATGGTTGTCGCAAACGCTCGCGCGCGACGTCGCTTTCGCCTATGCTCCCGTTCACGACGTGGCGCCGAATAAGCGGCGCGAAGGAGAACATCGTGGCGACACCAAAAAAATCCTCTTCCACCGATCTGATCGAGCGCGGCAGAAAAACTGCGCTAGGCAGTTTGACATCGGGCATCGGTTCCGCGCTCTCGATGATGAAAACGGCGAGTGATTTGGCCAACACTGCGACCAACGCGTTGAAGGTCGCGCAATCGGTCGGCGCGACGGTGAAGGCGACGCGCGAGCTGCAACAACTCTCATTGAATGAGCTCGCGAAACGCGCTGGTGTGTCGAAATCGATGATTAGTCGCGTGGAGCAGGGGCTCACGTCGCCGACAGCGGTGATGCTTGCGAAGTTAGCCGAAGGAATGACGGTCTCGCTCTCGTCGCTGCTGCGCGGTGAATTCGGCCCGCCCGTTCATATTCAAACCGAAGCGGAGCAACCGATTTTCAAAGACCCGAAGACTGGTTTGGTTCGTCGAACGCTCTCGCCGGTGAGCCCCGATGCTGCAATTGAAATCGTGCACAACAGTCTGCCCGCGAAGAAAGCGACTGGCGCATTTCCCTCGCACAGCGCGGGCACACAAGAGCATATCGTCGTGCTCGCAGGCAAGATTGAGGTGATCGTCGGACGCCGAACGCTTAAGCTCAGTCAGGGCGATGCGGCGCAATTCGTTGCAGATATCGAACACTCGATCAAAAACATCGGACCGCGCAAAGCCGAGTGGATTCTTGTGATCTTCGCGCCCGCGAGAGGTGGATCGAAGGGAAGATAAACTTTAATGCATTTAGCCATGTTTTCCATGACGATGAAAGCGAATTCATTAGTTTTCGAAAATGTATTTTTTTCAAAGTATTTTTCATATTTTATTGGGCGCTAGATTGTATTGCTGAATTTGATTGTGAGTGAAGTCGAATCCACCTATGATGTTCGATATATCGAACACTTGTGCGACACATTAAGTTGCACCAATGAATGAACGCGAATAGCGATTTCTCGTCACCCGCGAACGGCACAATCGACTCGTCTCGGGCAACCAAGGGGCTGTTGCTCGGTGCGGTCGGTGTGTTGATTTTTGCCGCGACCTTGCCGATGACAAAGATCGCGATGGAAGGCGGCGTGATCAACGCCTGGTTCGCGTGGGCGGGGCGCACAGTGCTTGGCGCGTCTGCCGGGATTGTGTACTTGCTTGTGAAAAAGCATGGTCTGCCGCCACGCGCCGCTTGGTGGCCGATCATTGGCGCAACCGTTGGTATCGTGTTTGGCTGGCCGCTGGTGAACACGATCGCACTGCAATTCACACAGGCGAGTCATGCTGCAGTGGTGAACGGCATCTTGCCACTTGCAACGGCAGTAATCGGCGCGTGGCTCAATCGCGAAAAACTCTCGAAACGGTTTTGGGTGTGCGCGGTGCTCGGCAGTCTCGTCGTGTGCGCGTACGCGTGGTCGCGCGCCGGCGGCGACTTCAAGCGTATTGATGCACTGTTGTTACTCGGTGTCGCGCTTGGCGGGTTCGGTTATGCCTGCGGCGCGATGGCTACGAAGTATTTGAGCGGCCCGGAAGTTATCTCTTGGGCGCTCATCATCGCGCTGCCGATCACCACCGCGATCTCTTGGTACACGATGCCAGCGGTTCCTTCCGCAGCGCATACGAAATCGTGGTTTGCCTTTGCATACCTTGGCATCATGAGTCAATGGATCGGCTTCTTTTTCTGGTACCGAGGTCTTGCGCTTGGTGGTATTGCGAAAGTCTCGCAAGTTCAGCTCATTCAACTCTTTTGTACGTTGGTGTTCTCCGCGATTTTGCTGAGTGAGTCGATCGATCTAAAGATGATTGCAGTTGCAATCTTGACCGTGACCATCGTTGCGGTGGGGCGAAAAAAGTAGCGCAAAGTTTCGTACACTCTCCGAATCGTTTGTAACGAGATCTAGAAATGTACGTGCCGAAGCAATTCGAATCCCCCGATCGAAAATACTCGATTGAGATCATGCGAACCCATGCGTTCGCAACGCTCATCACGACCACGTCTGACTGTGAGCCGCTTGCATCGCACATTCCGATGGTAGTCGCCGACGACGGCGCGAAAACGACGTTGCATTTCCATCTCGCACGCGCGAACCCGCATGTGAACGCGTTGCGCGAGACGCAATCGCAATCGACGATCGTATTCCTCGGACCGCATGCCTACATGTCGCCTTCCGTGTATCCCGACAAGAAGCGCGTGCCGACGTGGAACTACATCGCGGTGCATGCTTATGGAAAACCGGTCGAGCTGAGTGGCGAGGAAAACAAAGACGCATTGCTCAAATCGCTGATTCAATTGCATGAGGCTCCGTATGCGGAACAGTGGCGAGGACTCGATCGCGATTTCCAATCGAGCTTGTTGAATGCAATCATTGCATACGACATGCCCGTTACGCGCCTTGAGAGCAAATTCAAGCTCAATCAGCATCGCAAAGAAGCGCACGTTACGATGAAAAACGCTTACAGCATTGGCAGCGCGAATGAGCGAGCGCTTGCCGAGTGGATGCAGCGTTTGGGGATGTGATGGTGCTGCAAATGGCGGAAGACCAAGCTTTCATGCGCGAAGCACTCGCACTCGCAGGCGAAGCCGGAGCAGCGGGCGAGGTGCCGATTGCGGCGCTCGTTGTGATCGACGGTCGCGTAATCGGGCGCGGTGCGAATCGTGTAATTCGCGATAGCGATGGTTGTGCGCATGCGGAGATTGTGGCGTTACGCGACGCGTTTACGGCGATTCGTAACTATCGAGTGCCGGGCGCGACGGTGTACACGACGGTCGAGCCTTGCGCGATGTGTGCGGGCGCGCTGTTACATGCGCGCGTGAGTCGCGTGGTGTGGGGCGCACCTGATCCGAAATTCGGTGCCGCGGGGTCAGTCATCGATTTGTTCGCGCAGCAGAAATTGAATCATCATGCGCGTGAGGTGGTCGGGCGAGTGTTGGAGGGGGAGTGTGCGCGGTTGTTGAAGGAGTTTTTTGCAAAAAAAAGGGTGCCGCAAACCGATGTCTCCCGAGCTAGCGTTTACGGTCTGGGTCCCCGCGGCCGCGGGGATGACAGCGTTGATAACGCGTTGCACTCCAATCATCACTCGTCGCTCAACGTCAAAACCGCGACGTGGCAAGACGATCAATCGACGCTCAAAGCGATTCGCTTCGAGGTCTTCGTCGAAGAGCAGAAAGTGCCTGCGGAAGAAGAGGTGGATAAGCACGATCCCGTTTCAATTCACGCGATTGCCTGGGTCGATGGTGTTGCCGCTGCGTGCGGGCGTTTGTTGCCTGACGGTCACATCGGGCGCATGGCGGTGCGCAAATCTTTTCGTGGAAAAAATCTGGGCGCAGCCGTGCTGGAGCATTTGATTGGGCGCGCACGTCAACGCGGCGATCGCGAGGTCGTTCTTTCCGCGCAGACCCATGCGATTGGTTTTTACGAGAAATTCGGATTTGTCGCTTATGGTTCGGAGTATCTCGACTGCGATATTCCGCATCGGGATATGAAGCGAATGTTGTAACTGCGATTCACGTTGCGTCGTCCCGGCGCAGGCCGGGATCCATCAATGCATAATGAAAACCTCGCAATGACGGTTACGGGCTGCTTAGTTCGCCATTGGCAGAAATCTGTGCCGTCATCGATCCCGGCCTGCGCCGGGATCACGAGAGCCGAGAAAGGAACCCTCATCGTGATTGCAAATCGTTTTCGAATTATTGGTTCGGTGATAACCATGGGCGTTTTTTCTATGCTGCTCGCGCTTGTGGGCTGTGACCGCGTCGCGACGGGCGAGTTGCAAGTGGGGCAATCGACCGTTGCCGATATGAAGTTCAAAATGGGCGAACCCGCCGAAGTTCGGAAAAGCGGCGACAAAGAGATTTGGGTCTATCCGCTTGGTCCCGAAGGCGTGAAAACCTATTTCATGACAGTCGATTCAACCGGCAAACTCGAAAAAATCGATCAAGTGTTGACTGAGGCGAACTTCGCGCGCGTGCAGAACGGCATGACGCATGATGAGGTCGTTCGCATGCTCGGTCGTCACGGTAAAGAGCAGCGCTACGCGATGAGTATCAACGAAGTGACGCGCTCATGGAAGTACAACAAAGACAATGCCGACATGCTCTTTCAGGTGACTTACGACGGCAACGGGCGCGTTAAGGCTACGGCCTCGGTTGATCCTTCGTTCGAGCGCGGCAGTAGCAAGTAACCAACCCGCTTGCGGCGTGTCGGTCAGATCGATTGCACGCGGCGATTTAAGCTGCGGCAGGTGGCGGGACGCTCGGCGCGCTTGGGTCGACTGACGCGCCGTTTTTTGATTTGCGCATCGCAAACCAGATTGCAAAGCCGATCACGATAAACGGCGAGAGCACGATGAAGAGCAGTGAGGCGAGCGCGATGAGCCCGGTAAACAATCCCATCGCTACGGCGAGCAGGCCGAGCCCGACGGCGAGCGCTACGGCGACTAGGGCGACGAAAAATGCCGCGCCGACTGCGAGCCAAACGACCAAGACCACGCCGACCGTGTTCTCGAACAACCCGTCGATGACCATTTCGGTGTCGCCGAAGCTCACCACGCCGCCGCCGACGGTCGGATTGAATTGACCCAAAATCAGCAGTGTTAGGCTCGCGACCAGCGCGACGACGACCGCCGCGATCGCGACTTTCGCAGCGGTTTTCCAAAACGATTTCATTGGCGGACCCCTTGTAGATTTCTCGGATGGCGCAACTATCTGCCACAAGCAACGCGTTGAGAAGCGAGGTGCGATGATTTGCGGGCGGACGGGATGAACCGGTGGCGCTCGGTGGTTGGCGTGCATCAGTCATACCGCGCTCGCCGATGCCGCGTGATCGCGGAACTTAAGCTCGCGGCCGATGCTCTACTCAACGAACGCCAATAAGTGATTGATTGCAATGAATAAACCCCTGCTACGCCAACTGCGGCGAGCGCT
>JAAFJI010000245.1 GCA_013298045.1 Betaproteobacteria bacterium
TCGCAGTCGGTGTCGAGCGTTTTCTTGAATGGCAATCGCTGGCTCACCGGCGGGTACTGCCCGCGCCCCGACAGCAACTTTCTAGATCGCGGTTGTGTGACCCGCCACTATGCCGATACGCCGCCGGGCGAGCGTTGCAGCCTCGATCTCGACGGCAACGGCGTCCTGGAGACCAACGATGGTCTGCTATGGGCTCGCTGGATGCTCGGGTTTCGCGGCGCGCCGCTCATTGAAAACGCGATCGCGACAAGTGCCACGCGGCGCTCGGCCACCGCGATCGAAGCGCATCTCGTCAACCACTGCGGCTTGCGCTAGGAGCGGTAAATGCAACTCAACAAATGGTCATGCTTGCTTCGATACACAGTGTCGCTCGCCACACTTTCCATTTCCTTTGTCGGCTTGATGGGCGTCGCCGTCGCAGCGGCTGGCGAGCTCGACCCAAGTTTCGCCACAGCTGTAGGCTCGCCCTACCGCCCGGCTGGCGTGTTGCGAAACTTGCCTGCCATCTCCGCGGTCAATGGCACGATTTCGTCGGCCCATGTCGCAGTGCGCGCCGATCGGGGGTTCTACGTCGCTGTGCCGTGTTTGACCGCAGCGGCGAGTCCCGCGCCAGCAATCTGCGTCACCTCCTACACCGAATCGGGCGCAACCGAGATCGGTTTTGGCGTGGTGAGTTTCACCGCCAATGCAAGCATTGCGCCGCAGGCCATTGCAGTTGATCAAAACGACAACGTCTGGATCGTGGGCATCTGTGACGGTCAGAGTTGCATTCAGAAAGTGCTGCGAAGCGGCGCAGTTGCCAATAACCTGGGCGCATCGGGCAATCAGTCGCGCGTGCAGGCACCGAGCATGATTGCGGCCGGTGCAATCGACGTCGGCTATGACGGCAAACTCGCCGTGGGCGGACGCTGCTTCAATGGTTCGCGCAACTATCCCTGCGCGATTCGACTGCTCGCCAACGGCGTGCCCGACCCTGCCTTCGCCGGGGGCTTCGCCAACGGCTGGGGCAACGACAGCTTCGCGCTCATTGAATTGCTCAACGACGGTCAGGTGCGAAAAATCAAACTGCTGCCTGACGGTCGCATTTACGCGGCGGGGCGCTGCACACTCGCCAGCGGCGAGCGTATGTGTCTGGCGATCATTGAGGCAAACGGCACGCGCCAGAACTATGCGGTTCCCAACAGTCAAGACGGTTTCGACATCTTGAGCTATTACATCGCATTCCCGCCGGGTTCGATGGTCACTTTTTTTAGCGATTTCGCAGTGCAAACCGATGGACTTGCACTTCTGTACGGTACCTGCGGCTACGTCGGTACGCCAAACGGCAGCCCCTGCCTGTCGCGCATTCAACCCGGGGTCGGAGCCGATGTGTACTTCGCCAATGCGGGGCACGTCAGACCTTACCTGCGACCGGAACCGATGCAGGCAGCCGGCATGGTGTTGCGACAAGACGGCAGCATCGTGACACTCGCGAATTGCGACGTCACGGTCGGCCTCGGTACACGACGGCAGCTGTGCGTGACCGCTCTCGGATCGGGTGGAAATTTCTCTCTGCAGTTTTTTGCCGGCAGCAACGCGGCGAGTGACATTGAATTCGACCCCGGCAACACGCCGTCACGCTTGTTTTGGGATGGTCAGGGCGCCGTGCGTTACTTCGATCAAAGTCTGCTCGCTGTCGCCTCCTGCCCCGACACCGGAGGCTTTCGCTGGTTCTGCCTCGCGCGCATTTCACTTTCGCCGCCAGCGGCACCGAACTGTAAACCCGATCTGGACGGCGACCGTCGCGCGCAGGCAACCACCGATGCTGCGTTGATCGCTCGCATCGCCCGTGGCGGCACGAGCGACGCAGCGCTTGCCAACGTGATCGGCAGCGGCGCAACGCGCAGCACGTGGGCGACGCTGCGCGACCATCTCAATGCCCAGTGCGGGATGTCGCTCGCGCCGTGAGTCGCATTCGCCATGTCAATGACCCACTCAAGGAGGATCTGCCATGATTTCAATTCGTCGCGCCGCCGTCTCGATTCTCACGAGCCTGCTCGTCGCCACAGCGGTTACGCCGCATTCCGCGCGTGCCGACTGGGATCCCGTGCAAGAAGCACGCGATCAAGCGGCTCGAAAAAAAGCACAAGAGGCGGCGGCACGCCAGGCCGCCGAGAACAAACGCCAGCGCGAGGCGTTTCTGCGCAAAACACTGGCGGCCGAGCCGTACAAGGAAGACCCAAAGAAGCTCGCGGCGATGGACGACGTTGCCCTCTCAGCGCTCCACAAACAGCACGGGAAGCGCCTACAGGAAGAGAATATGGCGGCGAGCCGGAAAGGGCTCGACGACATGGCCAAAGCGATGGTCGCCATGTCGCCCGAGCAACGCGCGATGATTGAGCGTGCGTCCGGTCAGAGCATTGATCGGATGATGAAAGACGCGCAGCAGGCGACAAAAAGATAGCTTTTCTACGCAACGCCCTATCACACAAAGCGCTCGGACACTTTTATAATTTAATTGCTTATTATTGTAAATTTTTTCCAATTTATAATTTATACGGCAATAAGCTATGAAGCTTTTAGTCTAAGCGCTGCGAAAAATGAAGTACACCGCGCCCATCAAACAAAAGCCAGCCCAGAGATAGTCGAGCTTGATCGGTTGCTGCATGTAGAAAACCGCGAACGGCACGAACACCGCGAGGGTGATGACCTCTTGCATGATCTTCAATTGGGCGATGGAAAGCTCGGTCGCACCGATCCGATTGGCGGGCACCTGCAACAGGTATTCGAACAGCGCGATGCCCCAGCTAATCAGCGCCGCATACAGCCAAGGCTTGTGGCTGAGATTTTTCAAATGCCCGTACCAGGCAAAAGTCATAAACACGTTGGACAAGACGAGCAAACCGGCGGTCTGTACCCACACCGGTAGCGAAGTAAACACAGACATCACCGGCTCCCGCAGCTCGCAGTGGAAAAAAGTCCTGCAATCGTAAAGGGAAAGCCCGACTGCGACTTTCCATTTGCACTGAAATACTCGTGTGCTATTCGGACTTTTTTGCCGAGCCACAGGAGGAATCATGAATTTCAAAATCGTTGTCGCCGCACTCGCTACTCTCGGCTTGATTGCCGCCGCACATTCGCAATCGGCAATGCGCATCAGCATTTCGGTCGCACAAAACTCGCATCAAGGCGTCGGTATCGACACCTTTGCCAAAGAAGTCGAAACGCGCACCAAGGGACGCATCAAGGTGCAATCGTTTTATTCGGGCTCGCTCGGTGGCGAACGCGAATCGATTGAGGCGGTGCAACTGGGCACACAGGAGCTCACGCTGACCTCCACCGGTCCGGTGCCGAACTTCGTGCCGGAAGCGCGCATTCTCGACGTGCCATTTTTGTTCCGCGATAAAGCCCATGCGCGCATGGTGCTCGACGGACCGATCGGTCAGGAAATGCTTGCGAAGTTCGAGCCGAAAGGTTTCAAAGCGCTTGCGTGGGCGGAAAACGGCATTCGTCACATGACCAATAGCAAACGCGCGGTGAATGCTCCGGAAGACCTCAAGGGCTTGAAGATGCGCACCATGGAAAATCCGGTGCATATCGCGGCCTACAAAGGCTTTGGCATCGTGACCACGCCGATGGCATTCCCGGAGGTGTTCACTGCGCTTCAACAGGGCACCGTGGATGGTCAAGAAAATCCACTATCCGTCATCATGGCAGCGAAATTCGATCAAGTACAAAAGCATCTGTCGCTGACCGGTCATGTGTATTCCCCGGCGATTTTCTTGATGAATAAAGCGGCGTTCGACAAGCTCTCTGCCGAGGACAAAACGCATTTCTTGGAGGCCGCGAGGGTCGCTGCGAAAGCAAACCGTGCGCGCGTGGATGAGGACGATGCGAAAGGTGCGGCCGAACTCAAGGCCAAAGGGATGCAAGTGATCGAAGTGGACAAATCCAAATTCGTTGCCGCGCTCGCTCCGGTCAACGCCGAGTTCGAGAAGCAGTTCGGCAAGGCCAATTTGGATCGCATTCGCGCAGTAAAGTAATCGACTCGTAAGCGGGCTTGCCCGCGCTCGCTCAAACCGGGCTCAGACAATCGAAGAACCCGCGTATCTGTCAAGGAGCGCGGGTTTTTTGTGCCTACAATCGGCGAATGACGGGACAACATCGGATTCGCGGGGGTTGAGTGAAGACACAGTTTCTGAAATTCGAGCACTACATTACCGGCTTCTCGCTCGTCATTGCCTGTGCGATGCTCGCCATCGCCGCCTCGCTCGGCGTGTTCCAGATCGTCACTCGCTTCATTCTCGAAAAGCCCGCTGAATGGACGGAAGTGTTGATTCGCTTCTCGCTCATCTGGATGGTGTTCATGGGCATTCCTTACGCGTTTCGCCAGGGCGCGATGGTGAGTGTCGATGTGCTTTATCGATGGTCGAAACCGACGATGAAGCGCCTGCTCGATTGGGCGGTGGCGATCGCCTCGCTCGGGCTGATCGCTGTGATCGTGATCGTCGGCTGGGACTACGCCAATCGAGGAAAAGTGCAGTCGGTGATTGGGCTTGAAGATGTGTCGATGTTTTGGGCGTATCTCGCGATGCCAGTCGGCGGGGTGTTTGCAGCGATTGGGATCGTGGGTAATTTGCTCGATCCGAAACGCCTGGAACTCGATACGGCGCAATAACTTGATCGCGGCCAGGGCCGCTCCAACGGGGAACAACGATGTCCTACGCCATGCTCATCACGATGATGCTCTGCTTCGCACTGACGATTTCGGTTGCGGTATCGATCGGGCTTGCATCGATTGTCGGCATTCAACTCTCGAATGCAAACATGTTGATCTCGGTGAAAGAGATGTTCTCTGCGATCAACAAGTTTCCGCTCGCGGCGATCCCGTTTTTCATTCTCGCCGGCAACATCATGGAAACCGGCGGCATTTCGCGACGGCTGGTCGATTTCGCTAAATCAATCGTTGGTGGCGTGCAGGGTGGTTTGCCGATGACCTGCGTACTCACCTGCATGATCTTTGCTGCGGTGTCGGGCTCCTCTGTGGCAACGACCTTCGCCATCGGCGCGATTTTGATTCCCGCACTGATCAAACACGGCTATCCGACCACGTGGGCGGCGGCATTGCAAGCAACGAGCGCGGAGCTTGGCGTCATCATTCCGCCGTCGATTCCGATGATTCTCTACGGCGTGTCGGCGGAGGTCTCGATTGGCGAGCTCTTTATCGCGGGCTTCGGGCCTGGTTTTTTGATTGGCGGCGCGCTCATGCTCTACGTGTATTTGC
>JAAFJI010000246.1 GCA_013298045.1 Betaproteobacteria bacterium
TTCCACTTCCGGCAAACGATTGAGCAAGTTGTAATACGGCTGACATGCGACCGGGAGCGGCACACCTTGACGTTTGCACTCAGCCACAAGTTCCGCAATGCGCCAACCGCGAAAATTCGACAACGCAAAGTAGCGAATCTTTCCTGCACGAATCAGATCGCCAAGTGCGCCAACGGTTTCTTCGACGCTATCCTCTTCGAAATCGCGATGCAGGTAGTAGAGATCGATGTAATCGGTGCCGAGCCGCTTGAGTGACGCATCGCACGCCTGCATGATCCATTTGCGCGAATGCCGCCACATGTTCGGATCGTTGTCGTCCATCTTGTTGCCGCATTTGGTTGCGAGCACCCAATGATCGCGATCAGCCTTAATCGCGCGGCCCGTGATTTCCTCGCTCGCCCCTTTCGCGTACACGTCGGCGGTGTCGATGAAGTTCACGCCCTGCTCGCGCGCATGCGCGACGATCGAGAGCGATTCGGCCTCGCTCGTTTGATCGCCGAACATCATCGTGCCCAAACAAAGCGCGGAGACATGTAGATTGGATTTTCCGAGGCGGTTGTATTTCATCATTGATCTGGTAAGGTTCGTTTCTGGTCGCAGGTGCCATTGACGGCGATTATCGACGGGGGAGCCTCGTCACGTGCTGGCGCGTTTCTTTCTGTGAAAACGTCTGAACCGACGAAGACCTGCGCCCGACTCACCGTTCGAACGCTCGAGCGAACGCGCGATCTTTAGGGGGAGCCATCCGATGCAAAAACTTATCGCACTTGCTGCATGCACCGCGATCACGCTTTTTGGCTTTGCCGCGCACCTCGCGTACGCAGCCAGCTCAAACAATCTGGTCGCCGTTCCGCCGATGGAAACGTACGTCGTCGACACCACAGGTCGTATTGCTGCCGCCGACAAGGAACGCTTGCTTGTAGCGCTCCGACAGCTCAACCGCGACACCGGCGCGCAGCTCGCCGTGCTCTGGGTTGAGCGTACCGATCCGGAGCCAATCGAATCCTACGCTCAGCGCGTCTTCACCCAATGGAAACTGGGCCGAAAAGGTGTAGACGATGGTGCATTGCTACTTTTCGCACTCGACAATACATCACGAAAAATGCGTATTCAGACCGGCTACGGTCTCGAAGGCGCAATCCCCGACGCCGTTGCAAAGCGTACGCTCGCTGAGCTCGTGCGCCCGGCGCTCGAAAAATCGGGACCCGGAGAAGCCGCGATTGCTGGCGTCAACGCACTGATGGCTCGCATTTATCGCGAGAAAAACGCGGGCTCGCCGCCGCTTGTCGGGCAAGCGACCAGCAATAGCGCAACCAATGTCGCCGCGCCCGAGATGCCGTCGGCGAGTGCGGTCACGGAATCGGCACCGATGCATCGCAATCGGCTGCAGTCGCTCTTGGTTGGCGCCAGCGTGAGCGTAGCGCTCGCGATCTTCGCCGTGTTTCTGCTTCGACGCGAAGCCGGGCGAACCTATAAGGCAAGTGTCGCGCTCGTTCTTGCGCTCGCTGCGGCCGCGACCGATTACTGGGCTGCCGATGGCGAGTGGTTCGCATGGGCGGCAGTGGTGTGGATTGTCATGTTGCTCTGGATGTTGCTCGCGTTCTACGGTCGCCCAGCGGTTGAGGCAAGCGTGATCGAGCGGACTCCGCCGAAAAAATCCAAGGCACGGCACGGACAAGCACGCGCGCGCAAAAAAGCGAGCGGCTGGCGACCCCGTGTAGATGTCGGCTGGTTTCCCGTAATCGCCATCGTCGTCGCTGGCATTTTTGTGTTCAACCTCGCAGACGCTGCTGATACATCGAGCACGATCATTGCGATCGCCGCCATTGGCTGGATTGGCGGCGCAATCACCCTGGCCTATCAATTGCCGCGCGCATTTTTTCCGCGCAGCCATAGCGGGATTTCGATGTATCGCAGTCGCGGCTCAAGTAGTGATAGCGATAGCGGGTCCTCCAGCGGCGGTAGCAGCGATTCCGGTGGTGGCGGTGACTCCGGCGGTGGCGGCGATTCCGGCGGTGGTGGGTCTTCGGAGTAAGTTGTTCGCGATTCGGTTTTGGCCGAATTACTTCGCGCGTTGCGTGGCGATCATGCGCATCGCAGTTTCCATCTCCAAATCGCGTCGAGACGCGCGCGCGTCGAAGCTGCGCATAACGACGACATCCGGATCGATGCTCGCGTCGGGTTGCGGCTCAACGGGGTTCGACGCGAGCAGCGGAATGTCAATCGCGACGCCCGAGTTCGGGAGCGTCACCCATGCCAACTCACCACCATTGAGTCCGCGCAAATTTCCGCCCGTGCGCTGACCGACCAAGGTTGCGACCCCACTTCGCTTTACGAGATATGCGAGCTGAAACGTGGCCGAACTATTTTCAGCGCCGACCAGAAAGTAGGTTTTGCCGCGAAACGTTTCGGGCTTCGGAACGACCGTGTTGCTCGCGCCGTTTTTCGGCTTGATCAAGAAACGTCTGTCGCCGAGTTTCTCGACGTTGCCGGTACGATCGAAGAAGCTGTAATCCCAGGTGTCCAGATGCTTCGCGAGGATGTATGGCGCACGTTCGTAAGCAGAGATCGCTTGCGTCGCAGGCCACGTGAATTCCTTCGCAAGCAGATAGGAAAGCAATTCGCGATTGATCGCACCATCGCCGCCCTCGTTCGCGCGAATGTCAATCACGAGATGCTTCACGTTGCGTTCGCGCAATTTCGCGAACGATGCTTCTAACCATTGCTTCCAATCGAATTTCGAATTCCAGAACGCGAAAGTCGGGAGCGTCATCGTCGCGACATCGCCGTCGATCGAAAGCGCCCATTGCTCGCTTCTCTCGCCTTTGGCCTGCTCTGCGAACACAGCTTTACGCGCTGCAAATGTCATCGCCGGCGCTTCGAGCGACGCGACTTCACCATTCGCACGTCGTATGCGAAGCGCGTAGCGCCCGCCCTCGGGCGGAGACAAAAGCGGCCACACGAGGTCCATCATGCTCGTCGCTGGGCGATCGTGGCTCAGTTGAATCAGGCGCTTGCCGTCGCTTGATCCATCGGCACGCAGATACGGCATCATGCGTTTCACAATTTCGTCGGCTGTCGCGCCATTGATCGTGAGCACTTCGTCGCCCGCTTTAATCGACGGCGTCGCGCTTGCGATCACAAGCCAACGCGAATCGACCAACACCATTTCGAATGGCAATTTGTTCTGTGCTTCGAGCAAGGCCGCTTTCACCGCGCCGTTTTGGTTGTACGTGTTGGTCCACGTGTGCCCGCAGCGAATCGCGGCCGCGAGCTCGGTCGCGGCGAGGTACATCTCGCTTGCGCTACGCGCTGCGCTACCGCGTGCTTCGAACCGAGCGAATGCAACGTCGATTTCCGCTTGCGTTGCATACTTGGTGAGCGCAGGGTGCAATTCCGCGAGCGTACGTTTGGCGAGCCGAACGTCGAACGCGGCTTGCTCCGCCGTGAGCGTGCGAGGCTGCGGCAAAGTTTGCGCGTCGGTCGGCGGAGACGCGCTCAAAAACGTCGCAACAACGAACGCCGCAGCAACGCAAATCAGGCTGCAAACTCTTTTCATAAAACCTCCGAATCGATGAAAACGACTTTGCAATGTAGAAATTCGCGCGCAGCGCTGCGTCGCAAAGTCACTGAAAACACAAGGTTTTTATGATTTGAGACGTTGAGACGCGGCTGTTTCGCGAAATTCGGTCGGCGTCACGCCAGCGTACAGCCGAAACGAGCGATTGAAACTCGCTTTCGAACTAAACCCAGCGTCAAACGCCAGATCGAGCAGGTTGCGTTTCTCGTCGGGCACGGCAAGTTGCGCCTTTACGGAATCCACGCGCAAGCGGTTTACGAGCTCGTTGAAATTCATGCCCAAGCCTTCGTTGATCGCGCGCGACAGGTCGCTCGTGTTGGTGCCGAGCTTGCGGGCGAGTTTGGCGAGCGTCAGTTCCGGGTCGCGCCAATATTTCTGATCGGAGAGCGTTTCGCGCCAGCGCGCGGCCATGCCGAACCAATCGCGCGTTACTACTACGGTTTCGGTCGCATTCGGCAGGGCAAGCGGCGCGGCGACCGTTGCTGGCGCGTCTGGCGCTGGCAATTCGCTCACAACAATCGCTTTGACCTCTTCAACCTCTTGCCAAGACGGATAACGATGCCGCGCATTGCGGTAACCCTCGGTTCCCAGGTAATACGCGAGCAGTTGTAGCCACGCGTAGAACGGAAAACGCTGAAAGTAATTAAGCGGCTTCCCCCAACGATCAATCGCAACCATCGCGATCCAGAACACGAGCGTCATGCCAAGCGCGATCAAGAAGTTGCGAAGCCACTCGATGTGATGATCTTCCCGATCACTCACGTTTTGTTCGAGCCAGCGTTGATAGTCGCGATAGTGGCGAAACGAGAGAAACCAGTAAATCGCGATGGATAAGAAGGTCAGCGACTGCTCCACCGGTAGGATGTATGGCACATGAATCGTGTCATCCCAGTGATTCTTAAACGCGAGCGGCTGCGGAAAGACCACGCAGTAATACACAAATTGCGCGAGCACCGGCAGAAAATGCAACCACCAACGCGCAGACAGTTTCTGCCCAGGCGAAGACAACGAGCGCACGTAGAAATACAAAAGCGGCCCGATCGCAAGCGACGCTTCATACGGCAAATAAGAAAGCCACGGATACGCGTCATAAAAGCCTGCGTAGCCAATGATGTACGGGAACAGGCGCAGCGCGATTACGATCAGCAGCAACGCGAGGAAGCGATTTGCAATTCGATTGGCTTTGCCGAACGACAAAAGCGTTGCAAACAACACCCCATACATCGCCCCAATCAGGAGCGTGATACTCATCGAACCGAACTGAATCATGCGACTGCCGAAAAAACTTCTGACGCGATGCTATGCGAAACGCGCGACGTCGAAACGGATCGCAAATACCTGAGACGCGATTTTGCGATCGTCATCAGCGCTAGTTGCTGATCGCTGTTCAACAAACCTACTCAATGCCCTATTAAATATAATAAAAATGAGTTTTTATAAAATTATCGAAACTCTGCATTTATAACGAAATCATATTATTTCATAGGGCATATCTATATGGTGTTGTCTACAAGTTGCAACACTTGCATCTGCGCGCGGCCAAACGCACCGTAACGAACTCAATCCAGCTGCACTCCGAGGCGTTTGATCGTTCCGCCCCACTTTTTCATATCGGCATCAAGCATGGTTTTGAACGCGGTCTGCGTGCCACCGCCGGGCGCCATGCCCGCTGCAACG
>JAAFJI010000247.1 GCA_013298045.1 Betaproteobacteria bacterium
GTTCACAGCTGCGCGTTGCAAGAGCGACTTGGTGCCGCCGTCTTCCTGGTCGAGCAAGGCCATCAGCAAATGCTGCGGCTCGATTTGCGTGGCATCAAGTCCGAGCGCGAGGGATTGCGCCTCGGAGAAAGCTTGTTGAAATTTCGTAGTGAGTTTGTCGAAGCGCATGGTGGCTCCCGATGAAAGACTGTTACCTGTAATCTGAGGGGCAGTGCTCGAATTTCAATCTCATCGCTGTTGAGCTGAGTCAATTGATGAAGCGAGCGATTAAACTAACGGCGCTAGTGATTAATGCCGCATTTATATTGAATAAAGCGACATTTCGTTAAAATATCTATATTTATAAAAATCACCATGAAAGTATTATTTATTTTGGCATTGGTTCAATTGTCTGATGTTCGATTCGATTAATTTGTCCTCGATCGCTGCGACTCGAATTCACAGCTGGTAAATCGCTTCTGCGCTTCGGCGCGCTATGCTCGGCGTACTCATACATTTCGATCTGATCATGACTCAAGCTATCGACCATTTCACCGTTCGTCGTAACGAACCAGCGCAATTTCGCTGGAGCACGTCGTCGCTGCCCACTCTCGCCGAAGGCGATGTACAGCTCGCAATCGATTCGTTTTCGTTCACCGCAAACAACGTGACTTACGCGATGTTCGGTGAAAAGATGAAGTATTGGGAATTTTTTCCAACGGACGATCCGGCGTATGGCTCGATTCCGGTGTGGGGCTTCGCCGACGTCGTAGCGTCAGCGGCAGAAGGTATTGCGGTGGGCGAGCGCTTCTATGGCTATTACCCAATGTCGAGCCACCTCGTCGTCAAAGCATCACGCGTGAGTCCACACAGTTTCGTCGACGCATCGGCGCACCGCGCGGGGCTGCCCGCGATTTACAACCAATACCTTCGCACGAGCATCGATTCGATGTACCGAAAAGATCGTGAAGGTGAAATCGCGATCTTGCGCCCGCTCTTCGCGACGAGCTTCTTGCTGGAGGATTTTCTCGCAGACAACTCGTTCTTTGGTGCGAAGCAAGTGTTGGTGTCGAGCGCGTCGAGCAAAACGGCGTATGGAACGGCCGCCTGCTTCGCGATGCGCGCCAGCGGAATTGCCGTCGTTGGACTGACGTCACCGGGCAATCTCACCTACACAAAATCGCTCGGCTGCTACGACGAGGTAGTCGCCTACGATGCGCTCGCTACGCTCGATGCAAACACAGCAACCGTCTATTGTGATTTCGCGGGTAACGCGGATCTTCGCGCAAAAATTCACACGCTCCTTGGTGATGCGCTCACCTACAGTTGCAGCATCGGCGGCACGCATTGGGATCACTTAGGCGGCACGCGCGACTTGCCGGGGCCGCGTCCGACGCTTTTCTTCGCGCCATCGCAGGCCAAGAAACGCATCGGCGAATGGGGCGCAATGGGGTTTCAAAACCAGCTCACAACAGCGTGGGAGGCGTTTCTGACGCGCGTTGTAAATCCGGCTTCACCCTGGTTACGTATTGAAGTTGGACGCGGGCATGAGGCAATTGAGCGTACGGTCGCGCAAGTGATCAGTGGAAAAGTGCCCGCGATCGAGGGGCATGTTTTGCGAATGAACTAGCGTGGACGCGATTCGTCAATTGCTCGGCACCTCGACGAACTCGGCGTGAGCTGTGCGCACCACAAGTAATTCGGTCGTCGGGGTACACCTGCGCGCGACGGTAAGCATGCGCGAACACCTAAAATCTATGGCTCACAACATACAAACGTTGCGGTGGCGCGCGACACAGTCAACTGGCTTAGTTTCACAAAATGAGCGTATCCAATATCATCGACGAGCTGAAATGGCGCGGTCTTGTCCATCAAAGCACCGACGAAGCCGAACTCAAAACGCATTTGAATCAGTCACGCACGCTCTACTGCGGGTTCGATCCGACGGCGTCGAGCTTGCATGTGGGAAATCTCGTTCCGCTGATGGCTTTGCGCCGCTTTCAGCGTTTCGGTCATGCGCCTCTCTGTTTGGTCGGCGGTTCTACCGGCATGGTCGGCGACCCATCCGGTCGTAGTGAAGAGCGGAACTTACTTTCGCAGGAAACTCTTGCCGAGAACTTGGCAGGAATAAAGAAACAAGCCGAGCGCTTCCTCGATTTCAATTGCAAAAACGCTGCGCGCGTCGTCAACAACTACGATTGGACAGCACCGATCAGTTTCCTCGAATTTCTGCGCGACGTCGGGAAACACGTGACCATCAATACGATGCTCGCGAAAGAATCGGTGAAGTCGCGCATTGAGCGGCCGGACTCGGGATTAAGCTACACCGAGTTCAGCTACATGCTGTTGCAAGCCTTCGATTTCGCGCACCTCTACAAAGCCTATGGCTGCACGATGCAGATCGGCGGTAGCGAGCAGTGGGGCAACATCACGGCAGGCATCGATCTCGGTCGGCGCATGCACGGTGGATCGTTGTTCGGCATGACATTGCCGCTCTTGCTTACGAGCGACGGCCGAAAAATGGGCAAATCGGCGAAAGGCGCGCTCTGGCTCGACGCTAATCGCACTTCGCCGTACGCGTTCTACCAGTACTGGATCAACATCGCCGACGAAGACGTTGGCAACTGTCTACGTTTTTTAACAGAACTCTCGCGCGAGGAAATCGAAGCGATTGACGCCGAACAAAAAGCAAAGCCGGGAGATCGTATTGGTCAAAAGTCGATCGCCAAATGGCTCACGCAATTTGTCCACGGCGACGCCGGTCTCGCCGCTGCGCAGAAAGCGACCGATGTTTTTTTCGGCGCAGAAATCGATTCGCTCAGCGACGCGCAGTTGAACGAAATCTTCGCCGACGTGCCGAGCGTGACGGTGGTACGCGGCGAATTCGAAGCCGGATTGAGCATCGTTGATGCGCTTGTACGTACGGGTCTCTGTACGAGTAAAGCCGAGGCAAAACGCGCGCTTGCGGCCGGTGCAGTCGCGCTCAATAATCGCAGGATGATCGAGGAGCGCACGCTCGCTGACAGCGATCGTGCGTCTGAGAGCGTCATCGTGCTGCGCAATGGCAAGAAGCGTTACGCATTGCTGCGAATCGCTTAGTCTTGGCTGGATGTGCGTCGCTAGCACTTCTAACGTCTGCTGACAGCCGCGATTCCAGCGACCGGATTGTGGGCACGACGGTTCATTCATGCGTACGTGGTTCCTTGTGAATCAGTGGGTTGCCGCGTGTCGGCTGGTCGAATCTTGAGGTGAGCTTAGCCGCGCGTCGGCGTCTGTCAACCGCCTACGCGCACGCCCGCGCGTTGTAACCGATCCGTAGGAAGTTCTCCGCTATCGTGAGTCAACGAGCGCTGCATCCAACGCGCCGCTCTGAAGACAACCTTTCCGCGATAAGACCCTGCCATGAAATGTCTCCCGCGAGCGCTTGCAGCGTGCGTTGCCACGATATCGATGCAACTCTTTGCAGGCAATCCCGCAAATCCAATTCTCTTCGTGACCCAGGTGCCGATTCCCGAAGAGGTGAACGCGAGCACGGTGCTTGGTTCGTTCACGTCAACGGTATCGACGTTTAGCAATCATCTTGCAGACACGCTACACGCGGGACGAGGCGGTTCGCTATTCGCTCGCTTTTCCAACGGTCAACTCGTCGATCTGCTGGCGCTTGCCGATTGGTCGGCGATTCCCGGCGGTAAACCCGCACCGGACGCAATGGCGGTGCGCAACCCGGCGGTCAACTGGAACGCCGATCGCGCGATTTTCAGTATGACCTATGGCAAACCAAGCGGTCCGAACGATTCCGCTCAGTATCTCTTTCAGCTCTATGAGATCACGCTGCCAACGCAGGGCGAGCTCAATGCGTCGCTAAAGCCGCACCTCAGCAAAGTCGCCAATCAACCGGCGAACAACAATGTGTTTCCGACCTACACACAGGGCGGAAAAATCGTCTTTGCAAGCGATCGCGCGTACAACGGACAAAGCCATCTTTCTCAGCGCGAGGAGTACTTAGGGCGACCAACAATCAGCGGCCTGTGGTCGCTTGATCCTGCTTCGCCGACATCGCTTAAGTTACTTCATCATGCGCCAAGCGGTGCCTTTTACCCGTTCGTCGATCGCGCAGGTCGGATCGTGTTTACAAACTGGGATCATCTCGCACGCGACTCGCGTGCAGTCACCGATTCGCGGCCACCCGATGCAAACTACGGCGACACGTTTGTGCAGACCTTCAACGGCGCTGGCAATTTCGCCGACGAAACGTCGTCATCGAGTTTCACGCCGGTTACAGCGATGCCAGAGAACACGTGGGACGTTTTTCCCGAGCCACGAAACCTCGATCGAAAGACACTGGCGACACTGTATCCAAATCTCAACGGAAACACATTCAATCTATTCCTGCCGTGGATGATAAACCTCGATGGTACGGGCGGGGAGCTACTCAACCACGTCGGCCGCCACGAAGTCGGCGCAGGCTTCAAGCGCAGCTTCACCAACGACTCGGACCTGCTCGACTTCGATCCGCAAACCGTTTCGTCAAGCAATGGCAACTTTGCCGTACACAATTTCTTCAGCAATTTTTTCGCGCCACGCGAAGACCCTTTGCAACCCGGTGTGTTTTACGGCGCCGATGCCCCCGAGCTTGGCACCCATGGCGCAGGGCGTATCGTAAAACTGATCAACGCGGGTAACGCCGACAACCCTGACGACATGCTGGTCGGCTACCTCACGAAGAATGCCGCTGCGCCGCCGGTCAAAGGCGGGATGAATGTGCCGCCGCTCATGTGTGGCGCGGTGCCCTGCATTTCGCCCTCGTCCGTTGATATCGATCTCTACCGAACGCCGGTGCCGCTTGCCGATGGCAATCTCATCGCTTCGCACGTTGCAGTCCGGCAAACGGATTACAACACCGGCAGCGTCGCGAATCCCGTGCCAGTCACTGGATACAACTTTCGCCTGCGCTCTCTGCAACCGCCCCCGCAGAACGGCCTCTACTACACCAACGATGTCACCCTGACGCCAGGCATCACGATCAACACAAGCTACTACGCTGGCACAACGCTCGTCACTTACAACGGCCCTGCGTGGGAGCTCGATCCCGTCGAGGTCGTCTCGCGCAACGAGCCGCCTGCCACCACTGCGCCCGCCATTCATCCGACGACCGCCACACAGTTCGCCGCAGCGAACGTTCATATTCCAACGTTCCAAAACTATCTCAAGACAAACAACGCGGCCTTGAGCGTGAGTTTCGACGTCACCAAGAGAGATCGTCACGATAAAC
>JAAFJI010000248.1 GCA_013298045.1 Betaproteobacteria bacterium
ACCGCGATTGCCCGATCGATATAGTCGATCGCCTCCTCAGGCTGATTGAGCGTGAACGCAACGACGCCTCGCATATGCAGCGCATCAGCCTGGTTCGGATCGATTGTCAGTGCTTCATCGTAGAGCCGTTTGGCCGTTTCGTGGCGTTCTTCGCGCTGCGCTTCGAGCGCGGCCGTCATCACGGCAATCAGCGCTGAATCGCCGACCGACTCAATCACTGGGGTGGTGGACGCCGCAATTGCACCGTGGCAATGCTTGTATCGCTTGCCGCTGCCGCAAGGGCAGACATCGTTGCGCGAGGCCGGTGCCGCGATGGGTTCACTCATGGGGAGTCGATCCGCTTGCCATACATTGCCCGCGATGAATGCGCATTGAGCGGCCTCTAAATTCGAGTTGTGCCGTCTCCGAGCACGACCCACTTCTGTGTAGTCAACCCTTGGAGCCCCGCCGGTCCACGGGCGTGGAGTTTGTCGGTGAAAACGCTGATCTCTGCGCCCAATCCATATTCGAAGCCATCGGCGAACTGGGTACACGCTGTCGAAAGCACGACCGATGTAACGCAAAAACGACGGCAAAAAAGGGTCTCGACGAACCTACGCATGTTGGGCGACGAATTTTAACGACATTCGTATAGTCCTGATCGCGTTTCGTAAACGGATCGTTGTCGAACGTGAATTTGTAGGGGCCTTCATACTTGTCAATTGCGCTGAAAGTGCCGTTGTTGTCGGGGGGCGCGCGGCGCGGTTTGAGCGATGGACGGCTGAGCGATTGCCAACGGCACCGAGCTCACAAACCAAACCAACGTTGCCCGCAGTGCACGAGGCAATTGTTCGCGCCGAGCGTAGCGAGTAATGGGTCGCATTCTATTTTGCTTAACGTTGTATGAAGCAGAAAGAACGCTTTTTCCTGCGCTCAAGTCTTCGGTCGCTACGCCGGGCTAAAGTGTTACAGACTACCCATTCCTAACTTATGGCTTAACCGCAATTAGTCCGATAGACGTGAACACGTATCTATCCAGTTGTAATCGCAGGTGTTCGTTGTTGTACGGCGGGATGTCGTAGTGCACGTCGAGCGGTCTCTCCCCGGGGTGGAAGTTGACCGGAAGTAGCTCACAGCCGACTTGCTTTACGCGCTTTGCTAGGTCATCAATGTCGAAGCGACGAAACACAACAAGGTTGTGTGCCTCGATCGTAGTGAAGTTCGAACTCAGGTTAAATTCGGTCGTGTGAACCGCGACTCCACCGGCGCGTAGGCAGGACAGCGAATTGACGAAGAAATCAAGCCCGTGTTTGATGCTGCCTAAGTGTTCGAATGCGCAAGCGGACCAGGTGAAATCAAAATCTACCAGGTCAGAAGAAATGCGATTCATATCTTCTGCGCGGAATTGCACACGTTGCGCGAATGTTACCGCGTCGCAGATGCCGCGCGAATTCAAATCATCGAGTTGTGTTGCGTGCTGATCGGTTTGCGTCCAATCTGCGCTCGCCGCGTCGCGTAAATCCAAATCCGTGGCTACGACCTCACAGCCGAGCGACGCAAACATCGCTGCCAGCGGCTCTTTGCCTACACCGAAACCCAGACCTCGCCTGGAAGTGGAGAGCATTCCGCGCTGCTGAAGTACCTCGCAGACATAAACAAACTCCCAGAGCTTTCGACTGTATCTAACCGGTTCGCGCAACGCTGCACACCACCGCTCGAACGACGGCTCGTCGAATTGATTTGCAGTGCAGAGCTGCGAGCCAGGATGTTCGAGCCTGGGTAAACGTTCCCGCGACAAAAACGGCATTCTCTCGGGCTGAAACGCCTTTAATCCTGCAACGGTTGGTGGGATGAGCTTGTTCACGTTCCCTCCAGGGCGGAATGCGGCGTCAACCTCGCCGCGACATGTTGTGTTGGCTCAGAAAGTGAGCGTGGCTTGAGTTGAACGTGTCGTGCAAACATAGGATGTGTTGGATCGTATCGCATTGAGTCGGGCGGGCATTCTTTCGCCCGTCTCCATTCGAAAAACGAACTAGTAGTGCGCGGCCACCCTCGTCAGCCGTGCTACTTCAGGGCGACTCACATCGCAGGTGAGAGACGCGACGCCTGGGCGCGCCCGCTTGAACGCTCGGATTGTCGCTTCCTGGGAGCTTTCGCATCACGAATGAACCGTACGCCAATCAGTAAAGTAATACGGCCGCGTCTTTGCGCAGCTCCGCATTTGCTTTTCACCACTACTTGCGTAGTTCACAGATCGCAGCCCGTGCCATTGACGGTCGAGACGCTCGAAGCGCATGCCCTATGCGACGTTGTTCGTACTCGCAGAAAATTAGTGTAAGCGAGCGCTCGGAAATTTCGCTCTCTACGAAGCTTTTTTGAGCCTAGCTGAAATCGCATCGAATCTGGATTCGACAGCCGCGCCGACTGTCGCAAATGAAAACATCTCGGCCATGTGTCTTGCGGCTTGTTGCCCAAGACGGTTGGCGAATTCGCGATCGTCGAAAATTTTGTGCATGTGTGCGGCGGCGTGCTCAACGTTCGCATCGGCCCACACCTGATTTTCCCAGTCGGGGTACTCGCCCTCGCGCACGGGAACAAGTTGGTAGTCGACGAGCAAGCTGTTGCCCGCGTCCATGAATTCGCAGTTACCCGAGTAGTTGGTAGCGATAACAGGTTTTGCTTGAGCCATGCACTCGGCAAGCCCCAATCCCAAGCCCTCTGAGCGATGCAACGATACGTATGCGTCGCAGCACGACTGTAGTCCGTACACGGCATCGCGCGAGAGATAGGTGTCGAGAAAGACGATTCTCCCGTCACCATCTGCCAGATCGTGCATTCGTTTACGCAACTCCGGAAATAAATCACTCTGTGACGACTTGATCACAAGTTGTGCGTCTTCCGACCCCTTGGGGAACGCGGCGCAAAACGCGCGTATCACGGCTTCCGGATTTTTTCGCGTGGCGAACGACCCGTATGCGAAGCTAAACATGAACAAACACGCGCTGTCGTCCAAACCGAACTCGGCGCGCTTGTACTCTCTCGACAGCGTTGGCTTCTGCACCGGCGTTCGGACTTTGTGCACCGGACGATCCTTCACGTCGCGTCGTACTGCTTCGGCAACGAACTCGGTGGCCACCCACACTTCATCTACAAGCTGCGCGGTGTCGATCCAGTTCCTTGGCAATCGTTCCAATTCCCAAAACCAAAAACCGATCCGGTAGGCTTCTTTCGCGCGCAGAAAACCGTCGTCGCGAAACGCCTCTCCCAGTAAATCCGGGTTCACGCAAATCACGCGGATCCTGTATCGCGCAATGTCGATGAGCGAAGTCACGCTCGAATCGGCGTTGCGGATACCGGAGTCGATGTCGACGTCGCTTACCGAAACGGGGATCGATGTGGTCTGCGTCGCACGCACAAGCGCGCGAAGATTCTCGCCGAGACCGGATTCCGCGCGAGCGAAGCCAACGTATTCGACGCCGTGATCCTGTAGTGGTTCTTCCTCGGCGACGCGCTCGGTCATTGCCACGACTCGCTTGAGTGCCGCTGCGGAGAGTTTCGCGCCGAGACCATTTCTCAAGCCCCGTTTCAAAAAATCGACGTTGTCATCACCTGCGTTCGGCGCGACGGGATTGGGCGGCTGCGAGTCGCGAAGCATCCGATCGACCGCGACATCGATTTGCCGGGAGGCGGCGGGAGTCAGTATGTGCCGATATGTCGCGTTGAGCGCATCTAGCGACATGCTTAGCGTCCGCTCGGCAACGATCACTGGTTCGTCACGCCAAAGCGCGGCGAATCCGAGTCCGATCGCGTCGAACTCCAAGAGCCGCGGATCTCCGAGTACCGCCAAAAGCAGCGAACGGTCCACGAAGTAATTCGAAGCGGTAATCGCGAGCCCAAGTCGATCCAAAAAAAGCTCGCCTAGACGCGGGCGCGGCAACATCCGCTGCACGCCGTTCAATTGGGAAATCATTGGGTGGCGTTGCGCCTCGATCTCCGACAGGTCGGACGTTTGAGCAAGCGATATTCCCCAGTGTGCGCCCGCGTCAGAGAGTTCACTTTGCATGCGCTCCAGACGAGATGGCTCGTAGGTAGCGTCGTCGAGTGCGATTTGCACCCAATCGCAAGTCATTTGCTGCACCTGTCGTGTGGCGTCGGCAATGATCGATTGCGACCGGGCGATTGCGTAACTTCTGGTCACCGGTAACGCCCGCTCGGCAATCGTCTTCGCGGTCGAGAGGTCCTGCTCCGGCACGACAATGGCTAATTCATGTGGCGTGCGCGTTTGCCTTGCGACGCTAGATAGAACGTGTTCGTATCCCGACATGTTGTTTGCAAGCAGCAGGACGCCCGTGGTTTGTTGCTCGATCGGCCGGGTGTTCTTTATCCGTTCGCTACGCAGTGCGCGCAAAGATTCCATGCGCCGTTTAAGCGAGCTTGGCGGACGAGACGATAAAAACGCACTTAGGGTGTATCCAACGTTGTGTCGGAAAGTCGGTATCTCCCAGTTGACCATGTCGGCTGCCTGAAGGATGAAGCGAAGTCCTTCGACCGGGTCGTATCGCTGTGTTCGCACTACACCGAGCATATGCAGCGCGTCGGGATTGTCGGGATGCGCCGCCAGGCTCTCACGATACAACCGCTCGGCGAGTACGTAGTCGCCCGCTTCCTGCGCGGTCAGAGCAGCTTGTGCGCAGACCAACCATGGCGGCGTTACCGAAGCTTGCGCGCCGCCGACGTCGGAGGGTACGCCGTGGCAATTCTTGTACCGACGCCCGCTCCCGCACGGGCAGCGATCGTTTCGCGAGCGCGGCGGAGACAAATTCGCAGTTTCGTTAGACATTGATGACGATGGGAAAAGCAAGCCGGTCATCGTGTCCCGTATTTTCTATTCGCTGGATTTTTGCCAGCGCAAATTTATCCGCGAATCGTACCATCCCCCAATACGATCCACTTCTGCGTGGTCAACCCTTCGAGCCCCACCGGTCCGCGGGCGTGGAGTTTGTCGGTGGAAATGCCAATCTCTGCGCCCAATCCATATTCGAAGCCATCGGCGAATTGGGTGCTCGCGTTGACCATCACGCTCGCGCTGTCTACCTCGCGAAGAAAGCGCTGGATGTGGGTGAAATTTTCGGTAATGATCGCGTCGGTGTGGTGGGAGCCGTACTGCTCGATATGATCGATGGCCTCATCCAGCGACGCAACGACTTTGATCGAGACGATGGGTGCCAGGTATTCGGAGCGCCAGTCATCTTCAGTGGCCGC
>JAAFJI010000025.1 GCA_013298045.1 Betaproteobacteria bacterium
TGCGGAAGAGGTAGGGCTCAATCTCATTGCGCCTCATGGGAAATCGTAGCCCGGAAGCTCGCATCCGGGTAAATTGATACGAGCCAGAGTCGATTGAAGCGCAGCGCTTCGCGCGTATCGAAAAGTAGCCCGGATGCGAGCATCCGGGCTACTTGTACCGGATCACTTTTGATACTTGACGATTTTTTCTCGCGCAGCAAAGCCGCGATGAGACTGCACCGGTCGCGCAACTCATGAGGCATGTCGAAGAAGGAAACAGCGCCTGCGCTGCCTTTCTATGTGCGGATAACCCAAACATCCGCCGCACGTCGCTGTTCGTGTCAATACTAAGCGGCGATGTGAAAGGCGCGTACTCGCGCCGCATCAATATTCTTTACCGTTTGGTCTACGAAGTGCTCGAGAAGGAGCGTACGGTGAAAGTGCTTCACATGCGGACGCACTACGAGTGAGCGGCGGCGGGTCTCACCGAATCGCTCCGCTACTGCGACTAGCCAGCGCTGAGTTCTGTCGCTGAAAAATATCTACAGCCATTCCGCGCTTTGCCTCGGAAAAAAAGACGAAAACGGATGTAATGTAGTAAAAGGCTATCCGCTAAAATGTGCATACAGGCAAGCTTTCATGCGGCATTAACGCATGGAGCTTTTCCTACGCCGGATTGATCATCTCTCGCAGTCCGAAGCTGTCCTTTTCGCGCTTGGTCGGCTGACCTTTGCGGCGGGCTTTCTGTTCGTACATGAGCTGGTCGGCGAAGTTGAGCAGTTCGCCTGCGCTGCGTCCCTCGTCGGGCAGATGCGCCCAGCCGATTGACATTTGCGGTTTGATCACGGTGTCGCCGACGACGACGTCGGCAGCGATACGATCACGCAGCGTTTGCTCAAACGCTGGTGCATCGTCCGGGCTTAAGTTCTCGACGATGACTGCGAACTCGTCGCCGCCGAGCCGCGCGACGAGGTCTTCGCTACGAACGCTTGCGCGCATCCGCTCGGCGATCGTGCGCAACAGGGCGTCACCTGCGGCGTGCCCGTGCTGGTCGTTGATGGGCTTGAACTGATCGAGGTCGATATAGCCAAGCGAAAGTGTCGTAGATTGACTATTGGCGCGAGCGACAGCCCGTTCGAGCTCCTGAAAGAACATGCGCCGATTGGCAAGTCCGGTGAGCGGGTCGCGCGTGGCCTCGATGAAAAGCTTCTCGGAGAGCTCTTCGATTTCTTTGGCTTTTTGATTGACCGATTTGCTGCGCTCGCGCAACAACCAGCGCACGCCAAAGAACACAAATCCGATCAAACCGCAGGCGGTCGCGCCGATGATCGCCGACACCCACATCGCCGCGCGGGCTTGCTCGCGTGTTGCGCTCGATTGAGCGGCCATGCGGCTTTGCTGATGGGTGCGAATGCTGTCGATTACCTCGGCCTCGGCACCTTGCAGTGCGATTGCTTTCTCGCGCAAAAGCTTGAGCGCGGTTTCGCGCGCGCCCTGGCTCGTCAGGGTGAGCGCCTGTTCGTTGAGCTCGTCGTGCCGAGCCTCGATGGCGCGCAGGCGTCCGATGTCGCCGGTGTCCGAGTTGTCTTGCGGGAGCGCCGCGAACAATGCAATCGTTTGCTGAAACCGATCCGAGGTTTCAAGGTATTGCCCCATCAATTCTTCGCGCTCGGATTTCTCATCGCTCAATAGCTGTGCGAAGAGAATCTGGCTGCGTCGGCGCGAGAGCGCTTCGATGTTCGAGGCGAGGGTAATTTTTTTCGCGCGCAGATCGAGTAAGCCCTCGATGTCATCTAACACGCGATGCTGTTGCCACACGCCGTGCAACACCAGACTTCCGACCAATAGAAACGCGAACACAAAGCCAAGCGCGACGTAAATCCCAAGGCGTCGGGCGGTGCTCTCGAGTTGGCTAGAAAGGCTGTCCACCGCGCAAATGTAGCGGAGTCAGCGCGTCTGGCTATATGTCGCGGGTAAACAATTGATTGCCACCGTCGTCAAAGTACGACACCCGCAACTTATCCATGCCAGCGTCATAGTGAAGCAACCCGAAATTTGCGCCTTCGCCGTAGACGAAATGACTGCCGCGGCTGTGACGCGCTTTCATTTGAGCGTCGCGCGAAAAGCTCGCAAACGATGCCAGCGGCCCAGCCATGAATTCGTAGATTCCGTGGCGTTCGTTGCGCGGCCACTCTCGGGCGAAGTGGTAGTCGGCCGACAGCAGCACCGTTTTCGCCTGATGTCGCTCAAATGCGTCGCGGAACAGCGCGATGAGATCGTCGCGTTCGTGCTCGTAGTTGCCCCAGGCGTCTTGGCTTGAGCCATGAAACGGCACCGAAGTCGCGATCAGGCGATAGCGTGCGCTCGACGCACGATACGCACGGCGAAACCATTCGCGCTGCCCGGTGCCGAGCATCGTTTTATTGGCGCTTTGTGCGTCGGCTTGCGGCGAACGAAAGCTGCGTGTATCTAGCACGAAGAGATCGAGGTCCTTGCCGAACGACAACTGGCGAAAAAGTCCCTTCCGATCGCTCGCCGAGGCGCTCGCGCCGCTTGCCGCCCGCACCGGCCAATATTCGCGAAACACACGATCCGCCACGTCGATTGCGGGGTGCGAGCCGTTGGCGTCGTTTTCGATTTCGTGATCGTCCCAAATCGCAACCGTGGCCGTATTTGCAAGGAACGACTGGAGCGACCGATCGCTGCGAATCTCGGTGTGTTTGCGGCGGTAGTGCTCTAAGGTCGGCGAGAACTCGCGCCGGGGAATGTCGGCGTATACCGTATCGCCGAGATGCAGAAAGCAGTCGGGCGCTTTCGCGGCGATTGAGTCGAATACGCGAAACGGTCGGCATCGAGCCTCGACATCGCCCGAGAACGCGAGCGTGAAATTGCTACGTGCGGACGGCGCGGGCGGCGTGCGAAACCGTTGGATGTCGGAGCACGCGCTGTCTCCCGCGTAGACCGCGTAGGCGATGGTGGTTGCTGCGGGAAGATTTTGAAGCTCAATGGCCGCCGAGAAATCGGTCGTGGCGGTAAGCGAGACGACCTTGCTTCGCTCGGTCAGCACAAGTGGATCGCGCGCGGTAAGCGCTGCCCAGCGCACATGAACGTCGATTGCCCGCACGCCGAAAACATTGACCAGCGCGCCACCATCGCTCGCGTCGAACACCGCCGGACGAAACGCGAGGTTGCTGCGAGCGGCGGCTTCGGTCAAAGGCGACGCTGCCACACCACTCGCAGCCGCCCAACCGGTAATCCAGCGGCGGCGTGCGCTGCTGTTTGGATAACCGTCGTCACTGGGCGGCGCAGTGCGCATCGCCGCGCTTTGGTCTAGGTCTGACTTTTTCATGGTGCTGCGATTGTCGGGCAAGTGAAGTTTTTGGGCTGACGGCGCTGTCGGTCATGCCTTAAAAGTGCGTGCTAGCTAATTTGGCAAAATACACCATTGATCGCCCTGTGCGTCACTTTCCGTATCGATTTCATGACCGCACTGGCTCCCCCGTTGACGCTCAACGCGCCGCTTCCCCAGAACGTTGTCGCGCCTGCCGTGCGATCGCCTTTGCGCCTCGCTTCGCGCTGGCAGCAATCGCACAGCTTCGGCGCGCTCATTGCGCTTTTCGCCCTCGCTGTTATGTGGGCTTTGCAGATTGGATTGCTGTCGGGTTGGCATTTCGCATTGCCGACAACGCGGATCGATTTGGCCGCGAATAATGCCGCCGTGAGCGCCGTGCCGGGTTCGGCGTCGGCGCTGGTCTACACCTTCTCCGGTCCGCCCGCCGTTTCCGCGACCAAAACCATCAACATTGCAACCGATCGCGTGCTCGGCGTTGACGTAAGTTTTGATCGTATCGCCGCGCCCACGACCCTCACGCTTGGTTGGGTCGGCACTCGCGACCGGCGCAAACCGGCAAATCTCGCGGTGCAGCTCGCGCCATCGGAGACGCCGCAGACGTATCGCGTTCTGCTGCGAGGTCACAATCAATGGCAAGACAACATAACGCAGTTTGCACTGGTGCTCGCAGCGCGACCGGGCAGCCCCCCGGTGACGCTCACTGCCGCCGAGTTTGTGAGCGCGACACCAGGCAATGCGACCGAAGTGGCGTGGGACGCCTGGTTCGACGCGCCAACGCAGCTTAAGGCGAATAACGTGAAGGCGCGGGTGTTGCCGCTTGCGCTGCCGCTCGCGGCGGCGGCGCTGTTTTCGTTTGCCTTGATCGCCTGGTGGCGGCGGGAGATGCCCGAGCTGCGGCGCGACGCGCTGTTGGGCGCGTCGGCGCTGTTCGCCGCGACAACCTTGCTGCTCAGCCTGCCCGCATCAAGTGCTTTTGCGCTGAATGCCGCCTCGGGTGCCTGGATCGTCGCCGCACTCTCGCTTTTCGTCGCCGCGTTCTATGATCGAATCGGCAGCTACACGAAATTCTTGCGCCGCGCGATCGTCCACCCGCTCGGCGAGGCGGTCGCAATTGGCTTGTCGGCGCTCTGCGTCGTCATCGGTGGCTGGCATTTTCTGTGGGTGTCGGCGGCGGCGGTACTTCTCATCCTCGCGCGGCGCTTTGGCGATCGCATCGCCCCGCTCAAATCAACGCTTTTCTTCGCACCGATTGTCGTGATCGGTGCGCTCGTGCAAGCGGCAGTTAGCAAGAAACTCGAACTGCCTGCGCAGTGGATTGATCCTTCCAGCGCGCTGGCGGCGACCCTGCATGCGGCGGGCGCGCTCTGCGCGGCCGGATTGATGTTGCTGCTGCTGCACCGCGCGTGGCCACGGGTGCTCGGCGAGCGCCTCGATGCTCGGATCGGTATCGCCGCCTGGTTCACATTGCTCGGGACGCTGTTGAGCTTTGCGTTTACCACGCAGACGACTGCCGAGCCAGCGGGCGCAGTGTGGGTGTTGTTGCCGCTGCTGGTGGTCCTCTCCGGGTGGCTCGCGCCGAAATTTGCTGCGCCGCTCGCAGCGCAGAGCGCGCCGGTCGCGGTCGAAAAAACCGAGGACGATCTCTCCTCGGCGATGCGGCAGCTCTTCGCCGGCGCAGCCGGGAGCTTTGACGCGGCGCTTGCCGATGCGCGACCGGGCAGTGCGCTCGCGCCGCTCACCCGCTTGCGCGAGATTGCGCCGGCAAGTATGGTCACTCGCGCGGCCGAGCTGCGCTACGCGCTTGCCAACAACGAGGTCGATTCTGGGCGAGCCGCGTACGAAGCGCTGAAAGCGCTCGCGCCGAGTACGCTCGACACGAAAGCGCGCGACGCAGTGCTTGAATTTGCTCACCGTACCGACGACTTCGCCGAGGTGCTGCTGCGCGCGAGCGCGCTCGAACCAAGCGAGGCGCGCGCGCGGCTCATCGCGCGCGCCGAATTGCTCGCAGAAACCGATGATCGCCATGCAGCGATCATCCGCGCAATCGAAGTATTGGCCGCGTATCCAAAACCAAATACGCTCGCGGCGGAGCTCGCCGAGCTGTGGCTCCTTCGCGATGAGTGGCGCGAGGCCCAGGTCGCGCTTGCCGATTCTTCGATCGCACCCGATTCCACGGCAGGACAGGTTTTTGTGGCTCGGCTGGGCTACCGTGCGACGCGGCGCGAGCAATACGCCGAGCAGATTCACAAGCTAGCAACCTGGCACAACACGCTGGGTATCGCTCAGGCGGCTATTGGCGAGCTACTCTCTTTTGAGGGGAATGCCGCCGGCGCGCGTGCTCGCTTTGCCCTCGCACTCAAGCTCGACCCCGCGCTCTGGGCGCTTGAATGGCGCATGCGTGAACCAGAGACGCCGCCTGCGCTGCCGTAGCGCGTAGCATGCGTGTGCGCGGCGTACGGTGTCTCGGTTCGCGAGAAACACCTGAGCACGACCGCAAGTTCTCTTATGCAAACCCGAGTTCTCCTCTATCTCGCGCACGCGATTGACCATCTGGCTCTGCTGATATTTGCCACAGCAGTTAGCGCAATTGCGCTCGATTTTGGCATTTCCCGGTGGGAAGATTTAATGCCCTATACGACCGGCGCGTTCGTCATGTTCGGTCTGGCGTCGCTGCCTGCCGGTCGCTACGGCGATCTTTGGGGGCGGCGCAAGATGATGCTCGTGTTTTTCTTCGGCATGGGGGCGTCGCTGCTCGCGGTCGCGCTCACCCAATCGCCGCTGCAAATGGCGGTCGCGCTCACGGTGATGGGCGCGTTCTCGGCGATCTACCATCCGGTCGGCATCCCGATGTTGCTTCAATCGACGAAAACGCCCGGCGCGGTTATTGGCGTCAATGGACTGGCCGGCAATTTAGGCGTTGCCTTTGCAGCGCTTCTGACCGGCTACCTCGTCAAGTACCTGGGCTGGCGAGCCGCCTTCATCGTGCCTGCACTACTCTGCTTCGCGCTCGGTGCGTATTTCCACGCAACCACGCCCCGCGAAACCACCGCGCCTGCCAAACGAAGCAATGCAAAGCCTTTGGCCATTGATCGGCGCACGGCAATGCGCGTCTTCCTCGTACTACTTGTGACCACGACCGTGAGTGGCATGATCTTTAACTTCACCACCAACGGTAATGGTGAGTTGCTCCGCGAGCGGATCGGGGCAATCGCCGCCGACCCGGCGCGGCTGGGTATGCTCCTCGCGCTCGTGTACGCGATCGCCTCCGGCGGTCAATTGCTCGTCGGTCACTTAATCGATCGATTCCCGATGAAACGGGTGTTCTTCCCAATCGTCGCCCTGCAGGCGCTCGCCTTCGGCCTCGCCATGAACGCCCAGGGTTGGTGGTTCTACGTCTTTGCGGTGGCCTACATGACCTTCGTGTTCGGAGCGATCCCGTTCACCGACGCGCTCATCGCACGCTTCGTCGACGACAGCATGCGCTCCCGCGTCGCCGGACTTCGCCTTGCGGTGAGCTTCGGCATCTCCTCGCTCGCGGTCTGGGCGCTGGGACCCTTCGTTAAGACCAGCGGTTTCGTCGCGCTCATCGCGCTGATGGCTGGCCTCGCCGCCGTCGCCGCAGCGGCCGTGTTGTTCCTGCCCGCGAAAGACCCCGGTATCGCGTCGTCGTGACGCGGCGAGCAGGCGGCGGGGCTCGGTGTCGCACGCGTTAACACGCGCTTGACGTTTGGCTCGTGTCGAAAACGCTTTGCCGGGCGCTGGTTTGAAATAGAACTCCGGAAGGCGAACCGCGCGACCCAGGTGACGCGCGTGGTCAAGGGCGTGACACCAGGTGAACACACGCATCGCGGGCGGTGCCGAGACCGTCACCAACAAAACCGAGTACTGGCACAAGGATCACATTGGCAGTCTGGTGGCGATCACCGATGCTGCGGGCGCGGTCACGCAGCGCTTCCGCTTCGAGCCTTGGGGCGCGAGGGAATGCCTGAGCGCGGGCGGTGTGGTGATTAGTTGCTCGTCCAACGGCAGCAACGGCAGCGAAGAGCGCGGGTTCACGGGGCACGAGATGTTGGACGAGATCGGGCTCGTGCACATGAACGGGCGCTTGTACGACCCGGAGATTGGACGCTTCCTGCAAGCCGATCCGATCATTCAGGAGCCGCTCAACGGGCAGAATTACCCCGCTATAGCTATGTGCTGAACAATCCGCTGGTCTATACCGATCCGAGCGGGTATAGCTTCTGGACTAAGGTTCGGAAGCCGTTGGCGGCTTTGGTTGCGATGATCGTCGTGCCGCAGATTGGTGCTGAGATTCTCGCCTCGATTGAAGCGGCGGGCAATACGATCGTTGCAGAGTTACTGGCCACGGGTGCGGATGCGATGACCGTTCTGTCCACCGGTCAGCAGGCTGCCGTGATCGCTGCGGGCGGATTTGCGGCGGGTGGCATTACAGGTGGAAACATTGAGAGTGCGATTCTCGGCGCGTTCCAGGCGGCTGCTAGTTTTGGAATCGGGCAGGCGACTGGTCATGGGAATTTGCGCATAGGCGGTAGCGAGTATTTCCAGAACGTTCTTGCGCATGCCGCGCTCGGTTGTGGCGTGAGCGCGGCGCAGGGTGGATCGTGCAAGTCCGGCGCGATGGCGGCGGGGTTCTCGGCGGCGGCAGGGCCGGTGATTTCTGGACTTACCAATGACAACTTCTACGCCGGGCTCGCCGGGCGCATGGCTGTGGGGTGTGCGGGGTCGAAGTTGGGTGGTGGGTCTTGTGAAGCGGGGGCGGTTACTGCGGCGTTTGATTACTTGTACAACAAGTGCAACGGTGGCGGCGCTTTGAGTTGCGAAGACTACGCACCGGGCTCGATGGGGAGTCCCGAAGCTAATCGGGGCGAATTAAGAGATGCTGCAGGCGATCGTCCGGCGCTGTACGCTACCGCAGGCCTAGGTGCGTTGGCAACAGGTGGGGCAGCTTACGGTGCTTTGCTTGTCGCTCCGACCACGACAATGGTTCTGACCGAGCTAGCCGGAGCTGCGGCCGCGAGCGTAGGAGCCGGAAGCGGATCGGTTTACGGAACCTATGTCCACACTGCATTTGGTAAGCTAGTGTCTCGTGTTCAGGGGCTGCATTCTGAGGTCTCCTACCTTAACGGTCAGTTAGTACGCAATGGACTGAAAGGGTCAATTCGCATTGACGTGGTCGAGGGTGCGAAAACTGCTCCAAAGGCACTTTACGACCTAAAGACTGGTGGCGCCACTCTGACTCCCGCACGAATCCAGCAAATACAACAACACGTACCAGGAGGCTCTCGCGTTCCTGTTATTGAGATAAGACCTCCAAAGTGAAACGGCGCAGCGCGAAATCGATACTAGCGACAGCTCTTTCGAAAGCGTTCCCGGCTTTCTTGTTAACGAGAGATGCGTTGGTGATCACCCTAAACGAATGGGCACTGCTCGGTTTGTGCGTCGACAATACTTCCGATGCGAACGAGTGCTTCGTCACAGTTTTCGTTATGCCCTTGTTTGTTGATCATGCAACCCCGATCATTCTCACAAATGGTTACCGGTTGCGCTCATTGGCGAGAAATTCGGATCGATGGGAGGCGGCATCAATTGAACAAATCAACGAGCTACTTGCTTGCGCTGAATACGCTGTTGCAAGCGAGATTACGGCCAATCAGAATTTGCAATCCTATTTGCGGAACAACGTCAAAGCGTTCTCTACCAGTGAGAATTTGAATTTGTTGGAAACTGCGCTTTTGTCGCAGCTGCTATTGGGAGAGGATTCGTTGGAAGTCGCGCGCGTACAACGTCGAATCGACGAGCGCATCGATCAAAATATTTCGTGGCACGCCGAATTGAAATTGCGAGTCGAGCGCTGTCTAGTTAAGCCTCGCGACGATGTAGTCAGTGATCTCCGTATGCGAAAGAAGCGTTTTCTTGAAAAGTTCTACCCCTCGTTAACCTCTTAATCTCGAAGAACGCGGAGGAGGAAACGGAAAACGGGGTCAGATACCGTCTTGGAAGTCAACTGATTGTTTGATGTTCGGCGTCTGTTCGATGCGTTTCCTTGAAGTGTGCAGCGTTTGGCCCGCAGGCACCCTGCCTGTGGATAACGCTTCAGCAGCATAGAGGGCGCGCGTTACCCACAGGCAGGGTGCCTGCTGCCGCTACTGTGCTTGTTGTTTAGGCGTGTCGAGCTTGCCGGCGTTTGTCGCCCAATCCGTCCGAAACGGCTGCCCGGTCTTAAGCACGCCATAGATCAAATGCGCGAGCTTGTGCATCGCCGCTCCGATGATCGCTTTCTTGGCCATGCCTTTTGCGGCCAAGCGCTCACCCGTTGCCGTGACCGTTTTGTTGAATTGCAGTGCCACCGTCGCGGGTCTGTGGATAACCCCCAAGTCGTGCTCACCGATAATCTCCCCGCGTCGTCATCCTACGACGCTTGGCTGTCCGTCGATTCGGGGGAGTTCCGCAAGTGTCGTTGCGCGCAGATAGATGCAGATCGCGACGCTTTGCCTCGCGTTTCCGGAACTCGCGTATTACTGCTTAAATGGGATGCATCCAGCAAGACGCTTCCTCCCAGACGTGTACGCGAAACTAATCGCCACCGGCAGTTATCTGCCCGAAAAAATTCTGACAAATAAAGACCTTGAGTCGCTGGTCGAGACGAGCGACGAATGGATTCGCACGCGCTCCGGCATCGAGCAGCGCCATATCGTCGCTGACGACGAAGCCACAAGCGATCTCGCGGTGAACGCCGCGCGACGCGCGCTCGCAAACGCGGCGATGTCGATTGACGATATCGATTTGATTGTCGTCGCAACAACAACCCCAGATGTGGTGTTCCCCAGCACCGCTTGTATCGTACAAGACAAGCTCGGCGCGAAAAACGCAGCGGCGTTCGACATCCAAGCCGTTTGTTCGGGCTTCGTCTACGCGCTATCGATCGTCGACAAAATGATCGCGACTGGGGCGCACAAAAACGCGCTGGTCATTGGCGCAGAAACGTATTCGCGCATCTTGAACTGGAAAGATCGCGCGACCTGCGTGCTCTTCGGCGATGGCGCGGGCGCGGTCGTAGTTACGCGTGGCGAGACACCCGGCATCCTTGCGTCGCGCATCAAATCCGACGGCTCGCGCCGCAGCATTTTGAATGTGCCGGGGCAGGTGCGAAACGGTGCGGTGTACGGCGATCCTTTTGTGCACATGGATGGACAAGCGGTGTTCAAGTTCGCGGTGGGCGCGATGGCGGATGTCTGCAACGAAACGCAAGCGGCTGCGGGTGTGACTGCCTCCGACATCGATTGGCTGGTGCCGCATCAGGCAAACGTGCGCATCATCGATGCGACGGCGAAGCGGCTTGGCGTTCCTTCCGAGAAATCAATCGTGACCGTGAGCAAACATGGCAACACGTCGGCCGCGTCGATTCCACTGGCGCTTGACGTGGCATTTAACGACGGGCGATTGAAGCGCGGCGATCTTGTGCAAATGGTAGGCGTGGGCGGTGGATTTACCTGGGGCAGTGTGCTCGCGCGCTGGGGGTAGGATAAACAGGTGTGACTTACGCGCCCGGGGTGCAACATAAGTCTTTCTCGCCCTATTAATTGGGGCACGCACCAAGCAATTGGAAATAATCGATAGTATTAATTATCCGAGCGATCGTACGTTTTTTTGCGGCAAAAAGTAAAAGAGTTAGGATATGAAATTAGCATTCGTGTTTCCAGGTCAGGGTTCACAGTCCGTAGGCATGATGGCCGCTTACGCAGGCTTGCCGAAGATTGATGACGCGATGGCGGCTGCGGATGCAGCGCTCGGGCGGTCGATCGCCACAATGATTGCGAGCGGACCGGACACCGATCTCAACGCAACGACCAACACGCAGCCCGCGATGCTCGCCGCCGATTTGGCGATTTGGCAGGCTTGGATGGCGGTGGATGGGCGTTGCCCGTCGCTCGTCGCCGGACACAGCTTGGGCGAGTACGCCGCTCTCACGGTCGCCGGTGCGCTCAAATTCGACGACGCGATGAAACTCGTGCAAGCGCGCGCAAACGCGATGCAAAACGCGGTGCCTGCAGGCGTTGGCGCGATGGCTGCGATCTTGGGGCTTGATCCAGCGCCGCTTGCGGAAGTGTGCGAAAAAGCGTCTCAGGGCGAAGTGGTTTCGTGCTGTAATTTAAACGCACCCGGCCAGATTGTGATTGGCGGGCACAAGACCGCCGTTGAGCGCGCGATGACGCTCGCGAAAGAGGCTGGCGCCAAGCGCGCGCTCATGTTGCCGATGAGCGTGCCGAGCCACTGCGAATTGATGCGCCCGGCCGCAGAGAACTTCGCCGCCGCGCTGAACGCAACCAACTTCGCACCGCCGCAAATCGGCGTGCTCCACAACGCAACGGTTGACGTCGCAGGCGATGCGGCTGCGATCCGCTTAGTCCTCGCCGAACAACTCTTCAAGCCGGTGCGCTGGATCGAAACCATTCAAAAAATGCACGCCCACGGCGTCACGCACATTGTCGAATGCGGCCCCGGAAAGGCGCTCGCGGGAATGATTAAGCGAATCGCGCCGGAAATGAAGTGCTACACGCTGTCCGATAAGGCGGCGTTTGATGTCGCGCTGGCCGAGCTTTCGTAGAAAAAAACCCGCCTAACGGTCGAAGGTGGCGCGAATCGCTACCTAAGCGCGTCTTTAACTGAGCGATCGAGCGACACATCAAATGTTTTGAGGTCGGAACCGGCGCTTCGGCATCACTTCTAGCCGGATAGCAAAGTCTAGCAATTGAGCAATTCGTGTCATTCCGGCGCAGCGGCAGCTGAAAACACGTTGAGCGCAATCGCACAAATGTGGACGATTCGAGTCAGAATAGACCGCCGGATCGCGCGCCGCGGGGTGCGGTAGCAGTTGCAGTCACCAAATGAAAAAGGGGTGTGGTATGCCGATTGCAAATTTAAGGCGTTGCAGTGGAGTGCTTGCGCTAGTTGTGAGCAGCGTGCTTGCGTGTAGCTCATCGACGAGTGAAGCGCAGGTCTGCCCGTTCGATGACGGAAACTCATCGCTTGCGGTGGAAGGCTTAATCCTCACCCGCTATGCGCTCGGAATTACGGGCCCTCCGCTAGTCGCGAGCACTGGAATCAACGCAGTGGATGCGCCGACAGTAGAGGCGTCAATCAACTGCCCATCGTGCGGTCTCAACATCACTGGCAACCCGAC
Source organism: Betaproteobacteria bacterium (assembly GCA_013298045.1). Classification (GTDB taxonomy): domain Bacteria; phylum Pseudomonadota; class Gammaproteobacteria; order Burkholderiales; family Casimicrobiaceae; genus Casimicrobium. The sequence goes on from JAAFJI010000025.1 coordinate 12,534, forward strand.
GATGACCGTGGCGGACGCCACTATCATCTCGCGCAAGCTCGCAGGATTGAGTGGCGCACAGCTAACAAACGGACTCGTACTAGGTAGCGGTACGCGCAACACCCCCGCAGCGGTGGAGAGTTTCCTGCTCGCAGGTTGCGGCGCGACAGGTGGAACGGTGACTAGCATCACAGCGGGTGCGGGGCTCTTCGGTGGCACGATCACGACGACGGGCACCATCGCGGTCAACCCCGCTGTAGTTCAGAGTCGCGTCAGTGGCACGTGTACCGTCGGATCGAGCATTCGCGCGATCGCAGCCGACGGCACCGTTACTTGTCAGGCAGATACCACCGGCGGCACTGGCACTGTGACTAGCGTCGGTGCAGGCATCGGTCTTAACGGCGGGCCGGTGACCACCAGCGGAGCATTGTCGATCGCCCCTTCGTTCAGATTGCCGCAAACATGCACAACGGGTCAGCTTGCCCGTTTTGACAACACGGTCAACGTTTGGGAGTGCGTCACGCCGGCCGTGGTGACCAACGTCGCGACAGGACCAGGTTTGACCGGTGGCCCAATCACATCAACTGGTACCGTTGGACTCGCCGTAACGCAGTTACTGCCGACGGTCGCCTGCGCGAGCGGCGAGATAGCGAAGTGGAATGGTGCGGCGTGGGCGTGCGCGGCGGCTGCGTCGGGCAGCGGAAGCGTGACAAGTGTTGCAACCGGCCCCGGCTTAACGGGCGGTCCCATCACGACGGCTGGAACAGTGAACCTAGCGACAACGCAACTCTTGCCAACGACCGCCTGTTCAACCGATCAGATCATCAAATGGAACGGTACGGCGTGGGTGTGCGCATCCTCGTTGCTCACGCTGCCTGCGGCATGCCTTGCAGGTCAATTCGTCACCATTGCAAACACCGGTGGCATTCGCTGCGCCTCGCTGCCCTCGACGCTAAGCGTCGCCTATACTGCAACCGCGGCGTTAAACGCGTTCAACGGCGTTGCGGCAACGATCGGTCTAGATGGTCTGCCCGTTATCGCGTTCGTGAGCGACGCAAAAACATTAGTCGTACTTAAGTGCGGAAACGCACCGTGCAACAGCGGCAACACCGTCACCGTCGCCGACACATCTGGGTTTGTCGGCTCCTTGTCGCTGGCCATTGCAATGCCTAGCGATGGCAACCCAGTCGTCAGCTATGCGCACGAACCATCGGTCGTTTCGAGCTCGCTAAGAGTTATGAAGTGCGGAAACGCACTTTGTTCTTCGGGTAACACGATTACCACCGTCGACAACACCGTGGCCGAAGTGGGGCGAAAAAGCGCGATTGCAATTTCGCCATCCGACGGCTTACCCGTGATCAGTTACTTCAGCAAAACCGATGTTCAACTTAAGGTGGCGAAGTGCGGCAACCCGGCGTGCAACGCCGGTAACACGTTGACCCTCGTCGGTTCGGCCGCTCTGAGCGGAGTTTCGTCCATTGCGGTTCGCGCGAGCGGCAACCCGTTGATCACATATAGTCCCTCGTCGGGCGCCGGTTGGGCGATCATAAATTGCGGCAACCCGCAGTGCAGTTCGGGAAACACATTGCCGAGCTTCGACACCGTGCAAGGCCTTGGTGCGAGCGTCATTCTCATTCCTCCCGATTCATTGCCCGTTATCGTCTACGGCATTTTCTCGGCGTTCGCGCAACTCAAGGTCGCCAAGTGTGGCGACGCCGATTGCAGCAGCGGGAATACCTATTCAACGGTGGATACAAGTCTAGCGACCAATGGCGCGGTGCTCGCGATGGCGCTGTCGACAGACGGGTTTCCCGTTCTTAATTACCGACGCAGTAGCGGTGGACTGAGAATACTCAAGTGCGGTGGCGCGGATTGCTCAAGCGGCAACATTTCAACCGCGGTGGCAGCAGCCGTGAACTACGCCGCTGTGGGCGCGATCACAGTGCCCGCCGATGGGCTCCCCGTGATTCCCTACTTTGACTCAACGAGTAATCCAGATTTGCTTCGCGTATTGAAGTGTAGCGATGCGGGTTGCGGCAATCCGTGAGTGTGCGTCTGAACGATCGCTGAAATGTCGACAAAGTAGTGAAGCGCACTCTCGTTGACACATTGCGTCGGCGTTGCCCAGGTCGCAGTGCGACGCGTGCGCCCATTCCAATTTCCTGCCGCCGCCCGCGGTAGAAGCTTGAACGAAAAATGGGCGACGAACGATGGAAGACAAACCATGGCGTCACGCACATCGTCGAATGCGACCCTGGTAAGGCGCTCGCTCGCATGGTCAAACAAATCGCCTCGGAAATGGAGTGCGGTGCGCTTTCCGATAAGGCGGCGTGTGATCGGGCGCTTGCGGAACGCTGATAACGAGTTGGTTCGGCGCGCAAAAACGTACTGAGCCCGTGGTGCATTCAACGTTGATATTGCGTCTGTGCGAGGAGTAACCTAGACTCAAACCGAACATCGCGGTTGCGGACGCGTTGTACTTGGGGAGTGTATGCAGCTCACGCTACAAGACATGAGGACGCTGTCCGCGTTGATGGATCGCGCGCTTGATCTCGACGAGGCTTCGCGTAAGCAGTGGTTGGCAGAGCTCGCCAATGGCTCTAATGCTGCGCTATATCCGCAGCTGCGCGACATGCTTGCACGTCGCGCAGAGATTGGCGCGGGGTTTCTTCAAGAGGCGATCAAGTTGCAACGGATGCCTTCCGCGTTGAATCCTAACGCGTTTGCCACGCTCGAACCGGGCACTCGAATCGGCGCGTATGTAATTAGGCGTCCGCTGGGTCACGGTGGAATGGGGGTTGTGTGGTTAGCCGATCGAGCGGACGGCGCGCTGACGCGCCAGGTCGCGCTCAAGCTGCCGAGCGTGCAACTCACGAACGCACTGGCCGAGCGCTTCGCCCGCGAGCGCGACATCCTCGCGCAGCTCAATCATCCGAACATCGCGCGGCTCTACGACGCCGGCGTGAGCGAAGCCGGGCAGCCGTATCTTGCGCTCGAATACATCGAAGGCAAGCCGATCACCGAGCACTGCGACGCATTGAAGCTATCGATTAACGAGCGGCTACGGCGATTTCTGCAAGTGGCTTCCGCCGTGCAATACGCGCACGCCAATCTCGTAATTCATCGCGATCTAAAACCGAGCAACATCCTCGTGAGTGGAGATGCGCAAATTCATTTGCTCGACTTCGGTATCGCGAAATTGCTCGACGATCCACAACACCCTATCGCAGAAACCGAACTCACGCTGCTCGCCGGTCGCGCGCTCACACTCGACTACGCAAGCCCTGAACAAGTAAGTGGACAAGCCATCAGCACTGCAAGCGATGTCTACTCAATGGGCGTCGTGCTCTATCAACTGCTCACGGGACAAAAACCCTATCGACTCAAACGTGGCAGTCGTGCCGAACTAGAAGAGGCCATTGTCAGCGACGACCCGACATCGGCGAGCGACACTGTGCGCACCGGCACGGACGCCATCGCAACACTGCGCAGCACAAGTCGAGACCGCCTCGCGCGATCGCTCACGGGCGATCTTGACACAATCCTAGCCAAAGCGATGAAAAAAGCGCCGTCCGATCGCTACGCAACGGTAGCCGCGTTTGCGCAAGACATTGAGCGTCATATCAACGGTTTACCGGTCGATGCGCAGCCCGATTCTTGGCAATACCGGTGGAGTAAATTCATTGCTCGACATCGCATCGTCGTAGGGGCAGCCACAGCGGTGTCGTTGGCGCTACTTGTTGGATTTGGCACCGCGCTATGGCAAGCGGAGTTGGCCACACAACAAGCCAAACGTGCCGATGCGGCGGCAGAATCCGCGCGCGCCGAGCGAGCCCGCGCCGACGCCGAGGCAACTGCCGCCCGTCGCGAGAGCGAGCGCGCGGATACACAAGCCCGCGTCGCCCTGGCGCAGGCCGCTCGCGCAGACGAGCAAGCAGAGGCTGCGCTCAACGCCGCGCAGCGCGCGGATCGGGAATCGATAGCAGCACGCCGAGAGGCGCGACGCGCCGACGAACAAGCACTCGCTGCGCGGCGCGAAGCACAGCGAGCCGATGAAGAAGCTATTAGTGCGCGCTCCCAAGCTGCGTTCGCAACGGTCGCCCAAAACTATTTGTCTGATCGCTTTACGCCGAGCGACAGCGTTGAGCGCGCGGCATCGATCGCGCGTACCGGTGTTGCGGCGGAGGGCGCGAGCACTGCTTTAGCGACGTTGGCGAAGCGAGACGTTAGCGGTGCGTCGAACATCGATACCAACGCCACGCTGTTCGGATACTTTAGCGATCTGAACGAGACGCGTGAGGAATTCGCGCGCTCGGTTCGTCTTCATGAGCAGGCCGCTGCAGAGGCGCTTCGTGTGCACGGCAAGGAGTCGAAGCAGTATGCAGTTGCAGCGCTCGACTTAGCGTGGGCGCAGCGGCAGCGCACGCCCGACAAGCCGCCGATAGCGCTCGTCGAGGAGGTCACGGAGATTTTGAAGCGCGTAGCGCCGGGCGGCGAGGAGCACGCGCAGGCGCTTCACTTCGAATCGGATTTTTTGCTCAACACGAACCCCACGCGCGCTTTGAGGGCCGCGCGGGAATCGGTGCGCATGATCGAGTCACGTCCCAACCCTTCGAAGTGGCGCGGTCTCGCGCAGCGTTCACTTGGATTTGCATATCGTGCGCTAGGGCACATGGACGCAGCGACCATTGCTTTTCAGCAAGCCACGAAATCGTTCATCGATCTGCAAGGCCCTAACGGTCTCGAAGTTGGCGCTACCAAGGCGCATCTGGGCATGGCGCTTCAACAAGAACTTCGTCAGGCTGAAGCCGAGAATGTGCTTCGCGACAGCGTCGATATTTTGCGCATCTATCGCGGCGATCGCGTCGATTGGAACAGCGATGGCAACCGACTCGGGCGAGTGCGCTTCGAACGTGGGCGATCAAGCGAGGCGGAGGCGAGGATGCGCGCAGCCGACGATGTTTTGGCTGCGAACGTTGCCGTGCCTAGCGACATCAAACGGGTCGTCGCGATCGAAATCCTTGACATGGCGTTGGCGCGCGGCCAGCTTGATCGTGCGCAAAAAATTGCGTCGAATCATCAATATCGAACGCCCGGGCTGTTGCCGCAACACGAAGCGGGCGTATTCGTTCGCGTGGCTCGCGTTGCGCTGGAACAGCAAAAATTATCCGATGCAAGGCGTGCGGTTGAAGTAGCCCGATCGATCCAACGCGAGCGCGGCGTACCGTTCGATACCGCACGCGATCTCGCGCTGGTTGCTGCGGAGCTTGCAGCATCCGAGGGAAGCGTTGAGCAATTGCTCGCCGAGTACGCCGACTTGCGAGTGCGGTTTCCGGTACCGAGATACTCGACGAGAACGCGACTACTCATCGATCTAAGTAAGGCGCGGGCGTTTGCCTCGTTGAGGCGCTGGAGCGACGTGAATTCCGCGCTGGCCGATTGGGTTTCAAAACCGCTGGCAGCGAATCAAGAGTTTCCGGTTTATTTGAAGGGCGAACTTTTTTTGCTAGTGGGTGAAGCCGCGCTTGAGGCGAATGTTGCAGACGCTGGCAAATGGCTCAATGAGGCAAGCGATGTCATCGAGCGATTCCATGGATTAGAAAGCGATCGGCTTGCTCGGGTGCGCAAGGCGCTTGCACGGGTCGAATCGAAGACGAACGCAAAAGTAAGAGCAGCTGCTGGCTCAATCGCCCAATGAAAATGGGCTTATCGATAGTTTATCTATTAAATTGATGATAAAGTTTAAATCAAATATAGCTATATTTTATGGGGCAATTGCTAATAAATACGTATTGCAGCTTTGTTCGTGCCATGCTTGAGCGTCACGCAAAACGCTGAACCCATGAATGACACGACGAACAGTTTCGAGGAAACACTAGCGCACGAGGCCGCAAGTGCGGGCGAGGTCTACGCATCCTTGTATCCGGAGCTACGCCGCATCGCGCACAGTCGCCTGCGCCAAGGCAGCGGCCATGTTTCGCTCGAAACGACGGCGCTCGTGCACGAGAGTTATTTGAAATTCGTGCAAACGCGAGCACTGCACGCCAAAGATCGCGCGCACTTCCTGGCTTACGCTTCGAAAGTGATGCGCTCGGTCATCATCGATCTCATTCGTGAATCCAACGCCGAGCGGCGCGGCGGTGGGCAACACGACGTCACGCTCAACACGCAGATTGCGGAGTCGTCGCCCGATGGAAGCGCGGACGAAGCGCTCGACGTTCATGCCGCATTGAGTCAACTCGAAGCGGTCGATCCGCGCATGGTGCGAGTGGTTGAGATGCGCTATTTCGCGGGACTCACCGATAGCGAAATTGCAGAGTGTTTGGGCGTTACCGCGCGCACGGTTGGGCGCGACTGGGAGAAGGCACGCGTGTTTCTACATACGTTACTCAAACCCTGAAGAGTTACCCGCCGTACGATGACCGAGCCATTCTTTGCCGGTGGTAGCTAAGTAACTCGAAAAAAACGCATTGCAGAATTCTGTAGTTGCGAATCAACGGTTGCGCGTTAGGCGTTGAACGTAATGCTGCGACGTTCACGGCAAGCGATTTATAGTAGCTAGATTGCACTAGATCACCGCTTGTTGCGATCGTGCTTTTGGCGATAGATGCGCTTGCTCTGTTTGTTTTGTTCCTTGTGAATCGCCTTTCGCTCGGCGCGGGTGACTTTGCCGTCGGCTTTTGCGTTGGCTTCCATCGTCGCCACGTTCGCCTGTCCCGCTTTCATGCGCGCCGCTTCTTTCGAGGACAAACGCCCACTGGCTTCGCCTTTGGCGATGCGCACCGATTGCTTGGCTTCCCTTTGGTCGATACCGGGCGTTCCGGTTTGGGCGTTTACCTGCAAGGTTGCCGCGCCGAACATGGCGACCGCAAGGAGCGAGCTCAAGACGTGTTTGTGTGTTTTCATGTTTCCCTCGAGGCAGAAGAATTGAAAGCTCGCGACGCAATCGCATGCGGTAGCCGAGCTCAACGCTATCGCGTCGACAAGCCGTACTTTGCTTAACGGAAAAAAGTCTTGCGCTCAGACATTCGCAAATGTGCGAATCGACGCCTCAAAAATACTTGTTCTCCGATGTCTGAGTTTGGTTTGGAAATACGTAAAGCAGATATGACGACCAATTTCGCGCGGAATGCGCGTGCGCAATATGCGGCGGGCGTTCGTGCCCGGACGTCGGTCGTCGTTGAATCAAACCAGGGGTGAATGATGTCAATAGCAAATTCAATCAATCGCGCAGGCGCGTTGTTCGCGCTCGTCGTAGCGAGCCTGTTTTCTTTCGCCCCACAGACAAGCCACGCGCAGGTCTGCCCGTTCGACGATGGCAACTCATCGCTCGCGGTTGAAGGACTGATACTCACGCGCTACGCGCTGGGCATCACTGGCGCGCCGCTGGTTGCGAGCACGGGTATCAACGCGGTGGATGCGCCGACGGTGGAGGCCGCAATCACCTGTCCGAGTTGCGGGCTCAACATCACTGGCAATCCGACGATGACAGTCGCCGATGCCACCATCATCTCGCGCAAACTCGCAGGGCTCTCGGGTGACGCGCTTACCAATGGCCTCGCGTTAGGAAGCGGCACGCGTAACACGCCCTCGGCAGTGCAGAGCTTCCTGCTCGCAGGTTGTGGCGCAACCGGCGGCACTGTCACCAGCATCACCGCAGGCTCGGGGCTTACGGGCGGAACGATTACCGGCAGCGGCACGATTGCCGTGAACACCGCCGTCATTCAGAATCGCGTGAGTGGCGCGTGCGCAGTGGGTTCGAGTATTCGTGCAATCGCCGTTGATGGCACTGTCACTTGTCAGACGGACACAACGGGCGGCACTGGCACGGTCACCAATGTGGCATCGGGTACCGGTTTGTCAGGTGGTCCGATCACTGCGACCGGAACCCTATCAATTGCCAATCCATTCCGCCTACCGCAAAGCTGCGCCAACGGACAACTCGCCAAATACAACGCGACCACGCAACTGTGGGAATGCGCTACGGACAATGGGGGCGGGGGCACAGTGACGAACATTGCTACGAGCCTCGGCATCATCGGTGGCCCGCTCACGACCACCGGCTCACTCGCTATCGCGCCGTCGTATCGTCTGCCACAAACCTGCACCAACGGACAGCTCGCCAAATACAACACGACGACGCAGCTTTGGGAATGCGCGGCCGATAACGGCGGCAGTGGCACGGTGACGAGCGTCGGTGCGGGCATCGGTATCAACGGCGGGCCCGTGACTACGAGCGGCACGCTCTCCATCGCGCCGTCCTTCAGATTGCCGCAGACTTGTAGCAACGGTCAGTACACGCGTTTCAACAACACGCTAGACATTTGGGAATGTGTGACGCCGGCCGTGGTGACGAGTGTGGCGACCGGTCCTGGTTTGACGGGCGGGCCGATCACGACCACCGGGACGGTCGGCTTGGCGACCACGCAGCTGCTGCCGACGACGGCCTGCGCGACCAATCAGATCATCAAGTGGAATGGCACGGCGTGGGCCTGCGCGAGCGAAACGGCATCGACGACCGCGTGGACGCAGGGTGGCAACGCGTTCGGGGTGCCCGGCGTGATTGGGACGACCGACTCTCAGGAGTTCAAGATCGTGGCTGGCAGTGGTGGCACGACAGGACGGCTGCGGGCGTATGTTGGATCCGCGACCGACGGCATATTGATGAGCAACACGTCGGCGTTAGGTCCCAAGCAAAACACAATCAGCATCACAATCGGTTCAAAGAACAATTTTGCGGGCGATCCGGGTGCGACGGTGTCGGGCGGCGGCTACAACGCGATTGATTGCTACGACGTGATTACCGCGGTATCAAATAAGTCTTGCGCAAACTCGGCGAGCGATGAATTTGCCGTGGTCGCCGGCGGTTTCGGCAACCGGGTCAACAAACCACAAGGCACGGTATCCGGCGGCAACGAAAACACCACCGAGGAGACCGGCGACACGGTGGGCGGCGGCAGCCGAAACCGCGCGTGGGGTCCGAACGCTACGGTCTCGGGCGGGCAAAACAACCAGGCGACGTCTATCGACGCCACTGTCAGTGGCGGCTCCCTCAACCTCGCGACTGCAATAGGCTCTACGGTGCTGGGTGGCGTCAACAATCAGACGACATCAGACGCAAAATATGGCGTCGCGCTCGGGCGCGGCGCGGTGGCGCGCAATTACGGGCAGTTTGCACACGCCTCCAACGGCGAGGGTACTGCGTCGCCCTTCGCGCCAGGCAAAGCGCAATATTCACGCATGGTGCTGTCCTCAAAGGGCTCGGGGTTGAACACTAACTTTGGAGCCAGACCAATTACCGGTGGCTCTCCAGAAGCATTCGAGCAAATGCGTTTCTTGCCGAATCAGTCGGCATTTGTCGATGCGACAATCCTTGCGAAAGAACCGGGTACGACCAATGCGATGGCCTTCACGATCAAGTGCATCGTGATGGTCGATTCCCTCGGCACGATGACATTGTCACCAAGTCCGTGCGTACCGGCTGTGCAACAACAAACCAGCGCCCTGCCGTGGACGATGACCATAGGAACGAGTGCCTTGGGCGGCGGGGACGGCACGATATTTACGATTCGGCAAAATTCGCCGAGCGGCATCAAGTGGGTCGCAACCGTGAACGTGACGGAGATGGTTGAGTAGTTCGCTGGCGGGTCGCGCCACATGCTCTAATTCTGTTCAACCAATCGCCGCATGCGGCGTGAACTTGAACAGAAAAAGGGTGAGAGACGATGAAAGACAGAGTGTGCCTTGTTACCGGAGCCACAAGAGGCATTGGTGCCGCCATTGCAAAATCGCTCGCAGAATCCGGTGCGAAAGTCATCGGTACGGCAACTTCGCAAGAAGGCGCGGACAAAATCACTGCGGCGCTCGCGCCCGCTGGCGCGCACGGCGGTCGCGGAATCGTCTTGAACGTGACAGACGCCGCAGCGATTGACGCGGCGCTCAAAGACATCGAAGCGAAAGAGGGCGCGGTCGCGATTCTCGTGAACAACGCGGGGATCACGCGCGACACGCTTTTGATGCGCATGAAGGACGACGATTGGGACGCCGTGATGGACACCAATCTGAAAAGCGTGTTTCGTTTGAGCCGCGCGGTGAGCCGCGCGATGATGAAGGCGCGCTTTGGTCGCATCGTGAACATCGGCTCGGTCGTCGGATCGATGGGCAACGCGGGGCAGGTGAATTACGCGGCGGCGAAGGCGGGCTTGATTGGGCTCACCAAATCGCTCGCAGCGGAATTGGGTTCGCGCAATATCACGGTGAACTTGGTTGCGCCCGGTTTCATCGACACCGATATGACGCAAGCGCTGCCCGAAGCGCAGCGAGCGAAACTTGTTGAAATGATTCCGACCGGACGACTCGGCACACCGGATGACATCGCGCACGCGGTGAAGTTTTTGTGTGATGACGCGGCAAGCTACGTCACCGGCACGACGATTCATGTGAATGGTGGGATGTACTTCTCGTAGGGAAATATCTCAATCAACACTCACGATTTTCGCCTTGATTTTGTTGAATGTTTCTGAAAAAAAAGATAGCTCAACAAGTTATTAATTCGAAGCTAATGCGATATTTAACCTGGCTCAGCTGAAAAAAGCGCGATTTATTCCGCTCTACGTTTGACGTTTCTCGTTCCGTGCGCGCGATATTTAAACGTACCTCATGTCGATTGAGGCGTACGAGCTAGGAAGTATCGAGTCGGGATACGATCGTCCGCGTCCGACGGCTAGCGCGCGTCTGCCATACCAGGCGGTCGATTCATTTCATGCAGCAAAGCGTGGCTCGCTAGTCGTATAAGTCATGATGCCTTCTGCCGCCTAAAGCTGTCGAACGCGCGTTCGAGGCGGCTGACCGCATACGATTGAGCGATGTTGCGCGATGTTTCCTGCAAGTTGGATTGTGTTGTTTTGTCGCAAATCGACAGAGTATCCTTTGCTAAAATTGTGGCTGTGGCGGCGCTTGCCGCTTTTTCTTGCGATCAAAAGCAAAGGTCCTACAGGATTGTTATGAGTGATATCGAAGCCCGCGTAAAGAAAATTGTTGCCGACCAACTCGGCGTTGCCGAGGGCGACATCAAGAATGAGTCGTCGTTTGTCGACGATCTCGGTGCCGACTCGCTCGACACTGTTGAATTGGTGATGGCGCTCGAAGAAGAGTTCGGCACCGAAATCCCCGACGAAGAAGCTGAAAAAATTACCACGGTGCAACTGGCGATTGATTACGTCAATTCGCACAAGAAGTAACCCGGCGCACCGCCTTTGGGTTTCAAACAAAAGGCGGCCGCAAGCCGCCTTTTTTGTTGCGTCTTTTCTTGAAAGCTAGAAAGCAATGACCGCAAGACAACGTCGCGTCGTCGTCACTGGTTT
>JAAFJI010000251.1 GCA_013298045.1 Betaproteobacteria bacterium
TTGCGAGCCTTCGCCTAAGGACCCTATATGCCTCTCATTTCTTCCGATGAATTGTTTTCCCTCGCAAAGCGCGCGCTCGAGAATGCGGGTGCGTCCGAAGCGAACGCTGGGCAGACCGCGCTCGGCCTGGTCTACGCCGACGAACAAGGCACGGCGTCGCATGGCGTTTCCCGCGTACCGCAATACATCGGTCACATGAAAGCCGGCCGAGTCGATGGCAAAGCCGCCGCGTCGATTGCGAAACAGCATGGCGCGGTTGCCATCATCGATGCTCACGACGGCCTTGCGTTTCCTGCGTGCGAGCTCGCGATTGCGACCGCAGTTGAAACTGCGCGCAGCCACGGCACAGCCTTCGTCGCCGTGAAAAACAGCTATCACTTCGGTGCCGCGATTTATCACCTCGAAGCCGTTGCAAAGGCGGGCATGGTCGGGCTCGCGTTTTCAAATTCGCCTGCGGCAATGGCGGCGGCGGGCGGCAAGCGCCCGCTCTTCGGTACCAACCCGCTTGCCGCGATCTTTCCGCGCGCAGGCGGCGATCCGCTCGCAATCGATCTCGCGCTCTCCGAAGTCGCGCGTGGCAAATTGATGGTCGCCGCGAAAGAGGCAAAACCGATTCCGCTCGGCTGGGCGCTCGACGCCGAAGGTAACCCCACCACCGATCCAGCCAAAGGGTTGAAAGGCAGCATGGCACCGCTCGGCGCGGCCACCGGCAGCGCCAAAGGCGCGATGCTCGCGCTTACGATTGAACTCATCGTCACCGCGTTCACCGGCGCACATTTCGGTTTTGAAGCCGATTCGTTCTTCGACGTAGAAGGCAATAAACCCAAAATCGGACAAGCCTTCCTCGTGATCAACCCAAACGCGATGGGCGGTGCCGCAGTCTTCGCCGAGCGCGTGGAGACCTTGATCGCGGCGATGCTCGCGGATCAAGGTGTGCGGCTGCCCGGCGCACGGCGCTACGAGCTACAACGCAAAGCGAAGCGCGACGGCGTGAACGTGCCGGAAGCGTTGCTTGAACAGTTGCGCGGGCTGGCTGACCAGGTAAGAAAATCGCTCTAAGCCTCATCAAAACGATAACAGAGCACGAGAAAGCATTAGTCAACTAAAAGTATATTTTCGAGTTCAGCCTTTTTCAAAGAGGCTTTAGATGCGATTTATGCTGTCGCCATTTGCTGCGGCGCACTCGCTTCGTATTGATGCTCCGCCTCATCAGACGGTATCACCGAACGCGGCTTCGCATATACGCCGGTGCCTCGATGCTTCGCCGGTCGCGCCCCCCTGCACTCAGAGGCTTGATTGCGCGGATCAAGTAGCATGTTTTCAACCCAGATTCCGGTTCTAAATCAATACGATAAATTGCTGTCTGTCCTTGCCGTGTAAACGCACTGTCTACATCCTTGCGCCGCGTCGCGTATCGATGTAGCCACGGAACACGGCAACCTGCGCGAATGCATCCGAGGTCATTTCGCGTGTTGGTTGGGATCTTGGGTTAGACGACGGCGCAGCGCGCCAATCTTGCCGGAGCTCCCCATGCGCGTACGCGCCACGACACGATGAACGCCGTAGAAATCGAAGAAGCCCTCTCAAACCTCGCCGCAGCGCCGTTTGATCGCGACAACTTCGCCTTCGATTTTCTTGCCGCATTCGGCAATAAAGACACCACGATCAAGCGGTTGCGAAAGGGCTCGGGATCGGGCGGCGCAAACGCATCTGACATAGCGGGCGCCGTGCTCCAGCGCAGCAACATCCACATCGCCACCTGCAACGTGGGCCACGTCGGCGACACGCTGCGCGCGCTGCGCGAAAGCCCGCGCACGGCGTCCACCAAAGCGAAATTCATCCTCGCCACCGACGGCGAAACGCTGGAAGCCGAGGATGTCAGCGCCACAGGCAGCGGTGAAACCATCGCCACGCCGTTCGCCGATTTCGTCCAACACTTTGGTTTCTTTCTGCCGCTCGCGGGCATCTCGGTTGTTAAAGAAATCAAGAACAACCCGATTGATGTTCGCGCGACTGGGCGACTCAACAAGCTCTACATCGAGCTTTTGAAAGACAACCCCGAATGGGCGAGCTCCGCGCGGCGGCACGACATGAATCACTTCATGGCGCGGCTCATCTTCTGCTTCTTCGCCGAAGACACCGACATTTTCAATGGCCAAGGCCTTTTCACGCGCACCATCGATCAGATGAGTGCGAAGGATTCTTCGAACACGCATGAAGTGATCGCCGAAATTTTTCGCGCGATGAACACGAGCATCGAGGCGCGCAAGACCGCGAACCTGAAAAGCTGGGCCGACCAATTTCCCTACGTGAACGGTGGCCTCTTCTCCGGCAGCGCGGATACGCCGTGCTTCTCAAAAATCGCCCGAAGCTATCTGCTGCGCGCAGGCGAACTGCACTGGCGCGAAATCAATCCCGACATTTTCGGATCGATGATTCAAGCCGTGGCGGATGATGAAGAGCGCGGCGCGCTCGGCATGCATTACACGAGCGTGCCGAACATTTTGAAAGTGTTGAATCCGCTTTTCTTAGATGAGTTGCGCGAACAGTTACAGGCGGCGGGCGAGAATAAAACGAAGCTCCTAAACCTGCGCAAACGCATGGCGAAAATCCGCGTGTTCGATCCGGCCTGCGGCTCTGGCAATTTCTTGGTGATCGCGTACAAAGAAATGCGCGCCATCGAAGCCGAGATCAATCGCCTGCGCGGAGAAACGGATGCGCGCACCGAAATCCCGATCACGAATTTTCGCGGCATCGAACTGCGCGACTTTCCCGCCGAAATCGCCCGCCTCGCACTTATCATCGCCGAGTATCAATGCGACGTGCGCTATCGTGGCCAAAAAGAAGCGCTCGCCGAATTTTTACCGCTCGATGCGCAGAATTGGATTACTTGCGGGAATGCACTCAGGCTAGATTGGTTGAGCGTTTGTCCACCAACCGGCACCGGCGTGAAGATGGTCGCGAATGACTTGTTCGAAACGCCGCTCGATCAGGCGGAGATTGATTTTGAGAATCAGGGAGGAGAGACTTTTATCTGCGGAAATCCTCCTTATAAGGGTAGTCAATCGCAAGACTCAGAGCAGAAAAACGAACTTGCATTGGTGTTCGAAAGCACCGATGCAAGCTGGAAGGGGATCGACTATGTTGGTGGGTGGTTTAAGTGCGCTGCCGATTACTGCCGATCATTTTCGGGACAGTTCGCTTTCGTGAGCACGAACTCGATTTGCCAAGGTAAGTCCGTCTCTGGACTTTGGCCATACATACTTTCGGATGACCTCGAAATCAGGTTCGCCTACACGAGCTTCAAGTGGGCAAACCTCGCAAGTCACAATGCGGGCGTGACGGTTGTCATCGTGGGCGTTGGGGAAAAAACGGTCTCAAAAAAGCGCTTATTCACAACCACGTCTGACAACTTCATCGAAACTAAGGAGGTGGATCGCGTCAACGCCTACCTCGTCTCGGGGCCAGAGATCTATGTCGAACCGAGAAATCAAAGCCTCAGTGGCTTGAACGTAATGTCTTTTGGCAATATGCCAATCGACGGTGGCTTTCTCTCCTTCACAAAGGACGAACTTGACTCGCACGAAATGTCACCGGAGTTTCGGACGCGGTACGTAAAAAGGATATACGGCGGCGCTGAATACGTCAGAGGGCTAAACAGATACTGCCTCTGGGTCGGCGATAGCCTCCTAGCTCAACCTACTGATATGCAAATCGTAAAGAGCCGGCTAGCTTTAGTCAGCAAATTTCGTAGCGAATCGAGACGCGCTGCCACAAGAGAGCTGGCAGATGCGCCCTATCGTTTCGGCTGGGTGGCGCAGAGCGGCAGTGAAATCGTAACCCTTTTGCCTACGGTGCTTTCAGAGCGGCGCGACTACATTACCGTCGGTCATGAACCACCTGGGACTCTCACACCCTCGGCTGGAACACCTTCCCCGTGCCGCTGCTCACCGATCAAAACAAAGCCGATCTCACGCGCTGCGCGGAAAACATTTTGCTCGCGCGCGAAGCGCATTTCCCGGCGACGATTGCCGATCTCTACGATCCCGAGGCGATGCCCGACAACCTGCGCCACGCGCATGAGCAAAACGATGAAACGCTGGAGCGCATCTACATCGGTCGCCGCTTCAAGAACGATACCGAGCGGCTAGAAAAACTGTTTGAGATGTACACACAGATGACGGCGACGGCGAAGCCCGCAACGAAAGCCGTGAAAGCGGCTAAGGGGAAGCGCGCGTGAGCGTTCAGAGAATCGATTTCGTAGGGTGGGCACCCCGTGCCCACCAGGGCGTTGCCTTCCATGAGCGGATGAATTGCCGAACGACGGTGGGCACGGGGTGCCCACCCTACGAGTCGCCGAATTCAAATCGAGGGTTACGATCATGAGCGTCGATAAGCCCGTACAGCTTACGCCTGCGCCGCACGGCTATGCCGATTTGCTCGGCGAGTTAAAGACGCAGATTCACGAAGCGCAACAGCGCGCAGCGCGAGCCGTAAATCTGGAGCTGGTGTCTTTGTATTGGAAAATGGGGCACGCGATCTTGATTCGGCAGGAAGCGCAGGGCTGGGGCGCGAAAGTCGTGGATCGCCTGGCGCACGATCTGCGCGCGGCCTTCCCGGATATGCAGGGCTTTTCGGTGCGCAACCTGAAATACATGCGCGCGTTTGCCGAAAGCTGGGCGGACTTCCAATTTGTGCAACAGCTGTTGCACAAATTGCCTTGGGGACACAATCTGGTGTTGCTTGAGAAGCTGAACACGCAAGAGGAGCGCCACTGGTATGCCACTCAGGCGATTCAACACAATTGGTCTCGCAACATTTTGGTGATGCAGATTGAGACGCGATTGTTGGAACGCAGCGGCAAAGCGAGCACCAATTTTGAACTGACCTTACCCAAGCCACAATCGGATTTAGCGCGCGAGTCGCTCAAAGATCCGTATCGGTTCGACTTTCTGGGCTTGACCGATGAAGCGCAAGAGCGTGAGGTTGAAAACGAGTTGGTGAAACACGTGACCGAGTTTCTTCTGGAACTCGGCGCTGGTTTCGCGTTTGTCGGTCGGCAGGTGCTGTTGGATGTCGGCGGTGACGAATTTTTTATTGATTTGCTTTTCTATCACCTGAAGTTGCGCTGTTATGTGGTGATTGAGATCAAGGGC
>JAAFJI010000250.1 GCA_013298045.1 Betaproteobacteria bacterium
TGCGGCTACGGTAAGTTCAGCTCGCCGCGCGCGATCTGCAGCACACGACCACCCACGCGAATTTGTCGCTCGTTGGTGAGCGAGAGCTGCAACACATTCAATCGATCGATGAACTCGCCTTGGGTAACGGTGATTCGAATCGGTGTAGGCTCCCCCGCATCGAGCAGATAGCCGCCCAAATTCGCGCAAGCAGAGCCGGTACCAGGATCCTCGCTCATGCCACTGGCGGTCGGAAAGAAAAAACGCACCTGAAACCGATCTTTCGCGACTCGCGCAACAACATAGGCCATGTAGCGTCCAGCGTCGTTCTTGAAGTGCTGCAGGATCAAATCCGGGTTTGGACGCGCGCGTGCGAGCACATCGACGTTCGCAACCGGAATCACGAGTTGCTCGGTTCCCGTAGACACAAAGCGCGCTTCGCCTCCAAGATCGGCTTCGCTGATGCCGATCGCATGCGCAAGCTGCGCAGGCGACGCGTTGATCGCGCGCGAGGTGTGCGGGTTTGCGGTAAAAGTCCACGCGCCGTCATCACAGCTCACGGCTATTGGGCCGACGTTCAATTCGAGGGCGAGCGAGTAGGTCGTCGTGCCGTTTTCCGCGTCTCGCATTGAGGCCACGACGAACGAAGTGCCCACCGTTGGATGACCGGCAAACGGAAGCTCGTAGCGCGGGGTGAAGATTCGCACACGCGGCGGTTGATCGCCCCGTGGGAAGATAAATGTCGTCTCCGACAAATTGAACTGCGCGGCAATCGACTGCATCGTCGCATCGTCAAGCCCGGTGGCGTCCTCAATGACCGCGAGCGGGTTCCCGCCGAACGTCGCGCGCGGGGACTCAACGAAGACGTTCACAATGCGGAAGAAGAGGCGTTTCATGACGATGATTGAGATCAGGCGAGTCAGTGAATTATAGGCAAAACGCACAAATAGCAATACTCTATTCGCCGCAATAAAATTGGGCTAGAGCTCAAAAAACGCATACTCCGTAAACTTGCGTTTTGTGGGCGAGCTATAAATTTATTGCGGCGCGAAAGCACTTGGCTGATCTATTTTTTGCGTGCACGAACAGAAACTGCCAGATTGAGATAATTACACATCTATCGTGCCGCGCCGACGAACCGCGCGCGTTGCGCCCCAACTCTTAGAAAAAGCAAGCTCCACTATGCAATACATCTACACGATGAATGGCGTGTCGAAGGTCGTACCTCCGAAACGCCAGATCATCAAAGACATCTCCCTTTCGTTTTTTCCTGGCGCGAAGATCGGTCTCCTGGGTTTGAACGGCGCAGGTAAGTCAACGGTGCTGCGCATCATGGCGGGCGTCGATAAAGATTTCACCGGCGAAGCGCGCCCGCAACCGGGCATCAAGGTCGGCTTCTTGCCGCAAGAACCGGAATTAAATCCCGACGACACGGTGCGTGAAGCGGTTGAAGGCGGCCTGGGCGACATCTCGCGCGCGAAGACGCGACTCGAAGAAGTCTACGCAGCGTATGGCGAAGAAAACGCTGACTTCGACGCCCTCGCGAAAGAGCAAGCCGAACTCGAAGCCATCATCAACTCAGGCGATGGTCACAACACGGAGCAAACGCTTGAAGTCGCAGCGGATGCGTTGCGTTTACCACCGTGGGACGCGAAAGTCGGTTTGCTCTCGGGCGGTGAGAAACGTCGTGTCGCGCTTTGTAAATTGTTGCTCTCGAAGCCCGACATGCTTTTGCTCGACGAGCCGACCAACCACTTGGATGCAGAGAGTGTCGATTGGCTCGAACAATTCTTGAAGCGCTACTCGGGTACTGTTGTCGCGGTCACCCATGATCGCTACTTCCTCGACAACGCTGCCGAATGGATTCTCGAATTGGATCGAGGTCACGGTATTCCGTGGAAAGGCAATTACAGCGAATGGCTCGATCAAAAGAGCGCGCGCTTGAAGCAAGAAGAATCAACCGAATCCGCGCGCCAAAAAGCGTTGAAAAAAGAATTGGAATGGGTTCGCCAAAATCCGAAAGGTCGCCAAGCGAAAAGCAAAGCGCGCCTCACGCGATTCGACGAACTCTCCAGTCACGAATATCAATCGCGTAACGAAACGAATGAGATCTTCATTCCGGTCGCCGAGCGTCTTGGTAATGAAGTCATCGAATTCAAAGGCGTCACTAAGAGCTATGGCGATCGCGTGTTGATCGACAATCTCTCGTTCCGCATTCCCCCCGGCGCAATCGTCGGCGTGATCGGTCCGAACGGTGCCGGTAAATCGACGCTGTTCAAACTCATTTCGGGTGCCGAGAAGCCAGATAGCGGCGAAGTCGTGATCGGTCACACCGCACACATGGCCTTCGTCGATCAATCGCGGCAATCGTTGCAGAACGACAAGAGCGTGTGGGAAGATGTCTCGGGCGGCGCGGACATTCTGCAAGTCGGTCGTTTCGAAATGCAAAGCCGCGCCTACATCGGTCGCTTCAATTTCAAAGGTGCCGATCAACAAAAAATCGTCGGCAGTCTCTCGGGCGGTGAGCGCGGACGCTTGCATCTCGCGAAGACCTTGCTCAAAGGCGGCAACGTCTTGCTGCTCGACGAACCCTCGAATGACCTCGACGTAGAAACCCTGCGCGCACTCGAAGACGCGCTGTCGGAATTCGCGGGCACCGCCGTCATCATCAGCCACGATCGCTGGTTCCTCGATCGCATCTGCACGCACATCCTCGCCGCCGAAGGCGATTCGCAGTGGTTTTTCTACGACGGTAACTATCGCGAGTATGAGAACAACAAGATTTTGCGAATGGGTGAGGAAGCAGCGAAGCCTAAGCGGGTTCGGTTTAAGGCGCTCAAATAGAGCCAGTAAATGGAATGGGACGTTCCCGCGTCGAATCTACCGGAGATTCTCTATCGCTATCAACCGCTTCGAGCAGAGCCCAACTGGGCAGCGTCTTCGGATTGGAACAGATTCCGAGATGTCGTCGAGCGGCGATCAATATGGTTTTCTAGCGTGGATCGCTTCAACGATCCGTTCGAGGGGCTTGTTAGTGCGACGTTAACTTCGGATTCGCGATTGCGCCGCGCTTACTTTGCAAGAGTCGTCGACAAAGAGAAGACGCTGTCTCGTGGTGAACGAAGGACACTTCGCAGGCAGGTCGAAAAGGAAATTGGTCAGAATTTCGATTTTGACGGGAGGCCGGGAACACCTGCGCAAAAGATTGGTGTTCTTTGCATGATGGAGGACGCTAGCAACCTTCTTGCTTGGGCGCACTATGCTGCTGGTCATCAAGGGATTGTTTTCGGTTTCAAACCACGTAAGACGCGTCCGTACAACGTTTTCACTTGCGCGCTTCCCATCGAGTATGTGAATGAAAAACCTGTAATCCGAGTCGGCGAGGACGACGAAAAAGTCTACGCACGCGTACTGTTGTATTCCAAGTCGAAGTGCTGGGAGTACGAACGCGAGTGGCGGGTCTTCTCGGGTTACACGCCGTGGCCTCCCGAGAGCATTGGGATTGCAATACTGGGGGGCGAGGTTCGGACCGGATCTGCTCTTGCTGAGTTTGTCTCGACGCCTCCTAGTGTGAATGCGTTCTCACATTTTGATCACGAGGATCTCGTGGAAATACGATTAGGAGCGTCACTTTCTGAAGCCCGCCGACGCGATGCGATCGCATTAGTGCGCGAACATTTTCCTGGAGCCAACATCTTGCAGGCGCACCTCGCGAAAAGCCGATTTGCGCTCGAATTCGAAATGGTCGACTAATTAGAAAACTAGGCACGTGACTTAGACTGAATTACGGTCGAATCACCTTCGGACGGGGCGATTGTTCCATGACCCGACTTTCAACTTCACCAACAAAACCATCCTCATCACCGGCGGAGTCTCTGGCATCGGTGCGGCGACAACGCTCGCGTTCAAGCGCGCAAGCGCGAGCGTGATCGCGTGTGGCGTGACCGATCAGGAAATCGATGCGGCGAAAGTCAATCCAGATTTCTCGGGTATTCGTGTTGAGCGACTCGATGTGTGCGATGGCGACGCGGTGAATCGATTGATCGGCTCGCTCGCTTCGCTCGATTGCGTGGTGAATTCGGCTGGCATCATTCGCCGACTTGCCGAGCACGATCCGAAGGTGTTCGAAGAAGTAATCGATGTGAATTTCACGGGTGGTATGCGCGTGGCGAGCGCTGCGCGACCCTTGCTCGCGAAATCGAAAGGCAGTACCGTGCTCATCGGCTCGGTGATGAGTGATTCCGTTTCTAAATCAAGACGATACTTTGTTGCTCCTCCTTGCCGTGCATTCGCACTGTCTGCGTCGTCGCGCCGCGTCTCGTCTTGATTTAGAAACGGAATGAGTTCGGCGGGCCGATGCAACCTGCGTACTCGTCGTCGAAAGGCGCGGTGATATACCTCGTGACGTCGCTCGCGGCCGCGTACGCGAGCGACGGCATTCGCGTGAACGGCGTTGCGCCGGGTTGGGTGATGACCGGGCTCTCGCGCGGCGCGCGCGAGAACCCCGAGCGCAACGCGCAAATTCAAAGCCGCATTCCGATGAGTCGCTGGGCCGATCCTTCCGAGATCGCCGACCCAATTTTGTTTTTGTGTTCGGACGCGGCGCGTTATGTCACGGGTTCGATGTTGCTTGTCGATGGCGGCTACACGAGCGTCGGATAGTCCGTGTACCCCTCGGCACCCGGCGAATAGAACGTTTTCGTGTTCGCCGGATTGAGCGGCGCATTCAATTCCAAGCGCCTCGGTAAATCAGGATTTGCAATGAACGGAACGCCGAAAGCGATGGCATCCGCCAAGTTGCTCTCCACGGCGTCAACCGCCATCTGACGATCGTACTTATTGTTTGCGACATAAGCGACGCCCGATTGCGTGAGCGTGCGCTTCGCTTGCGCGAAGTCGAAGCCTGTGAGCTCGCGCGCGCCACCCGTATTGCCCTCGATGAAATGTACGAAAGCAATTTTGCGCGCGGCGAGCTGATCGACGAGTGCGCCGTACGTTGCCTGCGTGGTGCTGTCGCGCATCGCAGCATTGGCCGCGGAGACAGGTGACAAGCGAATGCCGACGCGACCCGCACCAAACACATCAATCGCCGCGTCGACCGCCGCAAGCGCGAAGCGAATACGGTTTTCAATCGAGCCGCCGAATTCGTCGTCGCGTTTATTGATACTGTCGCGAATGAATTGTTC
>JAAFJI010000252.1 GCA_013298045.1 Betaproteobacteria bacterium
ACGCCAGAATTGCTGTAAGCAGCGCGACCGCAATCCGCCCCTATAGATAGAGGCGGTAGCGCAAATATGGTTTAAGTCAATACATCAGTGACTTGTCACATGTCCCAGGAAATGTTTGGCATAGCGAGGCGTGATTCGCTCTACCGGCAGCAGAACAAAGAAATCGGCGCAATCGAAGCTCGCGTCCCACGCAGGCTCGCCGCCAATCCACGCACCTAAGCGCAGATATCCCTTGAGCAGTGCAGGCACGCCCGGCGTTGTGCCCTCTGGATTTCCCATCGAAGGCAAGCCGCGCAATGGCTCGACACGAAACTCATGCGGTGCCAGATGGGTCGCAAGAAGACGCGAGCGAAGTGCGCCAAGATTGATCGTGCCGCGCTCGAAAGGCACGCTCGCACAGCCAGCGAGATACTTCACGTTGTGTTCGCGCACGTAGCGGCCCAACCCCGACCACAGGCGGGCCAACACCACGCCGCCTTCGCCGGTGCGATAAGCCGGATGCACGCAGGCACGACCCACCTCAAACAGCTCGTGCTGAATCGGACGCAGCGCATCGATGCGAAACTCGGTTTCTGTGTACCGTTTGCCCAGTCGCCGCGCGCCCCAGGGCGGCAGGATGCGATAGGTGCCGACTACTTTGTCGCGCCACTCGTCAACGACCACGAGATGCTCGCAGAGCGGGTCGAACAGATCGAAGTCCCGACCGTCGTGACGCTCGATGTCTGCGCCCATCTCCTCGCAGAACACTTTGTAGCGAAGGCGCAGCGCGGCTTCGACCAAATCCGTGCGATTGGCGACTTGCACCGAGAAACGCGTGGCGGTGTCAACTGCGATCCCGGAGTGGGCGAGACTTTCAAGTTGCATGGATGAAGTAAGTGATAGACCGACGCGCTAAACATTAGGCGCGCGCGATGACACTGCCATGACGGTTGCATTACCGATTGCCGACAGCGCCGCGAATCGCCGTCACACATTTGTCAAATACGGGGACGATAATTTCGGCGTGACCTTGATGGCGCAGTGCTCAATCGGCTACACACGATGGTTGTAGAGATTGACCACGGCGCCTGTCGACTCGAACGTTCGAGCCGATGCGAGCGAGGGACGATCTTGTTGATCTCGCCCGCCCAGGTCACGGCACCGCGCTACGCGAATAGCCGGTCGCCAAGGCTCGTGTTCTCCAAGAAAACCTCCACACTCACGGGCGCTCGCGCTCGTTTTTTTTGCGCTTTTAGGAACGCGGGCGCAGACAGAGCTCGACACCCCATTTCGACCAGCGCTCGCACTCCTCTTCGAGTAACCACGCGGCCAGCGGTCGCGTTTCCGACAAGCTGCCCTCGACACTCACTGCGTAGCCCTTGCTCCGCGATTCGAGTGCACAACGCGTATCGAAGTCGGTGCGACCGTGCGCAAAGATCGACGCAATGCGAATGCACAGAAGCCGTTCCAGCGCCTCTTGATCGAATTCGTCTCGACTGAGTTTTTTGAGTGAACCGGTGTGGCCGAGCACGAGCTGCGTCATGCTCGCGCGCTCGCGCTCCGAAAAGCCCGGCAGATCGGCATGCTCTACGATGTAGGCCGAGTGCCGGTGATAGTCCTCATGCGCGACTGCCATGCCGATTTCAAGCAAACGCGCCGACCAGTCGAGCGTGTCGTCCGCAGTTGAACGACCGAGCGACGCCCATAGCGTCTGCGCCATCGCACTCACCCGAGCCGCCTGTGCGATATCTGCATCGTAGCGACGCTGCAGCCGTTCGATGGTGCGACCTCGTGTATCGGATGCGCGGGTTCGCCCCTGTTTTGTACGCGACAAGAGATCGTAGAGCGCACCTAAGCGCAAGGCACCGTCGGCAGGCTCGATTGCCTCGATCGAGAGCTCGCGCATGAGACCGAGCAAAATCGAGAGTCCACCCGGCAGCACCGGCGCGCGCGCCGACTTAAGCGCCTGAAGCACGACGCGGTCCATGCGCCCGGCCTCGACAATCCGGTCTCGCAGCCCCGTTAGCGCGTCTTGCGAAATGGTTTCGCCGAGCGCATTCTCGGTCACGATTTCGTGCAGGGCACGCACAGTACCCGACGAGCCGTAAGCGATGTCCCAACCGCGTTTATACGCCGCGCCCATCACTTCGAGTCGCGAGCGCACGTAAACGTCGGCCTTTCGAAACGCCGCCGCCGTCACCATGCCGTCGGGAAAGAAATTCTGCGACAGCGTTACCGCGCCGAGCAGGAACGACTCCATCGTGGTCGGCTCGTAGCCGCGCCCGATCACAAACTCGGTTGACCCGCCGCCGATATCGACGATGAGCCGATCGTTTTCGCTCCACGGCAAACTGTGCGCGCAACCGACGTAGATTAAGCGCGCCTCTTCATGCCCGGAAATTACGTCGATCGGCACCCCGAGTGCGGCCTCCGATGCGCTCAGCAATTGCTTCGCGTTCTTCGCCACTCGGTATGTGCTGGTCGCCACCGCGCGGATTCGCTGTGGCGAAACCGCCGACAGTCGCTCGCGAAACCGGCTCAGCGCTGCGCGAGCCTCTTCGATCTTTGCATCGCTCAAACTCGACTGCTCGTTTAAACCCCCGGCAAGCCGAACGCCCTCGCGCAACGTGCTCACCGGCACGATCTGATCGCCATCGAGTTTGCCGATTAGCAAACGGAAACTGTTCGATCCAAGATCAACCGCTGCAAGTAATTCTTCGCTCATCGCGAAAGCCTACCAGCATCCCGTGACAAAGGATCGTGCGCTCGCGGATTTGGGCGGCGATTGAGAAACGCTCGTTGCTACGGCGGCGAAAGCGTCCAACGTATAGAAGAAAACAACTCTATACGTTTAAGCCCAATCAAATAAAGCATAAAACTATTATTCATAAAATATAGATACACATCACTTTATGAGTAGTTTGCTTATTTTACAGGGCGCAACGCGATTTAGCTGTAGGTTTTCTCCAAGAAGAACCGCTCTGAAGGATCCGTGGCGTCGCCACCCAAGAAACTTCGGGCAGCTTGACCCGCTTCCTTTTCGTTGCGCTACGCTCGAGCCTGCGCCATGCGCCCCGCTCCCACCAAATTTTTCCGCCTACTTCGATCAATCGCCATGAGCCCCTTCGCGACACTCCCCGACCTTCGCAAACACGCACCGTACTACGCCGTGATCTTCTCAAGTCAACGCACGCCCGGCACGGGCAACAATGGACACGTAGCGTCCGACGGCTACGGCGACATGGCGGACCGAATGGTCGAACTCGCCGCACAACAAGAAGGCTTCCTAGGCATCGAATCCGCACGCGGCGCGGATGGCTTCGGCATCACCGTCTCCTACTGGCGCGACGAAGCCTGCATCAAACAATGGAAAGCCAACGCCGAACACCTAGTCGCGCAGCAAAACGGCCACGAGCGCTGGTATGAACATTTCGAGTTGCGAGTTGCAAAGGTCGAACGCGCATACGGAAAATCGTAAAGATTCGTAGCCCGGATGCTCGCATCCGGGCAAATTGATACCAGCCAACGTCGATTGAAGAATGGCGCTTCGCGCGTATGCCCACGAACCCGGACGCGCCGCCGAAACGTGATTCTTCAATTCAACATCGGCGCGGGCGGCTTCTCCGGGCTACGCAACTACCGAACTGAAGCCTCCCAACGATTTGCGGTTTCCATAATGTCGTCACATTCGTGAGTAGCTCGATCAAAAAAGTCGTCTTGCGGTTTGCAGTTACCAAAGCTTTCCCACGTCAGGAAAAGCATGATTCGAGACGCCGTCGCGAGGAAGCACGGCAGCATGTCATCGTTAACTTCTGTAGTCACCCCAAGAAACTGCTCACCATCTAGAAGCAAGTGTTCATCGCACGCTTTCAGCGAAGCATGTACGTACTTGCAGAGGTACGCATAAGTTGTGACATATAACTCTTCACAGCCCGCTTTTTTTGCCCACGTACGAACACTCGTTTCCCTGGCTTCCGAATCGACCTCACTTAGCAAATTCGCTAGATCCGCCGTGAAGTCCGTCGTCTCCGGAGGCAATGTCACGAGACCCTTGAGATTGCGGCGTCTATGAAACTTATGCGTTTCAAGTAAGTTCTGCATGAGACTCGGATCGAGCGCAATAGCGTTTGCAACAAAGTGCTGTTCTAGCAAGCAGCGAAGTAGTGCGCCCGCTGGACCAATGAGACGTAGCTCCGTAAGTACAAGAAACCCGCGAAAAAAAGACAGTCCGCGCAAAGCCTGACTCACCTGAAACGCACGAAGCGGGTCAAACTCAGGCACTGCCAACGAAGACAGCCTGGATGTCGCGAAGGCTTCAATTTCCTTGCCCACTACTTTTGCACGGCGAAGTACCGCGTCAAACTCCGTT
This sequence comes from Betaproteobacteria bacterium, assembly GCA_013298045.1. Lineage (GTDB taxonomy): Bacteria > Pseudomonadota > Gammaproteobacteria > Burkholderiales > Casimicrobiaceae > Casimicrobium. The sequence continues at coordinate 4,349 of JAAFJI010000252.1, forward strand.
GACGTCCGATCGCGAATTGAATTAGGTTCTCTCATCTCTTACCCCTTCACACAAACCACCTGTTTCAAGGTGTAAACCACGTCCACCAAATCTTTCTGCGCTTCCATGACGGCGTCGATATCTTTGTACGCCATCGGAATTTCGTCGATCACCTCAATGTCCTTCCGGCATTCCACGCCTTCGGTCGCTTTGATGTGATCGGCGAGCGTGAAGCGTTTCTTCGCTTGCGTGCGGCTCATCGTGCGGCCCGCGCCGTGGCTACATGACATGAAGCTCTCGGGGTTGCCTTTTCCGCGCACGATGTAGCTCTTCGCGCCCATCGATCCAGGAATGATGCCAAGTTCGCCCTGCTTCGCGCTCACCGCGCCCTTGCGCGTGACGAACACGTCTTCACCGAAATGCGTTTCGCGCTGCACATAGTTGTGATGACAGTTCACCGCTTCAAGATGCGTCTCGAATGGTTTCTTGATCACCGTTTTCGCCGCCGCGATCACGCGCTGCATCATCACTTCGCGATTGACTTTCGCGAAGCGCTGCGCCCATTCCACACCGCGCACATAGTCGCCGAAATACTTGGAGCCTTCTTCGAAGTACGCCAAATCTTTGTCCGGCAAGTTCGCGTTGTTCTTGATCACCTCTTCACGAGCGCGCTCGATGTAGAGCGTTCCAATCGCGTTGCCCACGCCGCGCGAACCCGAATGCAGCATGAACCACACCGCGCCGTCGGTATCAAGGCACACTTCGATAAAGTGATTCCCGGTGCCAAGCGTTCCCAAATGCTTACGATTGT
>JAAFJI010000253.1 GCA_013298045.1 Betaproteobacteria bacterium
AAAGCCGTGGCATTCGGCGAAGCGCTCAAACCTGAGTTCAAAACGTATCAACAACAGGTTTTGAAAAACGCCGACGTGCTCGCGAAAACTTTGGTGGAACGTGGTTTGCGTATCGTGAGCGGCGGCACCGAAAGCCACCTGATGCTCGTCGACCTACGCGCCAAAAAAATCACCGGCAAAGACGCGGAAGCGCTCCTGCACAAAGCGCACATGACCTGCAACAAAAACGCGATTCCGAATGATCCGGAGAAACCGATGGTTACTTCAGGCATTCGTCTCGGCTCACCCGCGTTCACCACGCGTGGATTCAAAGAGGCGGAAGCGAAGATGGTTGGTAACTTTATTGCGGATGTGCTCGATGCGCCGAATGATGAAGCGGTGATCGCAAGAGTGCGCGAGCAGGTGATTGCGCTTTGTTTGCGGTTTCCGGTTTATCGCTGAACAACCATGAGCAAGAGAGGGAAAGTTTGCGGACGATGGCCATTCGCTGCAGTGATGGCCACATGCGTCTTCATCGGCGCATCGCACGCGACCGCACCATCACCCGAAGTCGCCGAACTGAAGGTAGTGGACTACGCGAAAGCGGCACCGCGAACTCTGAAATCTTTCGACGAAGCTGTTCACATTCAAACAGCATGGAATGCTGGTCAATACGAGGAGGTGCGTGCGTATGCGAAAACACTCGTTGACAGACACGATGTCGCCGGGCACTACTGGTTCGCGCGTATTCATCTCGAAGGAAAGGGCGTTGAGCGTGACGTTGGTGTCGCCTTAAAGCACTTTCGAATTGCCGATGAACTCGGTGTGTCCTTTGCTTCGCAAACATTGTCCACGATGTATTCGAAAGGCGATGGCGTTCTGAAAGATGTTCGACTTGCTCGCCTTTATCGTGAGCGCGCATTATTGTCCTCGTCGTCCATCAGCGCCGAGAGGGCGCGCGCGTTCGCCCCCTCTTGGGCGGGCTACAAACCGGGCGATGAACCGTTCCATGCAATATGGAATCAGCACGCACAGTTCTTGCGAAGCCTTTCGGTTGTGGAAAAATCGAGCAACGTTGCGTCTGGTAACGAAGCGATCAGCGACTCAGCTGAACCGAAAGCTGTCCCCGCTCAAATCCCAGCCTCCTGCCGCCCCACGACGCTACCACGGCGAGAAATGTTGTCCACAAGAACTGACGAATTTGGTGGGGCTATCCAGTTGGTCATAGACGGACGTGGAAAGTCTAATGGCATGCAGATCGTTCGTGTCAGCAACCGGGATCTCGCGCTTGGCGCATTCTGGGTCTTCTTCAGGTCGCTCGCAGCAGATAAGTGCGTTTTTCCGCCCGACCATTACGACGCTCTGGTTGAGATTCCCTTTACCTTCAAGTTCCAGTAGCGACGTAGCAAGGTAGGGTGGATACGCGACGCGTTATCCACCATTAATCGCATACCACGATGGTGGATAGCGCTTCGCGCATCCACCCTACAGAGGAACTCATTTGCAACTTGTATAGCGTAGCGTTACAATGCACGAATGGCGATTAAATCGTTTGTCCACAAAGGATTGGAAAACTTTTTCCTCAAAGGATCGAAGGCAGGAATCCAACCGCATCACGCCGAGCGTTTAAGTCGTCAACTTGCGCAACTCAATCGCGCGACGAAACCGTCTGACATGAACATTCCTGGATGGCGATTGCATTCCCTCGATGGCAAGCTAGTTGGTCACCACTCTGTTTGGGTGAATGGCAACTACCGAATGACATTTAAATTTGACGGCGTTGACGCAATCTTGATCGATTATCAGGACTATCACTAGCGATACCAAAGGTAAAACATGAAGCCACAACACAATCCCCCACATCCTGGCGCGACGCTACGCGAAGACGTGTTGCCCGCGCTTGGTCTTTCGGTGACTGACGCCGCTGCACAATTAGGCGTTACTCGCCCTGCACTGTCGCGCGTGCTCAACGAACACGCTTCGATCTCGCCAGAAATGGCACGGCGTATCGAGGCGTGGCTTGGTGTCGATCGCGGCGGTCGCGCGGAAGTGTGGCTCGGGATGCAACTTGATTACGATCTTTGGCATGCGCGCAAGCGTCCCGCGCCCAAAGTCAAGCGTGCGCCCGCCGCTGCTTCATTTGCATAATCCGCTCGGATGGGATAGCCAAAGCACTATCCCCCGCTGAGTTAAATGCGAGGACGGTGAAGCGACGGCGAGCGCTTCGAAGTAAGATCGTGCTTTGCAGGGCTCAAGCCACGAAAGCCATCATGCCAACCGCCGAAACACTGGAGCGCTTCATCGCCCGCGTCGAATCGAATGCGCACGCAGAGGCGATTGAAGAGTTCTACGTCGAAAACGCGTCGATGCAAGAGAACAACGCCGCGCCACGCGTCGGTCGCGACAAACTCGTGGCGAACGAGCGCGCGGTGCTTGCGCGCGCAAAGAACGTTTCGTCCACCTGCGTCCGTCCCGTGTTTGTCGAAGGCGATCGCGTCGTGATTCGCTGGGTGTTCGAATTCGATTGGTTGAATGGTTCTCACACTCGAATTGAAGAGATTGCGTACCAACGTTGGGATGGTGAACAAATCGCAGAGGAAAAATTCTTCTACGACCCGGCGCAGGTGACGCCGACGCTTGCCGCGTAACCGGTGAGCGCCTACTCGCGCTCGCTTGCGCTACGATTGACCGATCAGCTTATGGGACGCACTGGCCTATGAAACGCAGAGCATTGATCGTCACCGGCTCTGTAATTGCAGCGGGCGCGGCGGGTTGGCTCGCGCTACCGAGCGGCTCGCGGCCGTTGACAATCGCTTCCGCCACCGATGCGCTCACTAAATTCAAAGGCGCAAAGATCAAACACACGGGTGGTTGGACGCCTGCGCAGGTGTTCGAGCACCTTGCGCGAAGCGTCGAATACTCGATGACCGGCTTTCCGGAATCGAAGTCCGCCCTCTTTCAATCAACCGCTGGCGCGGCCGCGTTCGCGGTATTCAAAGCCAAGGGCGCGATGAAGCACGGATTGACCGAAGTGATTCCTGGCGCGCCTGCGCTCGCGACGAATGGCGACCAAGACGCTGCGCTTGACCGATTGCTCAAGTCGCTCGCGACGTTCGATTCGTTTTCAGGCTCCTTGAAACCGCATTTCGCGTACGGCGCGCTTGATAAGTCGCAATTTGCGGCCGCGCATGCGATGCACGTGTTTAACCACCTCACCGAATTTTCCCCCTAGATTTCATGGACCTGCAACTCAAAAACAAAAACGTGATCGTCACTGGCGGCTCAAAGGGCATCGGTCGCGCAATTGCGCTCGCGTTCGCGGACGAAGGTGTGAATGTGGCGATCTGTGCGCGTGGCGCTGAGGCGCTCGCACGTACGAAAGACGAGATTGCCGCGCGCGGCGTCAACGTATTCGCGGCTTCGTGCGATGTGGGCGACGCAGCGGCGTTAGCGAAGTTTCTTGATCATGCAAATGCTCATCTCGGCGGCGTGGATGTGCTGATCAACAATCCATCGGGTTTCGGCATGGCCGATGATGAGGCGGGTTGGAAGTCCGGTTTCGATGTGGACATGATGGCGGCGGTGCGCGCGACGCAACAAGTCACGCCGTGGATCGCGGCGCGCGGCGGCGGTGCGATCGTTCACATCTCATCGATCTCGGGCATGGAAGGCACAACGCGTGCGATTCCGTATGCGGCGATGAAGGCCGCGATGATTTCGCATTCGAAATCGATGGCGCTGACGCTTGCGCCGAAAAACATTCGCGTGAATTGCGTGTCGCCCGGTTCGGTCGAATTCCCAGGAGGGACGTGGGAAGAGAGAAGACTTGCGGGCGATCCGGTTTACGAGGCGGTTCGTACGGGCATCCCATTTAAGCGCCTCGGCCGCCCGGAGGAAATCGCGGATGTCGTAGTCTTTCTCGCGTCCGCGCGGGCAAGCTGGCTCAGTGGTGCGAATATCCCGGTCGATGGCGGACAACATCGCGGCAATCTTTAGCAACGCCGGAACCACGCTTCGAAGTTGCCGGAAATGCACTGCTCCGCTTGTCGCGGATAGCGCGTTTCCCCCGTTGCTACGCCAGGCTACGCTGCCTATAGTCGGACTCAATGCGCGGTCTAAGCGCATGATATTCGGTAAAAAAAGGAGAGATCATGAAACACACACACTTGGCGGCAGCAGTTGCCGCGAGCTTGCTTATCGCACCGTCCGCGTTCGCACAGGACAAGGGAAACTTGAACATTTACTGTTCGATGCAGCTCGAATGGTGCTCGCTCGCGGGTAACGAGTTCCAGAAGCAAACCGGAGTCAAGGTCAACGTTTCGCACAAAGGCTCGGGCGAGACCTTCGCGCAGATCAAGGCCGAGGGTTCGAACCCGAAGGGCGATGTGTGGTTTGGCGGCACGGGCGACCCGCATCTGCAAGCGGCCGAAGAAGGCTTAACTGAGGTTTATCAGTCGCCAATGATGAAGGATTTGCATCCGTGGGCGACCTACCAGGCGCAGATTGCCGGATTTAAAACGGTCGGCATTTACGCAGGCGCGCTCGGCTTTTCGTTTAACACCGAATTGCTCGCGAAGAAGAAACTCGAAGCACCGAAATGCTGGAGCGACCTCGTCAAGCCGGAGCTCAAGGGCGATGTGCAAATGGCCAATCCGGCGGCCTCCGGCACCGCGTACACCGCGCTCGCAACGCTTGTGCAGGTGATGGGTGAAGACAAAGCTTTCGAATATTTGAAAGGTCTGCACAAGAACATTTCGCAGTATCCGCGCTCTGGCACGGGCCCAGTAAAAGCCGCCGCACGTGGCGAGACCGCGGTAGGCGTTTCGTTCATGCACGACGTTCCGGGCGAGCAGAAAAACGGCTTTCCGGTGGGCATGAGCGCACCGTGCGAAGGCACCGGCTACGAGGTCGGCTCAATGTCGATCATGAAGGGCGCTCGCAACATGGAAAACGCCAAAAAATTCTACGACTGGGCACTCACGCCAGACGCGCAAAAGCTCGCGGCACAGGCAAAGCAATATCAGCTGCCGTCGAACAAAAATGCGCCACAGCCGCCGGAAGCCCCGCGTTTCTCGCAGATCAAATTGATTCAATACGACTTCAAAAAATACGGCTCGTCGGCAGAGCG
>JAAFJI010000255.1 GCA_013298045.1 Betaproteobacteria bacterium
ACAACCGCGCCTTCGCGAGCCTCTCGGCACTCGAAGATCATCTCGAAGCGGCACTAAATGAGATGGAGCAAGACCACGCCTGGCTGAAATCCATCGTGCATTGGCCTTGGATTATTGATGCGCTATCGAATTAGAAATGGAATAACCGGCAGCGCGGCACCTCTTTAAAGTCAAAAAAGAAAAAAGCCACCCTAGCATTCTGAGGTGGCTTTTTTGTTGGTAGGCCGTGTTGGACTTGAACCAACGACCAAAGGATTCAGGTTTGTACGAGTTTCCCCGCTCCCTGGACTATCTCACCACCCACGCCGTGGATTGCTCCACTCGTTTGGGTGCCGGGCGCTAAACGAACGCTTATCGGATTGGCTCCTCACGTCCTAGTCTCTGCACCTTCTCACCTACCGATCTTTCGATCTGCCTTCGGTGAGCTTGGCTCAGGATTGCCGGGCTGCTTTTCAGCAACTGACGGTTTCCCTGAGTTCACCCGGTTTTTCCACGTTCGCTTTCACGCACGGGTCACCATCAAGATGAGTCCTCTGCTCTGACCAACTGAGCTAACGGCCCGTTAGCCACGATTATCGCATCGGCGGTTGCGAAACGCCCGAATGAAAAACGGGCCGCACGGCCCGTTCTTTCTGCGCGGCGAGTGCGCACACCTTGGCTTATGCTTCCGTCACAAAGCCCTTGAGTCGCTCGGCGCGACTTGGATGACGGAGCTTGCGCAAAGCCTTCGCTTCGATCTGACGAATCCGCTCGCGCGTGACGTCGAACTGCTTGCCGACTTCCTCAAGCGTGTGATCGGTATTCATCTCGATACCGAAACGCATGCGGAGCACTTTGGCTTCGCGCGGTGTGAGCGTGTCGAGTACTTCTTTGCAGAGGTCGCGCAGGCTGTCTTGCACGGCAGCGTCGATCGGCGTCAGCGTATTGGTGTCTTCGATGAAGTCACCCAAGTGGCTGTCGTCGTCGTCGCCAATCGGCGTTTCCATGGAGATCGGCTCTTTGCTGATCTTCATGATCTTGCGCACTTTGTCTTCCGGCATTTCCATGCGTGCGGCAAGCGTTGGCGCGTCGGGCTCGATGCCCGTCTCCTGCAAGATTTGCCGCGAGATGCGGTTCATCTTGTTGATCGTTTCGATCATGTGCACAGGGATACGAATGGTGCGCGCTTGATCGGCGATCGAGCGCGTGATCGCCTGGCGAATCCACCACGTGGCGTACGTCGAAAACTTAAAGCCACGACGGAATTCGAATTTGTCGACTGCCTTCATCAAACCGATGTTGCCTTCCTGAATAAGATCCAAGAATTGCAGGCCACGGTTCGTGTATTTCTTGGCAATCGAGATCACGAGACGCAAGTTCGCCTCAGTCATCTCTTTCTTTGCCTTGCGCGCTTTGGCCTCGCCGGATGCCATCTGTTTGTAGATGTCTTTGAAGTCTTGCAGCGGCAGCATGACTTTCTTCTGCAGCTCGATCAACGCCTCCTGACGCTCAACGAGCGCCTGGCGGTTCTTGAACATCGTGTCGCTGTATGGCTTACCGGCGGCGATTTCCTTGTCAATCCACTTCAGATCCATCGCCTTTTCAGGGAACATCTTGAGGAAATGTTCGCGCGGCATGTGGCATTTGAAGACGAGCAGCTCTTGAAGCTTCCTCTCATGACCGCGCACTTTTTCGACGTTAGTGCGCACCGAATCGCACAGCTGCTCAACGATTTTCGCCGCGAAACGAATTTCCATCATTTCGTCGGTAATCTTCTTTTGTGCTTTGCTGTAGCCCTCGGTCTTGTACTCATCCTTCTCGATGTGCTGAAGAATCTTGGCGTGTGCTTTGCGGATCGAAGCGAATTTCTCCATCGACATCGATTTGAGTTGTGCGAGAAGTTCCGCAGAAATCGCGGCGGTCGCTTCTTCGTCTTCCTCTTCGACTTCTTCGTCTTCGTCGCCTTCCTCGTCCGCATCCGCTGCCGAGACCGGACCCGCAGGCTCGGGTTCGGCAAGGCCCGCGAGACCGTCGACGATGTCGTCAACCGGCACTTCCTCTTTCTCGATCTTGGTTGCAAGTTCGAGTATTTCGGCGATCGTCATCGGGCATGCGGAAATCGCTTGCACCATGTGCTTCAAACCGTCCTCGATGCGTTTGGCGATTTCGATTTCGCCTTCGCGTGTCAAGAGTTCGACCGTCCCCATCTCGCGCATGTACATGCGCACCGGGTCGGTCGTGCGACCGAATTCGTTATCGAGTTGCGAAATCGCTTGTTCGGCTTCTTCTGCGACGTCGTCAGTGACGGCGCTCGCAGTTTCTTGAATGATGAGATCTTCAGCGGCTGGTGCTTCGTCGAACACCTTGATGCCCATGTCAGTGATCATTCCGACAACGCTCTCGATCGCCTCGGCGTCAACCAGATCGTCCGGCAGATGATCGTTAATCTCGGCGTAGGTCAAATAGCCCCGGTCTTTACCGAGCGTGATGAGCTGTTTCAGGCGCAGCCGACGTGTTTCGGCGTCAACTGTCGGCAGTGGTGCGAGTGCGGCCAACAACGCCTGCTGCTTTTTCTCAAGCAGCAATTGCTTGCGAGTCTTCGGCTTACCGGTGAGCGGGTTGATCGCGATCTTCTCCGGCAGCGCATCGGCGGCTGGCGTCACTTCGACCACGGCTTCTTTCGCCGGTTTGGCCAATTTTTCGGTCGCGGCGCGAGCCTTCGGATCGAGCTTCGCGTCAGGTTTTGCCGATTTCGGCGTCTTCAAGTCTGCTTTTTCAACGACTGCCTTAGCAGATTTGGTGTTCAGCGCTTTCGACTTCGTGTCGACTTTCTCAGTTTCTTTGCTTTTCGGTTTTTGCACAGGGGCAATTGCTTTCTTTTTCTCTATAGGCTTCGTGGCGGTTTTCGCGACCGCTTTTTGCGCGACGTTCGGCGCGACTTTTGGCGTCGCCTTAACCGCGCGCTTGGCAGTTGCCGGGGCGCTCTTCGTCACTGGTTTCTTTTTCGCCGTTACCGCTGGCTTTGCCGCTGCCTTCGTTTTTGCGGTAGGCTTCTTCACCGCTGGCTTGCTGCTCGTCTTCGATTTGACCCGTGCGGCTGATGCAACCGCAGCTTTGCCGGTCGCTTTCGATGAGGCAGGCTTCGCCTTGCTCTTGGTGGCGGGCTTTGCGGGCGTTTTGGATTTTGCTTTGGCCATCTGAATCGACTCCGAAATGCGCCCGTTCGGTCAAGCGGCGCGGCGACGCCAGCACGACCGTCGCGGGAGCGTACGAACGCTCGCGCTAGAGTCATCGGCGGTTGAAAAGGGAACCTTTAATTATAGAACTTTGCCGCAGATAGATTGCGTTGACTGCGTAAAACGCAAGTGGAGCAGTTGAACGCGGTCGAAATTGGTCGGTTTGACGGCGGTCCCAATTCACCGCAGAAAGCGCAGAAATCGGATGAATTCGCCGATGAACAAACGGCGGATTGCCCTGAAATCGCTCCCTCGCGACGTCAGCGAACTTGCCGCCCCGATGCGACCGTTTCAACTGACGTGGCTTTCGCTTCAGCTCGAGAGCAATTATTCCGCGATTGCCCCATTAAAAGCCGAGTAGGTGCAGTATTTGTTTGATTTTGATATTTAAAGTAATGCCCGTTTACTGCGGACAGGACGGCGGAAAACTGACTTTGTTACTAAAACTTGGTTGGCAAGCGGGCACAGATATAAAGAGACTCATGGTCGCTATCAATGTGCTTCGGAATTTCTTTTATAAAAAATCGGCTAAAGCCCATAAAAATTGGGTTTAACTACAGATAAAGTAAGTTGTTGATATACATGTGCAAGCTGCCATAAGCCTTTTTTAATAGGGCTTAAAGCGAATACGTTAATGGGGTTGCCCATCTACTTCATGCGCCGGAATATTCAATCGAAGTTCATCGCGACGACGTGACCAGTTAGCCAAGCATCAATTGACCAACCGAGCGACGGAACCTCTTCGTGCAACGCGCCGATGATGCCGCGCGCGCTGAGCCGCAATAAGCGTGCTCCGCCCCGGGATCAAATCAATCGCACGAAAGCGTGGCCGTGGGTCTTCGCGAATGATGAGCTGCGTTGCGCGGCGAGACGGCGCGTAATCGAATGCATCAATCGACGATTTCTGCGCGGCGATTGCAGTTGTGGTCGAGCGTGCGGATTCACAGCGCGCGTTCGTTGCGCTTCAAACGGCAATACTTGTGTCGGTACGCTCACAACACAACGAAAAAACACTGCAAAAGCGGGGGGCGGGGGGTAGACGGCGACGACTACTGTTTGCCATGGCGAACAACTTCTACGGACTTTCGCTCAGTTTGTACTCGGCCTTTGTCTTTGATGATGATAGTCCGGCAAGCTCGCGCAGGCGCTTTGAGGTCATTCCATGGCCGTCTGACCTCCACCCCGGCGGCGCGAAGACCAAGCCAAGCGCGTCGCGCAACGATTTCGCGTAGCGTAAATCTCTTGCGATGTTGATCCACTCGTTCAACGCAATCCGAAACGGATTGTGTGATTCGATCTGCTTGACGAGTCCATAGCGTGGCGGCGACTCGACGAGTTCGCGTTGATACGTTCCGAACAAATGATCGAAAAGCATCAGCACGCCGCCGTAGTTGCGGTCGAGGTATTCCGGGTTCACTGCGTGATGCACGCGATGATTCGACGGTGAATTGAAAATCCAATCGAAACCGGGTAGCTTGCCGATGAGTTCGGTATGCAGCCAGAACTGATAAATCAGATTCAGGAGCAAGGTTCCGAACACTGCAACAGGATGAAATCCGATCACAACCAGCGGCGCGTAGAACAAGAATGCGCCACTGATTTGCCCGGTCCATCCCAAACGAATCGCGCCAGACAAATACATTTTTTGTGGTGAGTGATGCACGCTGTGCGTCGCCCAGAACCAGCGCACTTCGTGGCTCAAGCGATGATGCCAGTAGTAGGCGAATTCCACCGCGAAGAAAAGCAACACATAGTCATACCACGCATCGAGCAAGATAGTCCAAATGCGGTATTCCCAGATCGCAAGCAGCACTGCAAACACCGCGCCGCCCATGATCG
>JAAFJI010000254.1 GCA_013298045.1 Betaproteobacteria bacterium
CAAGGTCGAGAAGCTGCCAGCAATAAACGAGCCGATCGCAGCCATGCCAAGGGCCGCACCCGCTCGGCCGTTTCGCGCCATTTGGTAGCCATCTAGCGCAGTCACCACCGATGAGGACTCACCCGGCAAATTGACCAGAATCGCGGTGGTCGAGCCACCGTACTGCGCGCCGTAGTAAATACCTGCGAGCATGATGAGCGCCGACACCGGCGGTAGCGCGTAGGTCGTTGGCAGCAGCATCGCAATCGTTGCGACCGGACCGATACCCGGCAACACGCCGATCAGCGTGCCGAGGAGGCAGCCAACGAGCGCGTAGAGAATGTTTTGAAACGTGAGCGCGACGCCGAAGCCAAGCGCGAGGTTATTGAGCAGTTCCATCGCATCAGCTCCAGGGGAAAAGTTTCATCTGGAGCTTGAGTCCCCATACAAACACACCTGCACAAAACAGGCACATGATGACCGTGATGATGGCAAGTTCTCGGTAGTTCTTGTCGTGCGCGGCGATCCCGGAGATCACCGTGAGCAGCGCAATCGCGGCGAGCATGCCAAGCGGCTGCAACACAGCGCCGAATAGCACGACCGCGAGCGTGAGGATAAACACGGGCCTCCAGGTCCAGCCGATGCCCGCGCTTTGCGCCCACTCCGCCTGGTTCTTCAAGCCAGCCCCGGAGACGAGCACCCCAAGCACGACCAAAATTCCGCCCAGAATGCGCGGAAAGTAGCCTGGCCCCATGCGCGCCGCGCTACCGATCGAGTAGCTGTTGGCCCCCACAAAAAAAACCAGACCGATGGCGATGAACATCAGCCCCGCAATCAGATCCTTATTCTTCAAATAGTCATTCAACGCGATTTCCCCTTTTTTTCAAGTTCGTGTCGTTGGACAGCGGTCTCAATGCCTCACCGATGGTGAGGGTTAACGAGATGGTAGCGAGCTTCCCTGTCAATCTGGCGCTTTCTCTGGCGAAGATTCGACGGCAATAAAAAAGCCACCCGAAGGTGGCTTTTTCGCACAGCTGAGGCTGCCTCGGGTCGCTTACTTCACGCCCGCTTTGGTGCGCAGCTCGAGCACGTGATCCTCGAGAATCTTGCCCTGCAGGCGCTGCGCGAGCTGTGGCTTCACCTCGTCGTACGGAGGCGCTTTCGCTTCGCGCACATCGTCGAGTTTGATGACGTGAAAGCCAAACGGGCTCTGCACCGGCTGCGGCGTGTATTTGCCTTTTTCAAGCGCGATCATCGCGTCGGCGAACGGCTTGACATAGTTCGAAGGGACCGCCCAATCGAGATCGCCGCCGTTTTCTTTCGAACCTGGATCCTTTGAGCTTGCTTTTGCGAGATCGGCAAATTTAGCGCCGGTTTGAAGCTGCTTGATGATGGCTTCAGCTTCCTCTTTTTTCTCGACCAGGATGTGGCTCGCGCGGAATTCCTTGTCGCCCAGTCCGGCTTTGATGGCGTCGTACTCTTTCTTGAGAACGTCTTCACCGACTTGTTTAGCGGTCAGCACATCGTTGACGTAGCTGCGAATCAGGATCGTGTCGGCTGCAACCTGCATTTGTGTGCGCAGCGTCGCATCTTTGTCGAGACCCTTTGCCTTCGCCGCGCGCAGCAGCAGTTCGCGATTGATCAGTTCCTGCTTGAGGTACTCGCGCAACTCTGGCGAATCGGGCTGACCTTGGGCGACGCGCTCTTTGATGATCAGATCGAGCTGCTGCGGCGAATAGAGGATCGCGCCGGCAGCGGCGGGGGCGGCTGGTGCGGCGGCCGCTGCGGGCTTTTTCGTTTGCGCAAAGCCAGCGGTGCTGGCGAGCGCGAGACTCGCGGCGACCGCGACCAGTGAGAGTGTTTTTGTGTTTTTCATAGAGTCATCCGAATGATGAAGTGGTTGAGACTGGGTTTGTTGAAATGAGTTCAGCGCGCGGCAGCGAGCGGTCGATCGAGCGCAGCCTCTTCGGGCGTTTTGGTCGTGAGCGCGAGCGCGTGAAGTGTGTGCGGCATTAAATCGCCGACCAATGCGTAGACAGCGCGATGGCGCTGGACGGTGGACTTTCCTTGAAACGAGCGTGCAACCACAGTGGCTGAAAGATGCCCGCCGCCATTGCTGCCAGCGTGCCCGGCGTGGCGCGCCGAATCGTCGCGAACGACCACGGTTTGTGGTGCGAGCGCGTCCATGCGCGCCACGAAGACCTGCTCAAGTGTGTTCATTTCGGATCGCTGCCGCCGCCCGTTGCAGTCGCATTCGCGTTCGCATGTGGAGCCGCAGCCGCGACCTCGGATTCGGGTATGTACTTCGAGAGCAGGACGACATTGCCGACGGTGAAAACTAAAAACAAGCCCATCGCCCACCAAACTTTGAAATTGACCCACGCGTCTAGGCTGAAGTAAGTGGCGACATAACCGTTGAGCGTTGCCATGACCAAAAAGAACACGACCCACGCCCAGGTAATGCGCGACCACACGGCAGCCGGTGCCTGAATCTGTGCCTGTTTGAAGACAACATCAATCCAGTCGCGCTTAAAGACGAGTTTGCCGATCACGAGCGTCGCCGCGAATATGACATAGAGCGCCGACGGCTTCCACTTGATAAACATCTCATCATGCAACAACAAGGTCGCGCCACCGAAGACGACGATGATCGCAAGCGATAGCCACTGCATGGCGGTCACTTTTTTCTGAACGAAATATGCATAGGCAATTGCTGCAATCGATGCGACGATCGCAATCGCGGTCGCCACGTAGATTCCCTGGAGCTTGTATGCCGCGAAAAACAGCAGAATCGGCGCGTATTCAAGAATAAATTGCATAACCCGCCATTTTACGGTGCGCTGCGCACGCAGGTTTCGCTCAGGCGGAATACAGCTTTAAATCAAATAGCCCTGTGAAATTTGAGAAAAATCAAATTTTGAACCGGGATCGATCTTTCTACCGAACGCTATTTCGCTGTGCGTTGTCAGGACATTAACGGAAAAAGCTGAATTCAATGTAGCAAGCAATTGATTGAGCGACGCGTACTGGAGATCGCTGAAGGTAGTCGCATTGTCACCCTCGATCTCGATGCCGATCGAGAAATCGTTGACCCGCTCGCGTCCGCGCCAGGCGCTAGTCCCGGCATGCCATGCGCGATCATGAACGTTCACGAACTGAATGATCTCGCCACTGCGACGAAGGAAGAAGTGGGCCGAGACACGCAGCGATGCCAGCTCGCCGAGTAGCGGCTCGTCCGGGGCAATACGGTTGGTGAAAAGGCGCTCCACCGCGTCGCCGCCGAATTGGCCGGCCGGCAAGCTGATGTGATGGAGTACGACAACGTCTAGCGTTGCGCCTTCGGGTCGGGCGTCGAAGTTGGGCGAATCCAGCCGGCGCGCGGAGGCAAGCCAGCCGTCATTCATCTTCGATGCGCATGCCCAGCCGCTCGAGTCGATAGCGCATCGAACGGAAGGTGATCCCGAGCAGTTTGGCCGCTTGAGTTCGGTTGCCGCGCGTTTGCGCAAGCGCGAGGTCGAGCGTTTCGCGTTCGCAGCGATCTAGAAAATCTTGCAGCGGCACGCGCCCGGCGAGCCCGCCGGTGGTTGCGCTGGCGGCTTCGGCTTGCGCCGCTTTGGTGACCGGGTTTGCTTCGACCGTCAGTCGCAGATCGGCGGCGGTGATGGAATCCGGCGATTCGGCGAGCGCCATCGCCCGCTCCAGCACGTTTTCGAGTTCGCGCACATTGCCCGGAAAGGCGTACGCAGACAGCGCCTCGACCGCATCCGGGGTGAGCACATCGCGGGTGTCGCCGGTGAGCCGCACCAGTATTTTTCTGGCGATCACTGGGATATCGCTGCGAATGTCGCGCAGCGACGGCATTGCCGCTTGCAGCACGTTCAAGCGATAGAACAAGTCCTGCCTGAATTTTCCGGCGGTGACCAGTTCATGCAGATTCTTGTGGGTTGCGCTCACGATGCGCACGTCGACGTCTTCTTCGTTCGAGCTGCCGACCTTGCGCACGCGTTTCTCTTGAATCGCGCGCAACAACTTCACTTGCAGCGTCAGCGGCAGATCGGCAACCTCGTCCAAGAACAAGGTGCCGCCCGAGGCGGATTGAAAAAAGCCATCGCGGTCAGTGTCAGCTCCGGTAAATGATCCCTTTCGATAGCCGAAGAATTCGCTTTCCATCAAATTTTCGGGTATCGCCCCGCAATTGACGGCGATAAAGGGTGAAGCTGCGCGCGGACCGCTGCGGTGCAAAATGCGCGCCGCAAGCTCTTTTCCGGTGCCCGACTCGCCGTGAATGTGAACCGGTGTTTGCGTTTTTGCTAGCCGCAGCAACATCGCGCGCAAGGCAACGATACTCGCCGATTCGCCCACCAGTGGGCTTTCGCTGCCGGCGGACGAGCCGTTGGCGGCGTTCTTTGGCGTGTCTTTATCGGGCAGGCGGATCGCCGATTTCACCAGCGTGCGCAGCTGATCCAGCGACACCGGTTTCGCCAAGTAATCGAACGCGCCCGCCTTGAGCGCGGCGACTGCGTTGTCGGCGTTGCCAAATGCGGTGATGACCGCGCAGGGCAAATCAAGCCCTTTGGTCTGGATCGCGCCCAGGATGTCGATACCGGTGCCGTCGCCGAGCTGCATGTCGGTCAGGCAGAGCGCATAGTCGCCGCGATCGAGCGCGGCGAGCCCCTCTGTGAACGAATCGGCGGTGATCACCTCAAGCCCGAGTTTGGTCAGCGTGAGCCGCATCAGCATGAGAAGGTCTGGCTCGTCGTCGATGACGAGCACGCGGGGTGTGGCTTCAAGTCGTTTTGCCATGGCGTATCTGCTTATAGTTTCGGGGAGACAGCGGGGGGCGCGAGACGCCGACTCGCAGTCTATGTCAGGGCAAGGGGCAATTCAAGTACGAAGCGCGCGCCCGAGCTCGACTGCCCAAGCCGCACGTTACCACCGGAGGCCTGCGCGAGTTCGCGCACCAGGTAGAGCCCGAGTCCGGTGCTGCCACTACCGCTAAAAAAAGGCTCGAATATTTGATCGACCATGTTTTTTGGCACGCCCGCACCATCGTCGACAACCGCGACGATTGCGCGTTGCGATTCCGCATTCATGCCGATTGTGACCCGCACGCTCGCT
>JAAFJI010000256.1 GCA_013298045.1 Betaproteobacteria bacterium
CACCTTAGAAATGCGAAAGGGTCGGCGTGACCGACCCTTGATTAGTTGCTACAGTCAACGACTACAAGTGTTGACTGGAACTACGCGCTTAAGTTCTTTTCTGCGAAATCCCAGTTCATCAGTTTGTCGATGAGCGTCTCAACGTATTTCGCGCGCAGGTTTTGGTAGTCCAGGTAGTAGGCATGTTCCCACACGTCGATGGTCAACAGCGGCGTTTGACCTTTGGTGAAAGGCACCTCCGCATTCGGGGTTTTCACGACTTTCAGCGCATCGCCATCTTTGACCAGCCACGCCCAGCCGGAGCCGAATTGCGTCATCGCGGCATTGGCGAATTCCGCTTTGAACTTGTCGTAATCGCCAAACGATTTGTCGATCATCGCGCCGATCGTGCCGCCCGGTTTGCCGCCACCGTTGGGTTTAAGGCTGTGCCAATAAAACGTGTGGTTCCAGATTTGCGCGGAGTTATTGAACACGCCCATCATGTCGGCTTTGCCCGCCGAATGCTTGATCACGTCAACCAGCGACATTTGCGCCAAGTCTTTACCGTCGACCAATTTGTTCAGGTTATCGACATAGGCTTTGTGATGCTTGCCGTAGTGGAAACCAATCGTGTTCGCCGAGATCAGCGGATCAAGCGCGTTGTCGGCGTAGGGAAGCGGTGGAAGGGAGAAAGGTGCACTCATAGTTGTTGTCCTTTTAGGAAATACGTGAAAGGCGCTTGCAGGGCAGTAAATTTTTGCAGCAGAAAGCGTAGAGAGATGAATGAGATTTCGTGGGAAGCGGAGAGCCGCACATCCGGTACGGCGAGCACTGCGGCGCGAAAAAATCGCCGCTGCGGTCGCTTCATGCCACAAATATCAGTCGCCGAAGAGTTTTTGCATCCGCTCCCGGCGCTCCTGTGCCTCGATTGAAAGTGTGGCCGTTGGTCGCGCAATCAAGCGGGCGATACCGATTGGCTCACCGGTTTCTTCGCACCAGCCGAAGCTGCCGTCGTCGATCATGCGCAGTACCTTGTCCACTTTTTTCAGCAGCTTGCGTTCGCGGTCGCGGGTGCGCAGCTCAAGGGTGTATTCCTCTTCCTGCGTTGCTCGATCGGACGGGTCGGTTGCGACTTCGACGTCGCGCAGATGCTCGCCGGTGTCGGTCGCGTTGTGGAGGATCGTGCTGCGCAGCTCGGTGAGTTTTTCTTTGAAAAACGCGAGCTGCGCTTTGCTCATGTATTCGGATTCGGGTTGTTTGACGATCTCGGCTTCGGTGAGACCAGCGTATTTTTTGTGGGCATTGAGCGAAAGCACAACGGCTTTCGGCAGCGCGCTCGAAGCGGCAGCGGTATTGGTTTTGGACACAGCAGGTTGAATTTGAGTTGAAACAGGAGGAGAAACGGGGGACTTGCGAGATGCGGCAATCGGTGCAATTGCTGCAATCGGCGCGACGGGCGTGAGCTTTTTTGCCTCGATCTTTGCAGTCGGCTTCACAGCGGCTTTGGACGCGGGCTTGGGTGCAGGCGCGACCTTGGTCGCCACTTTTGCGGCAGGCTTGGGCGCGGTTTTTGAGGCGGGCGGCTTGGGCGCGGCTTTTTTGACTACCGGCGCGGTTGGCTTTTTCGCACTGACTGCTTTTGCTTTGGGGGACGCTTTTGCTTTCGCACTGCTTGCCATATCGAGCCAACTGCCTTCCCTGAGAATCTTGTTGGAATCTGCGCCCCCGCGAGGGTGCGCGTGAACCGCGTGTCCGAAGCCTCGCGAAAACTGCAAGGCGGCGGATTATAGCCACAGCCAGCGGCGGTCTTTGCAAAACGTGGGACGGCTCACGTCAACCGACGAGTGTACCCGCTTCCAGTTGAAGGAAAATGCGGGCTCACGCCATGTTTGCGGCACAGCCGTCGCCCAAGATTTATGAACCAGACGCTCCACTTGACGCGCCCCGACGATTTTCACGTGCACCTGCGCGACGGCGTCGGGCTCGCTGCGGTCGTGCCACTCACCGCCGATCAGTTTGCGCGGGCGCTCGTGATGCCGAACCTCAAGCCGCCGGTGACCACCGTCGTCCAGGCGAAAGCGTATTTCGACCGCATTGTGGGCGCGCTGCGCCCGGGTCAGCGCTTCACGCCGTTAATGACGCTCTATCTCACCGATAACACTGCACCGGAGGAAATCGCGCGCGTGAAAGACAGCGGCTTCGTGCATGCGCTTAAGTATTACCCGGCGGGCGCGACCACCAATTCCGATTCCGGCGTGACCGATCTGCAAAAGATTTACCCGGTGCTGGAGGCGATGCAGAAGCACGCCGTCGTTCTTTGTGTTCACGGCGAGGTGACGCATCACGACGTCGATGTGTTCGACCGCGAAGCGAAGTTTGTCGATGGCTCGCTGCAGAAAATCGTGCGCGATTTTCCGGCGCTCAAAATCGTCGTTGAGCACATCACCACCAGCGAGGCGACCGACTTCGTGCGCGCGGCGGGCGACAACGTCGCGGCAACTATCACACCACAGCATTTGCTCTACAACCGCAACGCGATTTTCACTGGCGGTATCCGTCCGCATTTCTACTGTTTGCCGATCCTGAAACGCGAAACGCACCGGCGTTCGCTGATTGCCGCCGCAACCTCCGGTTCGCCCAAATTTTTCTTAGGCACCGATAGCGCGCCGCACGCCAAAGGCACTAAAGAAAACGCCTGTGGCTGCGCCGGATGCTTCACCGCACACGCAGCGATCGAGCTCTACGCAGAGGCGTTCGACGCGGTCGGCGCGCTCGACAAACTCGACGATTTCGCGAGCAAATTCGGCGCAGCGTTCTACGGCCTCCCACGCAATGCCGAACAGGTCGTGCTCACCCGCGAGCACTGGACGCCGCCGAGCGAGTTCGCCTTCGGCGACGATACGGTCGTCGCGCTCACGGCCGGGCGTGCACTTTCCTGGCGACTGGCTGCAGCGGCGAACTGAAACACTCAACATTGACTTTCCTTGCCCTGATAAGTATAAGAAGCACGCCGTTTGTCGACAATATCAATAACTTAATCGAAATCGTTGTATTTGTTATTTTTTGAGGCGACGCGACGTATTGCTGTAACAAAGTTGGGCTATCGCAGCGACGGCTATCGCAGCTACCGTCGCGCGCCAAGACGGGAGAGTCCCATCGCACGCGCAGCCTGGCTGAGCTCCCGCTATGATCCGCAGGCGGCAAATCGCAATTAGTGCGCAATCGGCTACGCGGGCGTAAAAAAACACCTGCCGCAACGTATCGAGTCAATAAATCTTCGGGGTACGCATGATGAATAACGCATCGGGCGCTGTCGCGCTTCTTTCTCTTTTGAACACACTCGCGCGGCTAAGACGCGGCGTTGGCATCGTCGCGATGGCGGCGAGCGTCGTCATGCTCTCGCTCGTTTCGAGTTCGCCCGTGGTCGCGCAACCGGCGGGCTGGTCGCAAATCGCGGCAATTTCGATCACAGAGAACAGTGCGACTGCATCGACCGGTTATCAGCTTCGAATGGTGATCGATACGAGTGCGATGTTGCCGAATGCAGCCGATCTGCGCTTTGGTGCCGATAGCGCGGGCGCTACCTTGCTCGACTACTGGATCGAGAGCGGCGCGGGCACCGCGAACACGGTCGTGTGGGTCAAACTCCCCGCGCTTGCTGCTTCGGGAACGCTCACGATTTACATGTTCAGCGGCAATCCGGCGGCGACGAGCGCCAGTACGCTCACTGTATTCGACACCGACCCGATCGACCCGCTCAACGATTCTGCGACACGGGAGGTCGATACCGGCGGGGCGGGCGGCGCTACCAATTCGCAGCGCGGCTTCCGATTCACACCGAACGAAGACGTACTCCTCACGCAATTCGGTAAACGCGAACCAAACGGTACGACGCGCTACATCACGCTCTTCAATTTCGCCACTCAAGCCATCGTTGCGCAGCAACAGATTTCCGGCTCCGCCGCTCTGTACACCTACACCGACGCAGCGCAGCCGATCTGGCTCACTGCAGGTACGCAATACATCCTGACGCTCTACCAGGGACCGAGCGACGGCTACTACTTCGGCACCTCATCGCAAATCAGTACCAAACTGACGTATGGCGACATGCGCTATTGCAATTCTTGCCTTCAATCCACCTTTCCGACAGGCGTTATCAGCAACTTTCACTACGGTTACCCGGACTTCAAGTTCCGTACGAAAAAGGCGCTGAATCCTGCGCCGAGCTACGTGGTTGGCGTTCATAGCATTGGCGGCACCGTCAGCGGGTTAAGCGGATCGGGCTTGGTACTCGCACTGAGCGCAGGCGTCAACCAGACGTTGAACATATCCGCCGACGGCGCATTCACCTTTCCGTCGCTGGTGGGTAGCGGTCAAAGCTACGCCGTTACGGTGCAAACGCAGCCGAGCTCGCCGACGCAAAGCTGTTCGGTCACGAACGGCACAGGCACCGTCGCCTCCGTAAACATAAGCAATGTCACCGTGACCTGTACGACCAATACCTACACCGTAGGTGGCAATGTGAGCGGACTTGCGGGCAGCGGACTCGTGCTCTCGCTAAACGGTGGTTCGCAAATGGTAAACGTTCCGGCCAACGCTTCCACATTCACCTTCCCAGCGGCAGTTAACTCAGGTGCGAGCTACTCGGTGGCCGTGCAGACGCAGCCCAATTCGCCGACGCAAACGTGCAGTGTTGCCTCGGGCGCTGGCACCATCGCTGCGGCGAACGTGACCAACGTCACGGTCACCTGCACCACGAACACGTACACAGTCGGCGGCACGGTCGCCGGTTTGACCGGTTCCGGTCTCGTGCTCGCGCTAAACGGCAACGCGCAAACGGTGAACGTTCCGGCCAACGCTTCCGCATTCACCTTCTCAGCGGCAGTTAACTCCGGTGCGAGCTACTCGGTGACCGTGCAGACGCAGCCTGGCGCACCGGCGCAGACCTGCGCCGTGGCAAGCGGGGCGGGCGTGGTCGGCGCGGCAAACGTCACAAACGTCGTGGTGACCTGTAGCTC
>JAAFJI010000257.1 GCA_013298045.1 Betaproteobacteria bacterium
CTTGCGGATTGTTCGCCGCGTGACGTGCGTCCCACACATGCTTACCGACAATTTCACGGGCGTACGGGTCGAGTAGTAGTTTGCTTGGATTGAAACATTGCCCTGAGTCGTGCAAATTGTTTGCGTACGCGCGATAGCCGTAGACGAGGCCGGGTTTTGCGTTGGGCAGAAAACCGCTGAAGACGTCGTTGCCTGCGTTGTGCAGTTCGTAGCGTGTTTCGCGGTTATTTTCGAATACGCAAAGTTCGATTTTGTCGGCGTTGTCGGACCAGATGGCGAAGTTGACGCCGTCGTCGTAAACGTGCGAGCCGAAAGCGTTTGTACGCGAAGGTTCGAGAACAAGCTCACTCATTTGGAGAGCGCCCTCACCCCTATGTCATTCCCGCGAAGGCGGGAACCCGGACCGGGACGGTGACGTCGCAACGACGTCTGGTTCTCCCGAATACCGCTGCACTCGGCCTGGGTCCCCCCTTGCAGGGCGCACTCGCGCAAGCATGCGCGAGTCGTTCCGGCGGCGGATCGCAGGCGATCCGAAACCCCGCCTACACCCTTCGCGGGGATGACAGCAACTCCGGCGAGCAAATGGGGCATAACACTCAACATCACTGTCGCACCAAGTAAATCGTAGCAAGTGGCGGCACAGTCACCGCAATCGAGAACGGCTTCCCATGCGAAGCAACTCTCTCCGCTGCAATTGCGCGTTGACCATTTCCAACACCGCTCCCACCGTAAATCGAAGCATCGGTGTTCAACGCCTCTTCCCAAACACTCGACCAAGCCACACCAAGCCGATACCCATGTCGCGGCACCGGTGTGAAGTTACTCACGGCAATCACTTCATTGTTTGTATCGTCGCGACGAACCCACGAAATCACCGATTGATCGGTATCGTCAACTGCGATCCATTCAAATCCCTTCGCGTCGCAATCGAGTTTGGACATCGCCGCATGCGACGTGTAAAAGCGATTCAAATCGCGAATGAGTTTCGCGACGCCTGCATGCGACGCGTGCGATGACTCGCCCCACGGCAACTCGCTTTCGTAATTCCATTCGCTCGATTGCCCAAACTCTTGCCCCATGAACAGAAGCTTCTTGCCGGGATGCGCCCACATGAATCCGTAGTACGCGCGCAGATTCGCGAAGCGCTGCCATGCGTCGCCCGGCATGCGACCGAGGATCGAGCCTTTGCCATGCACGACCTCGTCATGTGAGAGCGGCAACAAGAAGTTTTCGGAGAACGCGTAGACGAGCCCGAAGGTCATCTTGTTGTGGTGATACTTGCGATGAACTGGATCTTCTTTCATGTACGACAACGTGTCGTTCATCCAACCCATATTCCATTTGAAATGGAAGCCGAGACCGCCTACATACGTTGGCGCGGAGACTTTCGGAAACGATGTGGACTCTTCCGCAATCGTCATCGCGCCGGGGCATTCGGTGCCGATCACTTCGTTCATGCGCTTCAGAAGCGCTATCGCCTCATAGTTTTCGCGACCGCCGTCTTTGTTCGGAATCCATTCGCCGTCTTTGCGCGAATAGTCGCGGTAAAGCATTGATGCGACGGCATCGACGCGCAGGCCGTCGATTGCGAAACGTTCCGCCCAATAGAGCGCGCTACTCACAAGGAAGTCGCGCACTTCGAAGCGACCGAAGTTGTAAATCAGCGTGTTCCAATCGCGATGAAATCCCTCGCGCGGATCTGCGTGCTCGTAGAGCGCCTCCCCGTTGAATTGCGCGAGCCCGAAATCGTCGCCAGGGAAATGTGCGGGCACCCAATCGACGATCACGCCGAGATTTTTTGCGTGACACGCATCGACGAATCGTTGAAACGCTTCCGCTGAACCGAGTCGTGCGGTTGGTGCGAAAAGTCCGAGCGTTTGATAACCCCACGAGCCATCGAATGGATACTCGCTGATTGGCATCAATTCGATGTGCGTGAAGCCTAAATCAGCAGCATAGTCGGGCAGGGTTGCTGCTAGTTCGTCCCAATCGTAGAAGCGACCATCGGGGTGGCGCTTCCAGCTCGTTGCGTGGACTTCGTAGATCGAGATCGCTGCGTCGCGTTTGTTGAGTGCAGCGCGGTTGGCGGGGAGC
Organism: Betaproteobacteria bacterium; assembly: GCA_013298045.1. Taxonomy (GTDB): domain Bacteria; phylum Pseudomonadota; class Gammaproteobacteria; order Burkholderiales; family Casimicrobiaceae; genus Casimicrobium. The sequence continues at coordinate 2,095 of JAAFJI010000257.1, forward strand.
GCGCGTTTTGGTGGGAGCGGTGCGACGATGCTCGCGTTTACTGGGCGCATTTCGGCGGCGCGAGCGTAGGGGTCGGCCTTGAGTGGCAACACGCGACCATCGGCTGCGACGATCTGGAACTTATAGCGATCGCCGAGTTTCGCGTTTGCAATAACGCCTGACCAAGTGCCTGAACTGCCTTCGCACGCAAGCACGTTGCGAGTTACGTCCCACGCGTTGAAATCGCCGACAACACTCACCGCTCGTGCGTTCGGTGCCCACACGGCGAAGCGCACACCGCCTTCTTCCAGAGGATGTGCGCCTAGGCGTTCGAAGGGGCGGAGTTCACTCATCTCGTCCAAACTCCGAGCGCGTTTCTCCGAATGGGTAGGATGGGTGGAGCGTAGCGATACCCATCACCAAAGCCGTGTTGCAGCTGCACGCTACTAGTCACAAGTGAGTTTTCCAATTTCTACATCGCAGTATTTCGCCAGACAAAATCCGCGCGTTACGACGTGTTTCCGTTTGATAAGTGCCGATGGGTATCGCTTCGCTCCACCCATCCTACGCTTGCGTCAAAAAAATCAAAGCCTTGGCTTATCCCAAACCTTCTGCACATATTCTGCAATCGTACGATCGGTACTGAAGAAACCCATGCCCGCGATATTGCGCAATGCACGTTCCGCCCACGCTTTCGAATCAACGTAAAGCGCATCGACCTTCGAATGCGTCGCCAAGTAATCCGCGAAGTCCGCCATCAACAAATACGGATCGTGTTGCGTGAGCGATTGCACGATGCTGCGATAGCGCTCCGGTTCATCCCACGAGAACGCACCGTTACCAATCGCGGCGATCACGTTCGCGAGCTGCTTGTTCTCTTCAATGTAGAGACGCGGGTCGTAGCCGACGGCTTTAAGCGCGGCGACTTGCGGCGTGCGCAAACCAAACACGAACATGTTTTCCACGCCCATGTGCTCGGCCATTTCGATGTTGGCGCCGTCCCAGGTGCCGATCGTGATCGCACCGTTCAAACCGAATTTCATGTTGCCAGTGCCCGACGCTTCGGTGCCTGCGGTTGAAATCTGCTCCGACAAATCGGCGGCCGGGATGATCATTTCAGCGAGGCTCACGCTGTAGTTCGGCAGGAAGACCACTTTCAATTTGTCGCCGACGCGTGGATCGCTGTTGACGACGCGTGCGACGTCGTGAATCAGGCGAATCACGTTCTTCGCCATCGCATAGGCCGACGCTGCTTTGCCCGCGAAGATCACGGTGCGCGGCACCCACTGCGCACTCGGATTCGCAACGATTGCCTGATAGCGCGCGATCACATGCAACACATTGAGCAATTGCCGTTTGTATTCGTGAATGCGCTTGATGTGCACATCAAAGAGGCTATCGACATTGATCGCGATACCCAATTCGCGACGCACATACTCCGCGAGTTTCGCTTTGCTTTCGCGTTTCACGGAGAGAAATTTCTCGCCGAGCTTCGCGTCATGCGCATGATCGCCAAGGCGTGAAAGTTGCGACAAATCGCGACGCCACTTTTGACCAATTGTTGAGTCAAGCAAACTCGAAAGCGCTGGGTTCGCTTGCTCCAACCAGCGACGCGGCGTCACGCCATTCGTCACGTTCATGAAGCGATCGGGCCAGAGCGCTGCGAAGTCCGCAAAAATCGTATCGACCATCAATTGCGAATGCAGCGCAGAGACGCCGTTCACGCGCGTCGAGGCGACGATGGCGATGTTTGCCATGCGCACGCGACGCTCGCCGCGCTCGTCGATCAGCGAAAGCGTTTCGAGGCGCTTCGCGTCGCCCGGGAATTTCGCGCGAACCTCGTCAAGAAAATGTCGATTGATTTCGTAGACCAATTCGAGATGACGCGGCAACAGCCCTTCCATCATGCGCACGGGCCAGGTCTCGAGCGCTTCGGGCATCAGCGTGTGATTGGTGTAGCTCGTCGCCTCGCGCGTCACTTTCCAAGCAGCGTCCCATGTGAGGCCGTGCTCGTCGAGCAAGAGTCGCAACAATTCAATCGGAGCCAACGCAGGATGCGTGTCGTTCAAATGCACGACGTTTTTCTTGCCGAACGATTCGATGTTCTGATCTTCGCGCAAGTGGCGCGCGATCATGTCTTGCAGCGACGCGCTGACCAAGAAAAATTCCTGCTTCAAGCGCAGCTCACGACCGGCTTCTGTGCTGTCATCGGGATAGAGCACCCAGTTGAGCGAGTCCGCAGCGAGCACATGCGCGCCTGCTGCGAAATGATCGCCGCGCGAGAAGGCTGCGTAATCGATTGGGCGCGAGGCTTCCGCATGCCATTGGCGCAACGTGGAGACGCGCTCCGTCGCATGACCCGGCACGATGAAATCGTACGCACGTGCATGCACGCTCTCGCGCGGCACCCAGCGGCGCGCAAGGCCCGAGGCCATTTCTACGCTGCCGCCGAAGCCGACTGTGTATTGCAATTCGGGGCGCATCTGCTCCCATGCGTTGCCATTCTTGAGCCACTGATCCGGCACTTCGGTTTGACGACCACCTTCGATGCGCTGCACGAACATGCCGTGGCGATAACGAAGGCCGTAGCCGAACGACGGCAATTCGAGCGCGGCGAACGAATCCAGGAAACAGGCCGCGAGACGACCGAGGCCACCGTTACCCAGCGCTGCGTCGGGTTCGCGATCGGCGACCTGCGCCGCTTCGGCGCGCGCCTCGTCCGAGACTTCCAGTGCGGCGAGTGCATTGGTCAGCGCGCGCCCCATCAAAAATTCCATCGACAAATAATGAACGCGGCGACCGGCGCGTTTTGCGTCTTCGGCCTGCGTTTTGGCCCAACGGGCGTCGAGCGTTGCGCGGCAGGCGTACGCGAGCGCATTCAGGCGTGATAGCCCTGTATTTTCGTCGATA
>JAAFJI010000258.1:0-3023 GCA_013298045.1 Betaproteobacteria bacterium
CAATCAAACAAGAACAGCTTGATTGTAAGTAGCTGTCGAACAAAATCCCTCGGGGGAAATCCGCGTGTTTGCTCGCGACGAAGCGGCTCAGCTATCGTTTGAACATCCGCTTTGCGAGGGTGACCCCGAGCAGAACGATTGCGCCCACCGCGATGCCGACGAGCAGATCGACCAACGTGGTCGCGAAAAACGAGAGCACTGCCGAACCTGCCGTGAACGAAGCCAGGAACGCTTCGATTGCATGATGAGCCGGCGCAATGCCATGCAACACGATGCTGCCGCCGACTAAGAACATGGCGGCGGTGCCAAGCACCGAGAGGGTTTTCATGAGCAAGGGCGCAAACGCGAGTAGTGCGCGACCGGCGCGCTGCGCGGTCGCGTTCGCCCGCTTTGTAAGCGCGAGCCCAGCGTCGTCCAATTTGACAATCCCGGCAACCAGTCCGTACACGCCGACCGTCATCGCTACGGCAACAATCGATAGCACCGCAAGTTGCTTGGCAAACGCCTCATTGGCGACGGTGCCAAGCGTAATCACAATGATTTCAGCCGACAAAATGAAATCGGTGCGAATCGCACCTTTGATTTTGTCTTTCTCGAAGGCAACCAAATCGACCGCCGGGTCGGCGAGCGCAGCGAGCTCGGCTTTGTGGTGCGCCGCATCGTCTTCTTTGCTATGCAAGAACTTGTGCGCAAGTTTCTCGAACCCCTCGAAGCAGAGATAGGCCGCGCCGAGCATCAAGAGCGGGATCACCGCCCAAGGCACAAAGGCCGCCAGCGCGAGCGCAGCCGGCACCAGAATGAGCTTGTTGACGAAGGAGCCTTTCGCGACCGCCCACACCACCGGCAATTCGCGATCGGCCTTCACCCCGGAGACCTGTTCGGCATTGAGCGCGAGATCGTCGCCGAGGACACCCGCCGTTTTCTTTGCCGCGACTTTCGACAGTACCGCGACGTCGTCAAGGATCGTTGCGATGTCGTCGAAGAGCGCGAAGAAGCTGGAGGCCATGAAGCATCGATACGGGCAGTGAAACTCGATTCATTCTATGCAGCGCGGCACAGTGCGGCGCTTTACAACAACATTAGCGACGTATGCCATATAAAATAACAATCATATTTCAATAAATATTATTTATGATAAGTAGTTTTATGAACAAACAAATGATATTATCTGTGGCGATGCGTTATAGCGCTGTATGTCGCGCTCCAATAGGTGCCAGACGCCCCGCGTCGGGGCGCCCGGGTCTTTCGGGACTCTCGCTTCGTTTACGCCCTAGCGCAGTGGAATGCAAATCGCCGTTTTGAGTTGCGACGGTGGCGTGAACCGCGCATCGTTTAAATACTCTTCGTACGGCGGCGCGTCGCGCGGCTCCTCGCCGCTCTGCGGAAGCCAGGTGTCGTAGAGCCAGCGCCAGGGTTTTTCAAGATCCGAGTAAGGGCCGGTGAATTCAAATACCGCGCACTTTCCGCCAGGCGTTTTCAGAACGCGAACGTTGCCTTCGCCTACGACAGTTTCGGGCGCTTCGACGCAGGCTTCCGAGACGAGTTCGTTCTTTGGTTTCGACATCGGGTCGTCGTAGTAAATGCCGAACGAGCGAATATCGTCGCGCAAAAAACCTTTGCCTGCGGCCCAGGCGGCTACCTTTTCGAAGCTGTGACCGATTTGCTGGTAATCGCCGCGATGTTCGAGTGCGGCCACACGGACCTGCGGTATGGTCTTGATCGCTACGTCTTTCAAATGAAACATGACTTTCTCCTTGGGAATGGATTGGGAAGCATGTCGTAGTGCGGCAGATAACTTACCATGCAATCGGTACTGTGCCGGTGCGAGACCGTACGCTTCGCGAAACGCTCGGGTGAACGCTTGCACGCTCGCGTAGTTCGCTCGCTCGGCGATTTTTGCGATGGGTAGCGAGGAGGAGATCAACGAGACCGCCGCCATATGCAGTCGTCTGCGACGAAGCGTTTCCGCGAGCGTCTCGCCGATCATCGCGACATACACGCGATGAAAGTGATAGGCCGACAGATGCGCTTCTTCCGCGAGGCGATGAATATCGAGCGGTTCGTCGAGATGCGACACCAAAAACTCAAGCACGCGATCGATACGTTTACTGTAACTCTCGCGTGTACTCGCTTTTAGGTTCGCTTCGGTTGCCTTCATGGTTCGTGCCTTCACTGCTACGACAGAACGTAGCGTAGAAGACACGATTTAACATTCTTTGCGCATTTTCTGCGCGGTGTTACTGCCCTTGACCGAGTGCGAACCCTCGCTCGCCGTCGAACGTGCAGAGGTTTTCGGTTTTGATGACGTCGAACCCCGCCTCGGTCACCCGTTTCAAAATCGCGATGATGTCGGCGTGCGAGATGAAATCGGTATCGCTTTTCGAGACGAAGCGGCAGCGCCAGTGGTCGGTGCAAAACGTTTCCGGGAATCCGCCGGGGAACACCTTCACGCCACGATTGGTAATCATCTGTAGCTTCAGTGCGTCGGTGCCGAGTGCGGTGAGGGCGCTGCCAAGCGAGTCCGGCGTGTGATTAACCTCATGCAGGAACACGTCAACGCCAACGATGTGCTTCTTCGCAGGTTTTGCACGCACATAGGTTGGTGCCTTCGTCGTCGTGCTCGGCGCGGCGGGATTCACATAGCTCATTGGAGCGAAGTGTTTCGGCAGGCGACCCAACCGCTCAGTCACAGCTTGCGCGAAGGCGCTGGTCGTTGCGATGTGAACCGTTCGATCGCTCATCAGGTCTTCGGTGTGAATCCCGTCTTCTAGTGTTGCAAGCCATGCGTTGTGAATTTTCGTGGCGACGTCGGCTTGACGAATGTGAACGAGCATCATGACCGCCGCGAGCAACAGTCCGCTTGGATTGGCAACACCGCGACCGGCAATATCCGGCGCGCTGCCGTGAATCGCTTCGAACATCGCAACATGTTCGCCAATGTTCGCCGAGCCTGCGAGGCCGACGCTGCCGGTCATCTCAGCGGCAATGTCGGAGATGATGTCGCCGTAGAGATTCGGCGTCAC
>JAAFJI010000258.1:3033-4968 GCA_013298045.1 Betaproteobacteria bacterium
GTCACGACCACATCGAAGCGCTCGGGTTTCGTTGCGATGCGCGCGGCACCGATATCGATGATGTAGCGCTCTTTCTGGATTTCCGGATACTCGGCACCGATGTCTTCGAACACCTGGTAGAAGAGCCCATCGGTCATCTTCATGATGTTGTCTTTGACCATGCAAGTGACCTTCTTGCGGCCATGCGCACGCGCATACTCAAAGGCGTAGCGAACGATTTTTTCGCAACCGGGGCGCGTGATCAGCTTCAAGCATTGAAACACTTCGTCGGTTTGCCGATGCTCGATACCCGCATACAAATCCTCTTCGTTTTCGCGCACGATCACCATGTCCATTTTCGGATGCAGCGTGTGAACGTACGGCGCATAGCTCACACAGGGGCGCACGTTCGCGTACAGCCCGAGTGTTTTGCGAACGGTGACGTTCAAACTTTTGTAGCCGCTGCCGGATGGCGTGGTGATCGGAGCCTTGAGGAATACTTTGGTGCGGCGCAGGCTGTCCCATGCCGACGGCTCAATGCCTGCGGAATTGCCGCTCAAATACACGCGCTCGCCGATTTCAATGCGCTCGGTCTCGATTTGTGCGCCGGCGGCGTCGAGAATCGCAAGCGTCGCACTCATGATTTCGGGGCCGATGCCGTCGCCGTAGGCAACGGTGATGGGCGTTTTCACGGGATTAGCGGCGACGCCTTTCAGCGCGGCATTCGTGGCGGACATTGAATCGAGGAGGGCGGTGGTCATGAAAGTCTCCGAGCGGGATTGGCAATGAACTGAATTTTGGAGACAATTGACCAATAAGAAAAATACTTTGTTTTTATAGAAACCATTGGTTAAAAGCTATGAATCAAGACTCAGCCCGCCTGCTTCGAATCACGCCGCAGCAACTCAGAGCGTTCGAGGCGACCGCGCGATTACTCTCGGTTACCCGCGCGGCCGAGGCGCTGTACGTCACGCAGCCGACGGTGAGCGTGCAGCTGCGGGAACTCGCCGATGCGGTTGGCGAGCCGTTGTTCGAGACGATCGGACGGCGCATTCGCTTGACCCAGGCGGGCGAGACGTTGCAGCAAACCGTCGGCCAGCTCCAGGCTTGCTGGCAGCGGTTCGAATCACGGCTGGCGGAAATTCATGGTCTCGTTCGCGGTCGTTTGCGAATCGCGGCGGTCACGACGGCGGAATACTTCGCGCCGGATTTGGTAGGGCCGTTTGCTGCGGCACATCCGGGTGTTGCCATTGAACTTGCGATTGAAAACCGCGACCGCGTGGTCGAGCGTTTGCATCGCGGCGTTGATGATCTGGCGGTGATGATGTTGCCGCCGGACGATTTACCGCTAGACGCTGCGCCGTTTCTAGACAATCCGCTGGTTGTGATTGCCGCCGCCGATCATCCGCTGGCGCAAAGCAAGAAAGCCATTGCGCTTTCGCGACTCACCAAGGAGCGGTGGCTGTTGCGCGAAGCGGGCAGCGGCACACGAATGGCTGCCGAGCAGTTTTTCGAGGAGCGAGAGTTCGCACCGAATGTGGCGATGAGCTTGGGCAGCAACGAAGCGATCAAGCATGCGGTGAACGCGGGGCTCGGCATCGCGGTGCTCTCGCGCCTGGCAGTGACGCAAGAGCTTGCCGCGACGCAGGCGGGCTCCCGTACGCGATCAACCACGCGAGGACTCGTGGAACTCAAGGTGAGTGGCTTTCCGATTAAACGGCAGTGGTCGGTCGTGTGGCGACACGATCAGCCGTTGTCCGCCGCCGCGAAACGCTTTGTCGATTACCTGCGAGCTGCGAAGCCTGCTTGATCGTTCACGATAACAACTTACAGAATCTATGCCCTGCAGAAAATAGTAAAAAGCGAAGTTACGCGATTTATCGAAGTAAAGAGTAAACAGACGGAGTTTGTTATTTCACAGGGCTTATAAAGAAAAAGCCGATTCCAATATCCGAC
>JAAFJI010000259.1 GCA_013298045.1 Betaproteobacteria bacterium
TGATGCCAAGCGAAATACGCTCGCGCTCGGTGTCGATACCGAGAACAGCGGCTTCCACTTCTTGACCCTTCTTGAATTCGCGCACGGCGGTTTCGCCTGGCACAGTCCACGAGAGATCCGAGAGGTGAATAAGACCATCGATACCGCCAGGCAAACCGATGAACACGCCGAAATCGGTGATCGATTTGATCGCGCCGGAAACTTTGTCGCCCTTCTTGTGGTTGGCGGCAAATTCTTCCCACGGATTCGGCTGGCACTGTTTGATGCCGAGCGAAATACGACGACGGTCTTCGTCGATTTCGAGGATCATCACTTCAACTTCGTCGCCGAGCGAAACAACTTTGCTCGGAGCAACGTTCTTGTTGGTCCAATCCATTTCGGAGACGTGTACCAAGCCTTCGATGCCGGAATCGATCTCAACGAATGCACCGTAATCAGTGATGTTGGTGACTTTGCCAAACAGACGCGTACCAGCTGGGTAGCGACGTGCAAGACCGACCCACGGATCGTCGCCCAATTGCTTGAGGCCGAGCGAAACACGGTTCTTGTCGGAATCGAACTTGAGCACTTTTGCTGAAACTTCTTGACCCACCGTCAATACTTCCGACGGATGCTTCACGCGACGCCATGCGAGATCGGTGATGTGGAGCAGACCATCGATGCCGCCCAGATCCACGAACGCGCCGTAGTCGGTGATGTTCTTAACGGTACCGGTAACGGTCGAGCCTTCGGCGAGCGTGGAGAGAAGCTTCTCGCGCTCTGCACCCATCGAAACTTCGAGCACCGCGCGACGCGACACAACCACGTTGTTGCGCTTTTTGTCGAGCTTGATGACTTTGAAATCGAGTTCTTTGCCTTCGTACGGCGATGTGTCCTTGATCGGACGCATATCGACCAACGAGCCTGGGAGGAACGCGCGAACACCGTGCGTCATCACGGTCAAACCGCCCTTGACTTTGCCGACCACGAGACCGGAGACGATGTCGCCCTGGTTCATCGCGTTTTCGAGGAAGTACCACGACGCGAGGCGCTTGGCCTTGTCGCGCGAGAGTTTGGTTTCGCCGAAACCGTTCTCGACGGATTCGATCGCTACTTGAATGAAGTCGCCTGCTTTGACGTCAACTTCGCCGCGATCGTTTTTGAATTCTTCAATAGGAACATAGGCCTCGGATTTGAGACCGGCGTTAACAACGACGACGTTGTATTCGACACGCACCACCTCAGCGGTGATGACTTCGCCTTGACGCATCTCTTGACGGCCGAGGGATTCCTCGAACATCGAGGCGAAGGATTCGATAGCTGTAGACATTAAACACTTTCGTTTGGCTCTCTCTGCAACAGGGGCGTCGCAGCGTAGAGGCTAGGTTAAAAAACGCGAGTGACGGAGGATGCCTGACGCAAGATTCGCAATCACTTGCGCTTCGCGACCACGGCATGTTTCGAAACTCGTTTGACTGAACGGCTCACGACTACCCGTAGTGAGCTTGTGGAACCGTGAATCGCGCAGAACACCGCGCAACCCCGTTTCAACAAACGCTCTAGTTGTTCCGCAGCTCCCAGAGCGAAAGAACAGCCGCGATCGTCTGTTCGGGACGATGTTGGCCGTTGTCGATCACAATGGCATCAAGCGCGGGAACGAGCGGTGCGATGGCGCGGGACTTGTCCTGGGCATCGCGCTGCCGAATCTTTGCTTCGACACTGACGAGACTTTCAAGCGAACTCGAGATTATAGGGGAATTTCCCTTTTCAATCAATTGCTTAGCGTTGCTCGCATCGGCGCTGGATTGCTTTTCGAGCTGACCGAATCGGCGCGCGGCGCGAGCAGGCGCGCCGGTCGTCAGAAAAATCTTTAACGCCGCGTTAGGGAATACAACGGTGCCCATGTCGCGACCGTCCGCCACCAAGCCGGGAGGTCTCGCAAACGCCTGTTGCCGTTCAAGCAGCGCCGCCCGCACTGCGGGGATGGCCGAGTACTTCGAGGCCATCATTCCGACCGTCTCCGCCCGAATCGCCTCGGTCGCGTCCGCACCGTCAAGGTGCACAAGCGCATCAACAAAATCCAGAGAAAGTGCTTTAGCTACGTTTTCTAATTCATTGATATTTAATGGATTTATATCTCTACTCAAGCAGGCGAGCGCATGCGCTCGGTAGATTGCCCCGGAGTCAAGCAGGTGGAAGCCGAGCGCGCGCGCGATGCCTCGTGCGACGGTTCCCTTGCCCGAGGCGGTCGGTCCGTCAATACAGATCACTGGTACAGCATGCATAGATAACAGCAATAACGTTTATCGCCCTGTGAAACAGATTAATGATTAGATTTTTTCTACGCTACGAAAACTGGAAAAATCGCGTATTTACCAATTTTTACGGGGCGATACGCTACAAAGCCGCGACGAAATGCAAAAGCTTTCCTCTGGCACCGGTGCCGCGCGGCTGCTCGCAATTCTAGGTTGCGCCGTTCGCTTGGCGTGCCGGACGTGCGGGTCACCTAGATGTCAATTGCAGCCGTTTCGCTCGGTTAGCATTCCCTCGGACTAATACGATTTATTTTGCGCACTATGGCTTTGACTTTTTCTACGGTTGGCGTGATCGGTGCCGGAACGATGGGCGCTGGCATCGCGCAGGTCGCGGCGCAAGCTGGCTGCGCCGTCAAACTCTTCGACGCACGGGAGGGTGCGTCCGCAGCTGCTATCGCGCGCAACACCGAATCGCTGAAAACGCTCGCCGCGAAGGGAAAGCTCACGGCTGAAGACGCAACAAATGCGGCCGCGCGAATGCGCCCCGCCGTAGATTTGGGCGATTTTCACGATTGCGATCTGGTGATTGAGGCGATTGTCGAGGAGCTGGCTGCAAAGCGTGCACTCTTCAAACAGCTCGACGCAATCTGCGCCGCGGACACGGTTTATGCGTCCAACACCTCCTCGATTTCTATCACCGCGATCGCCGCCGGACTCGCGCGACCAGAAAACGTAGTCGGCATGCATTTTTTCAACCCCGCCCCTATCCTGCCGCTGGTTGAAATCGTCGCTGGACGGCTGACCTCGACCGATACCGTCGATCGCGTCGAAATCGCTGCGCGCGAGTGGAAAAAAACGCCGGTGCGCTGCACCTCTTCCCCAGGATTCATTGTTAACCGCGTAGCGCGTCCGTTCTACGGCGAAGCGTTTCGCGTGCTTGAATGTGGCGGCGCAGATTTGGCAACCGTCGATCTGGTGCTTCGCGAAGCCGGTGGCTTCAAAATGGGTGCGTTCGAGCTGCTCGATTTGATCGGGCTCGACGTCAATCTCATGGTTACTAAGAGCGTGTGGAACGCGTATTACCAAGACGCGCGCTATCGCCCAAGCGTTACGCAGGAGGAAATGGTTGCCGGTGGGCTCCTTGGACGCAAAACTGGGCGGGGGTTTTATAGCTATCCCGAGGGAAGCCCCAGGGCTTCTGCCTCACCGTTCGGTCCAGCACCGCAGTTGGTTCAGTATTTGATGGAGTCCGATGCGCTAGATCCATTGGCAGAACGTATTAAAGCCTCTGGTATCAAAGTTCAGGCACGCAAAGAAGACGACCCGTTCGGCGCAGGACGAATCCGTGCTGGCAATGCATCGATTTGCCTCACCGATGGACGAACCGCGACACAAACCGCGTTCGAGGACGATTTAGCGAACGTCGTGATGCTTGATCTAGCCCGCGATTTCGCAACCACCAAACGCGTCGCACTCGCGCGCGGCGACGAGACGAGCACCGCAGCGCTCGCGGACGCCGTTGGGCTGTTCCGTGCGATCGGGGTCGAGGTTTCGGTGATTGATGACGTGCCGGGCATGATCGTTGGGCGGACGCTCGCGATGCTTGCCAATGAAGGCGCAGACGCGGTGCTCCAAAAGGTCGCCGATGCGGCAGGTGTCGACACCGCGATGAAGCTGGGTGTCAATCATCCCGAAGGTCCGCTTGAAACGGCAGACCGCATCGGGCTCATCCTCATGAACACGATCCTTGTCAACCTGCAAGGTCACACCGGCGACGAGCGCTATCGGCAGTCCCTGCTATTGCAGCGAAAAGTGTGGAGCGGAAGCACGCTGCGTGCTCAGGAAGAATAACGAGCGCTTCGCGCAGGACGAATGACCAATGGCGAATGACGCAAAGCTATGCCATCACACTCGCGTCATCTCAGCGAAGGGCGGGATCGACCGTTGTGTGCGCGTTGGCGCGATTCGAGGGGAGATGTCGAAACCGCTTTGCGTCATTCGTCATTTGTCTAGCGCGAAGCGCGTCCGTCCTCGTCGGCGACTACAACGACATTCAGCGAGGCAGAGCGCATGATGAGCACCACCACGCCGATGTCGCAAGCGGTCGCCGACGCCATGTACGAACGCGATCATGTCGCGCACGCGCTTGCGATAAAGATCGAACAAGTTGGCCTCGGCTCGGCGACGGTCTCGATGGTCGTGCGCAGAGACATGGTGAACGGCCACGATATTTGCCACGGCGGCTACATGGCCCTGCTCTGCGATTCCGCGTTTGCCTACGCCTGCAATAGCTACAACCAGGTCACGGTGGCTAGCGGTTTCTCCATCGAACTGCTTGCCCCCGCAAAGCTCGGCGACACCTTGGTCGCCGTCGCGGTCGAGCAATCGCTTCGTGGTCGAAGCGGCGTCTACGATGTGAAACTCACCAATCAGAACGGCGACGTTATCGCCCTGTTTCGCGGAAAGAGCGCGCGGATTCAAGGCGAGGTAGTGAAACAGTAGTGTCCCCGCGCGACGGGGGCTTGCCGCGACCTCACGCTTGAACTGGATTGCCTGTCATTCGAATCATCGTCGCGGCAAACCACCCCGACAAAATACTATGCCCACAAAATCTCCGACCCCGCTTCACCCAATTGAGCGCGCCTCGCGCGACGAAATCGCGGCACTTCAACTCAAGCGCCTGCAGTGGTCGCTCGCGCATGCGTACGAAAATGTGCTGCATTACAAAGCG
>JAAFJI010000026.1 GCA_013298045.1 Betaproteobacteria bacterium
GCGAGCGAAAGTGCGCCTAGCGCCGCACCGCCGGTGGTCGGCACGGCAACGTTGGTACCAGCAGCCGGTGCTGCGAGTTCGAAGGCACCCATGTCGGTGCGACCGTAGGCGCGGGGGTGAAGCCCCGTTTGATCGGTCGGCGCGCCGGTAAATGCGGGGTCGCCCGAATTGATCGCCGGGTTGCCGAGGACATTCAGCAATGCGTGAGTTTTCGTCGGGCCGCCGTTGTTGGCGAGCGGGCCGAGCCAGTTGTTGAGCTGAGTCGCGGTACAGCCGAACACATTGCCGATGCCGCTCAGCGACGATCCGGGTTGAACCACTCCGACGAGGTTGAAGTTCGCGGCGACACTCCCCGCGAAATCGGCACCGTCGTTGGCGCAGACAATCGAGTTGTTCACGCCACCAACACCCGCAGCCACTGCGTTGCCGCCGGACAGCGCGGACTTTCCAAGCTGCTGGCGACGGGTTTCAACGATTTCGCCGGAGAAAATCACCAAACCAACGGATGCGGCCACGTTAGCGGCGGTGTTGCGCACAATCGTTGAGTGATTCACACTGGCCGACCCGAACCCGCCGACAACAGCCGCCGCCGCGTCTCCGTTGGAAAATCCGCCCAAATCCGTGAAATTGCCGCTCACGGTGGTGTTGTCCATCGTCGCGTCCCCGCTACCGGAGAGCAGGTACACACCGCTGATGCCGCCACCCTGGTTACCGGCGAAGGTCGAATCGCGCAGCGAGACGCTACCGACGCTGCTGGTTACAAACACGGCTCCTCCCGCGAGAAGACCCACATTATTTTCAACCGAGAGCCGGGCAGCGGTGACGTCGCCACTAAATCCTGCGGCGATGATTCCGCCTGCGAACACGCCAGCATTTCCAGTGACGACCAGATCGCTGAGCGACACCGCTGAGCTCACGTTTGAGCTACTGGAAAAAATGTCGCCAACGGTGAGCGCACCGGCCAGGGGAACCAGCCCCGGCGGGGAGGTGATGCAGTCGCGTAGCGCCAGATTCGACACCGATAGATTGACCGTGCCGACTGCATTCGGCGACGGCACGATGAACATCAAACTCGCGATCGTGTTGCTCGCTTGGCAGGTCAGCGCCAAGGTGTTCGCGCCGGGTCCGACGATCGACAAATCGGTGCGCGGCTGAAACTCTGCGGCCGCGAACCCGAACACATTTGAAACATCGGAGTAGCTGATCGTGCCGACCACGTTGTTTGCGAAGCGAATTTGATTGCCGGCGCCTGCGTCGGCGAGCGCGCAACCACCGTAGGCAACGCCCGGGTTGCTCACGGCACGACCGGCGTCACGCAGCGTGCACGACGACGCGTTTTCAGCGTCTGTCGTCGCTACGGTGATCACCGCACCATACGAGAGAAATGGCGCGATCAACCCGGCAGCGGCCAAGGCCTTGAACATTGGCGCGGGTGCTGGGGCAGGCGCGGTTTGCGGTGCCGATACGGATGTGGGTCCAGACGCGATCGAAAACGATGGAGCCTGCTGCGATTGAGCGAACGAAGTCAAATTACCCCCCGGTACAAAACAAGAATCAACTGAATGCTATCGTGCTCGCCCGCATCTCGCCAAGCCGTGTTTCTTCACAATTGCCGCGTCGAGTGCGGCAGGCTATTAAAAACAACGGTAGCGTGAAAAGAAAAACGCGGCCGTAGCCGCGTTTTCATTCGATCAAAGCGCCCTAGCCTTTGCTCGATGGGTCTTTTCTGCGTCGCCGCAGACCAAGCGCGGCAAGCGCAACCGAGAGCGCGCCGAGGCCGACCGCGCTTGTTGTCGGCACCGGCGTACTGGCGGCCGCTACCGCTGTGAGCTCAAACGCACCCATGTCGGTGCGACCGCCCGAAGTGCGCGGATTGCCACCGGTTTGGTCATTTGGCACGCCGCTAAACGCCGGGTCACCTGAATTGATCGCCGGGTTACCGGGTACGTTAAGCAGCGCGTGGGTGCGGGTCGGACCGCCATTGTTGGCAAGCGGGCCAAGCCAATTGTTAAGCGCCGCCGACGTGCAGCCGTTCACGTTGCCAGTGCCGAATACCGAGCCAGGCGGGTTGACGACGCCCAGCAGGTTGTAGTTCGCGACGACATTGGATTCAACCTGTACATCACTGAAATCATTACCGCAAACGATGGAGTTGTTGAGACCTTGCGGAACGCTAAGCGCTTTCTGTTGCCCGCCGCGCGCCGACTTGAAGCGACCGGAGCCGATGCCGCGCCCGTCAAACATGAGCAGTCCGGCGTGGCTCGTCGCGTTGCTCGCATTATTGCGCACGATGGTCGAATGGGAGACGCCGATCACAGAGCCGTAGAGCGCGAGCGCCGCGTCGCCGGACGTATTCCCGCTCACTGTGACATTGCCGATCGAAAGATCGCCGTATGAGGCGAACAGCGCACCACCGTAGCCTGCGCCAGTATTCCCCGAGATCGTGGAGTCACGAACGTCGATGCCGCCGCCCGCTAGAGCGAAGATGCCGCCGGCCAACTGCCCGGCGTTGTTCTCGATCGAGACGCGGCGCATTGAAAGCCGATTGACCCCGGAGACGCTCGCCCCCCCAAGTTGACCGCTATTGCCGCTGATGACGACATCGGTGAGACTGAGGCTCATCCCGGAATTCGAGCCGCCACCGCCGTAGTTCAGAGCAACGAACGCCGCGTACTGAGCCGGGCAGTTGCGCACGCTCAGACCCGACACCGAAACATCGGCGGCCACGTTCGACGAGCCGACGAACCCGATCACCGCAGTGACGTTGCTCGAGCAGCTGAGGGTGAGCGAATTTGCGCCGGGCCCGGAAATGCTGAGCCCGGAAAGAGGCGCGAATAATACGCCGAGACCACTCATCGCACCGTCGTAACTAATGCTGCCGGAGAGCCCCGGCGCGAAGGCAACGGTGTTGCCGGTCGGCGGCACCGACGCGACGGCGCAGCCGTTCACCGCTAAACCGGGGGAACTAATTGCCCGCGCCGCGTCGCGGAGGCTGCATTGGGATGCATTGCCCTCGGGCAAGAGCGTGTTGACCGTGATCGTTGCGCCATGCGAGAGAAACGGCGCGATCAGCCCGGCTGCGGCAAGCGCTTTGAACACGGGTGCCGGAGCGGGCGCGGGCACGGCGATCGGAGGTTGTGGAGCCGGTTGGGTCATGGTGTGTTCCTTGATTGACGGTCTGTCTGCAACGACGCGAACGAGCGTTCGTGCAGTTTTGCTTGAGGACTTGAAAATGTTAGGCAGTGTCGGTGAAAAAATCCAGAACTATCGTAGTTCATCGTCCAGTCGCGCGCGACATTTGCGAACTTATTGTTGCGTGATCAACAACAAGCACGCAGAGACGGCATCGGTTTATGACGATCGCATAAATCGAAGCCGCTTGCGCTTCGACGTTCAATGCTCAACGAACGAAGCCGAACCCCTTCACCGACATCAGACGTAATTCACTTGCGATTTACGCCACGCTTCAATTTGTAGTTGTAGCTATTTCGCTTAATGCTCTGTTAAATCTGGCTTTTTGTATATTTTTAATAAATATCAATACCGTAAATAAATTAGGAACATTTTCTCTTTTATGCGGCAATACAATAAATAGCTGATCGACTTAGGTCAAAAAGCGTCGGGCAATCTGGGCGTAGGTTGCGTCGCTCTCGCGAACATACTGCTCGGTCAAAAGCCCCGCGTGGAACGAAGAGAAATCGTCCCGCCATGCTGGCCACCAAAGGTGCGACCAGAGATGAATGCTCATCACGTCGTGACGCACTGCCGCTTGTTCCTCAAACAGCGCGCGCAACGATTCCCGCGAGACGCCAAAGCGGTAGAACCAAAACGAGGGCAACACCCGCACCTCGAGCTCGCGCTCGGCGAGGAGCGCCGCAGCAAGGGCGCAAGAGTGCGCCGACCAGCTGCCGTCGAAGCGGCGCGGCATCTCGTGAATCCAGCGGGCGGCGAAGCGGCTTTGCGGTCGTGCGAACATCACCGCATTGCACAGCGACGGACGCAGCACGCCGCGCCGATCGGCCTGCGGCGATTCCTCGGCAATCGCAAATTCGTGGGTAAACAAATCGTCCGGATAGCGGCTGACGAACAGCGTATCCATGTCGGCATAACAGCCGCCCGCATCGCGAAGTATTTCTAGCCGAAGCAGATCGGCTTCGTGGGCATAGGTGAGACCCGCGTTAACGATGAACTGCCCCTCGCTGGTTTGCGCATAGCGCGAGGTGTCGAGCGCGCTCCCCGCGCCAACACGGTGGCAATGCAAATGCGGTTTGATCCGATCCCACCACGGACCGTAAGGCTCATTGCGATAGTGAAAGTGAATGGCGTCCGGGTCGTTGACCTGCCGACAGGACTCAAGCGCGAGATAGAACGCGAGATGAAACGGCTCGTCTTGAGCTTTGAGTCCGAATACAAAGTGAAAATCGCGCCGCGCGCGCGCGCCGGGCTCGTGAGTTGCGTGAACCCGATTCATCGCTGAAATCCGAGGATCGCGCGCGCCCGATCGGCAATGCTGCGTTCGTCAAAATCGTTGGCAATCGTTGCCTGAATCTCGCGGGCGTTTCGCCGCATGCCCTCACGCTCGGTAACCGCGTACCGAAGCGCGGCAATGGCTGCCCTCATCTCAACCCGCGCCCAGCGCTGATCCGGCCAGTAGCTAGGTCGGTTCGCTGGCCAGATCGGCACTGGCACGAGTTCGCAAGCGACAGCACCCAACCACCCGGACGGCAGATAGTCGCGATGACCGCCCCACGCGGGCATGAGCACCGGGTTTCCGAACGTGGCGGCATCGAATGCGCCGAGCCCCCAGCCCTCCCCGTGCGAAAAAGAAACGTAGCAATCGCCCAATGTATGAAGCGCATCGATGAAGCGTGCGCTCAGATCGTTGTCGGCAACGACGATAACAGGGGGGAGCTCTCGCCGCAGTTGAACGCGCAGCGCATTCAATTGCTCGTCGAAGGCTTTGATGCTGGGCACCGTCGCTTGAAATGCCGACTGCGGCTCGTAGAGCGCTGAGGTTTTCAACACCAGTTGAACCGGGTCGTTTGCGTCGAAAGCCCGGCAAAATGATTCGATCAGGAAATTCAGATTCTTTCGCGGAATCGCCGTGCCAATCGAATAGAACGTGAATCGATCATCGACGATACCGAGCGTTTTGCGTGCTTCGTTTAGTTCAGCGACAGCGAACTCATGCCAAAAATTGCGGCGCACATGCGGCAACACGTTTACCGGAGTTCGAACGCCCGATTCGCGCACCGCCTCAGCGTTTTGCATGCACGGCACGACAAGCCCATCGAGGCCGTTCAAAGTCGAAACCCAGTGCACCGGCAGCCGCGTTGTCTCCCATGCGATGTAGGCAATGGTTTGCTCGTCAGGTCGCATGAATTGCGCAAGGCTCTCCGGCACTGCGTGCAACACCGTGAGCTCGTAGCGACGCTCGGCGCGCGTCGTGCGCAGCAACGCAAGCAGATCGTTGCCAACCGCATCGGGCGAGCCGGCGGTCAGCGCGGCGGCACGCGCCTCAGCCTCCGCCGGAGGCAACAAACGCAGTCCCGGTACGCGCCGATCGGGCCAGGCGAACGGCATCCAGTGCACATCAATGCCTGCGTTGACGAAGGCGTGGACATAGCCGATCGCCGACTGGCCATAGCCGCCGCCGTCGAGCGCAGAGACGTACCGAATCGAGAGCACCAAGCGCCGCTAGACTGCAAGTTGGCCGTGATGCCGCGTCACCACGCAGGGATCGACATGCACATCGTAGCCGAGCGAACGCAGCGTGTAGCAGGCGTAGTAATCCTCGGAAATGTACTCATCGTGTACCACCCCGACGCGAAATACGTCGTAGTGAACCGCAGCGTCGAAAACACCCCGGGTATTCCCCGGTCGGTTATAGGCACGCGAATTGGCAATCGCATCGTCAACCAAGGCGGTGACCGCGCGGCGGGAGAGCAAAAGCGCCGCTGTGCCGAGCCGCTCAGTCTTGTAGAGTTCACCGGCCTCGCCAATGCAGGCACCGAAGTTAAACAAGCGGGAGCCGTCCGGATTGAGACCTTTCAGCGCGACCGCCGCCCCGATCACGTCGCACTGATGCGCAAGCAAGCGCTGCAAGCCTTCCGCAGGAAGCAACACATCGCCGTCCAAAAAAAGTAAATGCGTGAACTCCGGGCGGGCGTGGAACGACGCGACAATCGTGTTGCGCGCGCGGGTAATCAGGCTTTCGTTGCCGATCGTCATCAGCGAGAAGGGAATTCGCGCATTCGCGTACTGCAACAACGAATCGACGAAATCGGTGTGCACCATGCCGCCGTAGGCTGGGGTACCGATGAGCACATGCATAGGCTGATTGAGGCGATCGTTCATCGACGCGCTCCGAGACCGGCATGACTCGACGCAGGTGAGTACTTGTGAATATTTCCAGCAAACTGTTTCTGAATTTCAAACATGCGAAACAGCGGCGACTCGGGCAAGTCTCGGTAACACGAGAGTAGCGCCTTATTCTGCGCATATTGCGGGTGGTTCATGAGCGCCGCCTGATCGCGCGGATGGTAGAGATGAAGCGCCGGTGCATCCAGCGCAACCACGCTTGGACGGGTGCGTTGAATTTTGAGTGTCATCGCGTCATCTTCGCCGCCCCAGCCTAAAAAGCGCTCGTCGAAGCCGCCGATCTGTCCGAATCGCGCGGCTTGGATCGCGAAGACACCGCCCGCGAGTACGACATGTTCGCCGATGTGCGCTCGACCGCTCGCCTGCTCGCCGGAGAGCGCCGCTTGCGGCAACACGCCCTCGTCCAGCGCCTCAGTTTGCGCCGCGTCTAGATCGATCATTCGCGAATACGGTTTGACCACATCCACACCACGAGCCAACACATCGAGCGTTTCGTCGAGTCCACCGGGCAATATCATGTCAGCATCGGCAAATATGAGCCACGGCGTTCTCGCCAGGCGCGCCCCGATGTTGAAACCCCAGGATTTGTTGAACGCCTGCTCGCTGTACACATGCAGCAGTTCGACCCGTTCGAGCAATGGGTCTTCGGCGGCATTCAGGCTCGGCGTCGCCGCCTGCTCGACCAAGATTACCTGGAGCTCGTCGCGCAGCGCCAAGGTTGACAGCCAGGTCAGTACGGTTTCAAGGTTGTGTCTACGATAGCCCGCATCGTCTGCGCGGTAGGTGATGATGTAGCTTGCTTGCACGTCGACTTGTACACTGCGTACTTGGATTTAGAACAGTCAAGTTATAACCTATCGTCGGCGATGTCGATTTTTTCGAATGTTTCTGCGCCGCGTCTGCCGCGCGCGCCGCTCATGCCAAATGCACTGGTCAGCTGCTTGACAGTGACCCAGCCTGGCCGAGAGACAGGCTTGTACGCCGCGCTCAACGACTTCGCCAGACAGTCCTACTTGAATCGCGAACTGATCGTCCTGCATGACGGCGACGCGAACTGGGACGCACGCTGCACAGCGATTGCCGACGATATCCGCGCACGCACCAGTTGCATCATTCACATCCACGCGGTATCGCCCGGTAAACGCTTAGGCGAGCTGCGCAACGAAAGCGTTGCACGGGCACACGGCACCCTACTCTGTCAATGGGACGATGATGATCGATTTCACCCGGATCGCCTTCGCGCGCAGGTAGACGCGCTCTACGCAAGCAATGCGGCAGCCTGCTATCTCACGCAACAATTACATCGCTTCGCCGATACCGACGAAATCGTGGTCGAGAACTGGAGCGGCGACTACCACCCGCGCAACGTGGTTCAAGGCTCGGCACTGGTTCGACGCGACGCAATGCCCGAGTACCCGGCGCTCTCGCGCAGCGAGGACACGGCCTTGCTTCACGCGCTGGTTGCCTCCGGAGAACGAATCGCTCGGGTCGAATCGATGCCATGGCTGTACTGCTATCAGTACCACGGCGGGAATACGTTTGCGCGCAAGCATCACGACGCAATTGCACAAGCAAAACGGCTCTCACCGGCGGCGATGCTCAACATCGGCGCGAGGCTACAAACGGAGATGTCGCGTTTCGAGCCGCGCTTGACGAGCGCGCGGTGACTGCCATCAAAGGGAAGCGCTGATCAAGCCCTTCGCGCGGGTCGCGGCTTAGTTCGTGATGCTGATCCGTTGTATTGATCGTGGCACTGATCGCGGATCAATCGTGCGCAACCGTCGCACGAATAATGCGACTCACTCCACTTTTGCGCCAGAGGCTTTTACAACCTTGGCCCACTTCTCGATTTCGGCTTTGATGTGAGCGCCGAACTGTTCCGGCGTCGATCCAATCGCGTCGGCACCTAGGTTTCCCAGCCGCTCCTTCATCTCGGGCGTGGCGAGCGCCTTCGCAATGGTCTGCGAAAGTCGATCCACGATTTCTTTGGGTGTGCCCGCAGGTGCGAGTACCCCAAACCAGGAGCTCGCCTCGAAGCCGGTCAAGCCAGCCTCAGCGACCGTCGGTGTGTTCGGCAGAGCGGGGGCGCGCACCGCAGAGGTCACCGCAATCGCCTTGAGCTTTCCGCCGCGAATATGTGCCATGACGCTGGGCGCGTTATCGAACATGATGTTGACCTGAGCACTCATGACGTCTGGCAGCGCCGCTGCCGAGCCTTTGTACGGCACGTGGGTGAGCTGGGTGTTCGAAAGCATTTTGAACAGCTCGGCTGACAGGTGGATCGAGGTGCCGCTGCCGCTCGAGGCAAACGTAATCTTGGTGGGATCCTTTTTCGCGGCGTCGATCAACTCCTTCACCGAATTTGGCGAAAAACTGGGAGCGGCGACAAGCACGTTGGGCACGCCCGCAACCAGCGAAACAGGCGCGAAGTCTTTCACCGCGTCGTATGGCATCTTTGGGTAGAGCGTGACGTTTATTGCGTGGGTGCCAACCGTGCCCATGAGCAAGGTGTAGCCGTCGTTTGCCGATTTGGCAACCGCGTCGGCGCCAATATTGCCACCAGCGCCCGCTCGGTTCTCGATCACGACCGGCTGTCCTAGCGCCTTTTGCAGCTCGGCGCCCACGGCGCGAGCGAGGATATCGGTCGTGCCGCCAGCGGTAAACGGCACAATCATCTTGATCGGCTTATTCGGATACTGCGCAAACGCGACGCCGCTCAAGCACGCGAGCGAGATCAACGCCGATTGCAAAAACAGGCGTGCGCCCTGGGCGCGAAACAAGCGATTCATTGCCGTCCTCCTCCGATGATGTGGAGGAAGGTTATCAGCGTTTTGCACGCGGCACGAGAAACGCCGCATCGACGTTTCGATACGACCTTCCTGTCAAGCGTCAGCGATTGAACTGAACTTCGACCAGCTTCGTTTGGGTCTCGCCCGTACCCTCGTAGCGCCACTGCGCCAGCGCAAGGCGCACGCTGCGGTCGAAGACGCGCGGCGGCGTCGCCTCAACGACCTCGACGTTGGTCACCGCACCGGTTGCGTTGACTGTCAGGCGCGCACGTACCGTGCCGCGATCGACATCGACGCCACGCGGAAAGGCGGGTTCGACGCGCGACAGCAATGCGCCTTCACGTGCGGCGGGCGCAGGCGCAGCAGGACGCGGCGCGGCAGGCGCAGCTGCCGGCGCAGGAGTCGGTGCCGCCGCAGCAACCGGTGCCGGTGCAGGGGCTGGAGCCGGTGGCGCAGGCGCGGGTGGTGGTGGCGTCGCCGGGGCGGCTTGCGCTGTCGCCGCTGGCGGTGCAGGCGGTGGCGCGGCCGGCACCTGTGCAGCCGTCTGCGCGGGTTGTTTCGCGTTCTTCGCAGCCTCGCGAGCAGCGGCTTCACGCTCTCTCGCTGCGGCGGCGAGTTTCGCCGCATCTTGTGGGTTTACTGGCGCTGCGTTCGGCGGCGACGCCAACGGTGCAGCCGAGACAAACACGTTAGTGGTTGAAACGTCGCCTGGCGAGGCAAGGGCCGGTGGGGCTGGCGTCGCGGGATTGGCGCGAGCGACCGGGGGCGCTGTTGGCACGGACGTCGGTTCACTCCGGGTGAACCACCAGATCGCGGCGGCCACTGCGGTGAGGGCAACGCCGCCCAGAATCAAAGGCATTCGGCTCGTCGCGCTCGCGCCGTCGGCCCCAAAGCTGGATGCGCGAAACGCCGCTGGCGACGCGGCAGCGGCGTCGCCGCTCGACGCGCAGAGCCCGAGTTTCGCAAAGCGGGTGAGATTTGCCTCGACCTCGGCGTGCGGCAGACCGCTCATGTTCGACAACGACTCTACTGTCATCGGTGTTGCGAGCAGAGCGAGTAGTTTTCGCTGACGCACCGAAAGTGCGGCCGCGCGAATACTTGCTTCATCCTGCGCGAGCGCAGTCGCACTCCACGCAGTGTTGGCCTGGTTGGCTTCCATATCGTATCCCCTCCACCCCATTGATTCGCTTGCCGGATAGACAAGCGCGACGATTTCATCGCAAGCGTCGGCGAGAGGCAATTCAGGCTTTATCGCCCGTTCGTGCACCCCGCACGCTCACAATCTAGATTGCGCGGCTGGGCTTTTGACCGAACCACTTTTCGAATCCGGATTATTGACACTTCGGATGCCGTGCAATATTCAATGGTTTTTTGTTGTAGTCAAGCGAAATCGAGGCGTTAGCGAAAAAAGCTAATCGCGAAAAACTGCCTATCTTTCGAGCAGGAGGTTTGCTACACGTTGTTTTTTTACGACGAACCTGCCAAATGGACAGGTCGGCTCAATCAGACTTTGCCTCTACGATGTCGCGTTTCATCGGGGCGAGTTTCGCGATCAGGCGGAATTGTTCGGATTGCGCAACCCCTGCGGCGTCCATCGCCGCCTGTAAGTCTTCCGCGAGCGAATTGAAGTGATGGGTTTTCACCCCCATGCCCTGATGCACAGCTTTCATGTCGGCTCCCGAATAGGTGCAGCCCCCTCCGAGCAGCTCACAGAACTGATCTGAGAGCTGACGTGCGAGCCGATCCGCATCGGTTTCTTTGAACAGTGCGCCGATGCGCGGATTGAGCTTCAGTCGCGCGACCAGATCAAGATTGATTTTCATGAGTCCGGCGTAACCGCCGAAACCTGCAATCGCCGACTCATTTGGCGCGGGCTTGATCGATGCGGTTTGCGCGTAGCCGGTCGAGGCGAGCAAGATCGCCGAGGTCAGCGCAAGCGAATAGAAACGTTTTTTCATGGGGTTGATCCTAAAAACTCAATTGCAACGAGGCGTACACACCACGCTGAGAACCCGGAATCACGATCCGACCGAGGTCAACATAGGCCAACGTGAACGACGCGTTTTTGCTCGGGAACCAGGCGACGAAGGCGTCGTAGGCCGCGCCTTCTTTGAAGCCCAGGTTGTCGCGCTTGGTGCGCGCTTCGACGCCGATGGCGAGATTGCGGCGAACAAGAAACGCGAGCGAGCCTTCAAACTCAGGCTTCGCCTTGTCGTTGAGCGGTCCGCCGAAGCCGAGAATGCCGAGCTGATTAGCCTTGGTCAAACGAACACCCGCGTTCAGAAGCAGGCGTTGGTCAATGAAGAGCTTGCTGGCGGTCAAGTAGACCTCGGTGCCGCTTGCGTGGGGAATACCGAGCGCGGCGAGCACATCTCCGTTGTCGCTTCGTTTGTGCTGCACGCCGAGCGCGATCTGCGGCAGCCAGCGATCTTGATCGTATATCGCGTCACCGACGAGCTTTACCTTCGCCCCGACGATGTTTTGTTTGAATGTGTAGCCGCGGCCAAGCCCGAGTGCGGTGCCGATGTCGCGGGTGTCGAAAGCGTGCTGCGCGAAGGAGATTTCCACACGGTCGTAGACACCGACCGCCGCGCCGGTTGAAATCAGGCGGTAATCGTCCAGGCTGACAATCGTTGTGAACGCGGACCCGCCGATTTGGTTTTCGGTGCCATACCCCGTAATTAGCGCCCAAGGTGCTAACCCGCCCCCGCCTGCGCCTTCGATTTGGCTTACGCCGCCAGTGGCAAAGAGTTTTCCCGAGAACCCTTGCGCGCTACCAAAACTTATCATTGCGAAGCCGCTTAATATAAGAGCTGCCGCGCATTTTACAATTTTATTAATACATTTCATTTTTGTCCCTGAATCTCAATTTAATTGGGCGATCCGATGATAAGTTACCTGCGTGATTCTCGACGCGCAACCAAGTTCATCGGCGATACGGCTCACATTCAATTTCGGATTCAACCGGTGCCGCCGCTCGCCGAATTCGCGACGTTCCCAAAAATCGTCGCATCTAAACCTTGCCTTCGTGCGTACCACCGTCTCAACCCCGGCATCTCAAATGCACAAATGCTCGACGATATCGAAGTAAAGCGCCTGATTCTGCGCACCGCAGTGCAGGACGCTCAGGCCTTCTCGCTACTCTACCAACGCACCGCGCCGACGCTCATGGGGGTCGCCATGCGCATTACCCGTCGCCGCGAGATGGCCGAAGAAGTGTTGCACGACGCGTTTGTGAAAGTCTGGAACCAAGCGAAGTCGTTCGATCCGCTTGCCCTGCAGGCGGTTGCATGGCTCACCGCGATCGTGCGAAACCGCGCGCTAGATGTGGTGACCAGCGCCGAGGCCACCCGCGTTGAATCGTACGACCAGCAAAGTGACGACGACGGAGATGCACTCGAGCGCCTGATCGACTGGAGCGATCAGAGCGACAGCGGCGAGGTGCTCGACGGGGTACGCACAGCGCACAGCTTGCGCGGGTGTTTCGCTGCACTCAAACCGGCTGAGCGGCAAGCCATCGCACTTGCCTACCACCACGGAATGAGCCACAGTGAACTTGCCGATCATTTGCAAAAGCCAATCGGCACCGTGAAGAGCTGGGTACGACGCGGTCTCGAGGCGCTGCGTGTTTGCATGGAAACCTGCGCGGGGGCGACCCGATGAAGCTTGCCGGTCACCGGGCGCTTGACGCGCTCGCCGCCGAGTACGTGATCGGCACAATGCGCGGTGCAGCACGACGTCGTTTCGAACGAGCGATCGCAAGCGAACCATTGGTCGCCTCGCGCGTGACCTACTGGCAGCAGCGCATGAACCTAAAGCCGTCGGAGGTGCAAGCGGTGCAGCCTTCGGCAGCCGTATGGAAACGCATTGAGCGCGATTTGAACTTGCGCGCGCTCGCGCCGCCTTGGTACGCGCGCGTGAACCTCTGGCGCAGCTGGGCGCTCGCCGTAAGTGCTGCGCTGGTGCTGGTGCTCGGCGCTCAATGGCTGCGCATGCAGGAAACGCCAGTCGCGCTAAACGCAATCGCGAGACTTGCAGGCGACGAGGCCGCAGTGCGCGGCACATCCGTCGAAGCGCTTTTGTCGCGCGATGGCAAACGAATCGTGCTGCGCGCCGAACGCCCGATTGTCGCCGACCTCGCTCGCAGCTACGAACTTTGGTTGCTGCCCGAAGGTGGCGCGGCACCGATTTCGCTTGCTGTGCTCGGGAGCCTGAGCGCCGAATTCGAACTTCCCGCAGCACAAATCGGCCGCATCGCGCGCGGCGCAAAACTCGCGGTATCGGTCGAGCCGGCAGGCGGATCGAAGACCGGTGCACCGACCGGACCGGTGATTTTGATCGGTGCAGTCTCGTAGCGGCTCGCGCGATAATCAAGCTCGTACTCCGACGCCAATGCCAAAGATCTCACCCCTCGCCCAGCCCGGAAACGCGCCAACTGTAAACTCGGCTCGCGCGCTTTCGCAGGCGCTACCAGCGGTCTCGGCGAGCGCCGACGCCGCCAGAGATCGAGAACTCGCCGAATTGCTAGCCGCAAGCGCGAAGGGCGACGCACGTGCGTTCGAGCGCTTCTACGAGCGAAGCGTTCATTACGCGTACGCTGCAGCGCGGCGCATTGTGGGAGACGCCTACGCTGAAGACGTAATGGCGGACGCGTTTTTTCAAGCCTGGCGCGAGGCATCGCGATACGACGCGTCGCGCGGCAACGCCATTGGCTGGATCGTGACGATTGTGCGCACGCGCGCACTTGATCGCGCGCGCAGCGAAAGCCTGCGCCACGGCGGCGCACTGGGTGCGCCTGCGTTTGATGAGGCGACGCTCGACGATGCGGCAACGCCCGGCCCCGACGCGCTGTTGGAGCACACGCAGGCGAGCACAGCGCTGCATCGAGCGATGGCCTCGCTTTCGGCTAACGAGCGCTGGTGTTTGGGGCTCGCATACTTCCGCGAACTTTCGCACAGCGAAATTGCGGCGACGACGGGACTGCCGCTCGGCTCGGTAAAAACACACATAAGCCGCTCCCAACAGAAACTGCGCGTGGCGCTCGACGGCGAATCGTTGGCCAGCGCGCGCGTGTCACAGATAAAGGTCGCACCATGAAACGCGAAGACAAGCCCCCCCAGACCAATGTGTCCGACGACGACATTTCCGCCTCGGCGACATCGCTGGACGCCGATCTCGCACGTGCAATCGATCGCGCAAGCGCGCCCGTAATCGCTTCGCAGCCAACCATTGATCGGGTGCGCACCCAGCTTCTCACAGGCATCGCCGAGCAGTCGATCGATGCACACACGACGGTACATGTGCACGAGAATACCTGGCAGCCCTTTATTGATCGTATCGAGTTCAAGCTGCTCAATCACGCCAACGGCGTTGCCTCCTACCTGCTGCGCTTGCAGCCGGGCGCGGTGTTACCCGCCCATCGACATCCGATGGATGAGGAATGTGTCGTGCTCGCGGGGGAATTGCAAATCGGTGAACGTTTGCGGCTGAAAGCAGGCGGCTTTCATTTGGCACGCAAAGAGCTGCCGCATGCCAACATCACCACTGCCGACGGTGCGCTGATTTTTTTGCGCGGGGCATTGCCCTCGCGCAAGCATGCGCTCGCACACGTCGAAAGCCCGTGAGTTAGGCGTTGCCCCGCGCGCTGCGCAACCGCTGTTGCATCCGAAATCGCAGCTGCGGCGTACCCAATGAAGGCAATCCGCCTTCAGTGCATTGGAGTACAAAGCCATGATTCACACAGTTACCCGTCGCTCGTTCTTGTCGCAAAGTGCATCCAGCGCGGTGCTCTCGGTGGCAGCCGTCGGTTTGCTCGCCGGGCAATCCTCGCTCGCTCGCGCACAAAGCGGCGACGCCGCGAAAGATGTCGGCATCTTGAATGTCGCCTTAGGCCTGGAGCACGAGGCAATCAACGCCTATCAGCTCGGCGCGATGAGCGGGTTATTGCAAAAGCCAGTGCTCGATGTCGCGGTGCTCTTTCAGTCGCATCACAAGGCGCATCGCGATGCGCTGATTGCAACAATTCAAAAACTCGGCGGTAAAGCGGTTGCAGAGAAATCGCTAAACGAGTACGCGAAATCGCTTAATGCTGAGACGCTCAAATCGCAAACCGACGTGCTCACACTCGCGGCGAAATTGGAGCTCGGCGCGACCAACGCCTACCTCGGTGTCATTCCGGCATTCACCGATCGCAACTTGGCGCAGGTGTCTGCGCGGCTAGCGGCAGACGAGACAGCGCACTGGACGCAGTTGAATGCTGCGCTCGGTCGTCCCTTCCCCGCAAGCGCACTTTCGTTCGGAGCGTAAGTGCGTACCCGTTTCGCAGTTACGAAAGTGAGTGCGCTGATCGCGCTGACACTTGCGATTGCGGTCGCGGTTGGGTCGGGCAGTGCACAGGCACAAGCGGTCGGCGATGCAAAGCGCGGCGAGGATGCCTACGCGCGACTTTGCGCTGGATGCCACGCAATCGATGAAAACCGGATCGGCCCCAAGCATCGAGGCGTGGTCGGTCGTCGCGTGGGCAGTGTCGACGGGTTTAACTATTCCGACGCGCTCAAGCGATCGAAGCTCACCTGGGATGCGGCGCTGCTTGATCGCTGGCTTGCCGACCCGGAGGTCGCGATCCCGGGTCAGCGCATGGGATTTCGCGTCAATGCCCCAGAAAATCGAAATGAAATCATCATTTATTTGTTAAAGCAGGTAGCTAAAAACTAGCATCTCATCCACGTTTATGCTGGCAATGGGAGAAAAAGCCGATTTGCGCAAAGCGCGCATCAACGCTGCATCGACGCACGCGACACCCAAAGCCCCATGCAGAGTGACAGGAAAAGCGCCATCGCCGCGCCGATGAAAATCGCGCGCGGCATGCCGTGATCCATGAACCAGCCGAACATGGGCGCTGCGATAGCAAGGCCGGTATCTAGCCCCGAGTAGACCGCGCCGTAAACACGGCCGGTGGCGTTCGCAGGTGTCGCGCGTTTCACCAACAGGTCGCGCGAGGGTCCTGCGATACCGCCACCAATGCCTGCGAGCATGGTGAGGAAGAGCGCGGCGGTGCCGCTCACCAACCCGGTGCCGATCGAGAGAAGCAGTAGCGCCGAAAAGCCGAGCGCCGCCGCAATGGCGTGTTCTGGAGCAAGCCATTTTTTGCTGACAACAAAGCCGCCCAAGACTTGCCCGAGCGCCGCGAACACCAAAAATCCAGTGAGCGCCGTGGCCGCGCGAGTCAGTTCAATACCGGTAAGGGCGAGCAATGCCGAGGGCGAGAAATTCTGAATCGCAGCACTTGCGAACGTGCTCACGAAGAAATACGCGAAACACATCCAGACGACCGGCAATCGCAAAAACTCAAACGAGCCTTCGGCGCCTCCAGCCTCGTGTTTTTCACGATGGGTACGCAGCGCAGCGCGGGTATCGAGGGCGTCACGCAAGACAAACATCGCGATCAACACGCAGCTTGCGAAAAGCGCAGCGCAGTAAAGCGCCGTGCGCCAGCCAAAGGCAGACGCGAGCGCGACCATTGCAAAGGTGGCAGTGGCGTAACCCAAGGTGCCGCTCAGACCGTGTGCACTGTAGGCATGACCGATGCGCGCCTCCGACACGCGCAGGTTGATGATCGAGTAATCGACCGGATGAAAAGGCGAGTTGCCAAGGCCGGCGAGGATTGCCGCGAGCGCGAGCAAGCTGTAGCCATCGGCGTTTGCACCGACCAATGCCGAGAGCGCAAAGAAACTAAGCGCCGTGAACATCACCACACGAGCGCCGACACGGTCGACTAGAAACCCAGCACCTGCTTGCCCAGCGGCCGAGACGACGTAGAAGAGTGTTGCGAGCGTGCCGAGCTGAGCAAAAGAGAGACCAAAGTCTTTGGCCAACCAGGGAAAAAGCGGCGGCAATAGCAGCTGGAAAAAGTGCGACGTGCCGTGCGCAAGCGAAACGGCAGAGATCGTCGTTGCATCGGCGCGAAAACCATTGTCGAAAGTCAAACTACGAGACGCCATATCCACTTATTTCCTTTCCGCGCGAATCGACAGTGCTAGCGAAAACAGCACGAGCGCCGCACCAGCCACGCTCAGCCAGTAAATGCCAACGCGCGCCGAGACGATTGCGCCGAGCGTGGCACCGATCGCTTGCCCAGCGTACATCATCGTACTGTTGAGTGCGATGCTTGCGCTCGCAAGTGCGGGAGCCGCGCCGGCGAGCCGTGCTTGCTGCGACGAATTGCTAGAAAAGGTGCCCAGCCCCCAAATAAAGCACGCGAGCAGGAACGCCCAAACGATACCTTGCGTGAAAGTGATCGCCAGCATGCCAATGCTCATGAAGGTCAGAGCAAAACGAAGATTCGAACCAGCGCCCGATTTTGCGATACGACGGCTCGCCCAAACGTTGCCGATGACACCAGAGACACCGACCGCAAGCAGCGTGAGCGTGAGCATCGCGGCACCGCCACCCACTCGTTCTTGAACGTAGGGCGCGATGAACGAGAACACTGTGAACTGCCCCGACGAGTAGGTCACCGTTACCAAAAGGATCGCGAGCAGCGCCGGATGTCTTAACACCGCGGTCCAAATTTCACGCGACAGTGGCTCGCCTTGCAAGTCCTTTGGAACGACCCTGGCAACCCATAGCGCACCGGGTACACAAACAACAGCGAACAACACAAGGGTCCATCGCCAGCCAATATGTGCGCCAAGCCACGCGCCGAGCGGCGCACCGACCACCGATGCGATCGACCAGCCCAAAAAAATTGCGGTGATCGCCGCAGCGCGACGCTCAAGCACGAACAATAGACTGATCGTCGCTGCAGCTTGCGGCGTAAAGATGGCGGCACCAAACAGCGCAAAAGTGCGAGCGGCAATGAGCCACGCCAGATTGGGTGCGGCCGCAGCAAGCAGATGCCCAACAACATAGAGCCCGAGCGAACCGGCGAGCAGCGTTCGCCGATCAATGCGCGAAGTGAGGGTTGCAAACACCGGCGCACCGATGCCGATCGCGACCGCTGATACCGAAATCAAGAGTGAGGCTTGCTGCACGCTAACGCTCAGATCGTTGGCGATCACCAACAGCAATCCGGGGCCGAGCATCACCGCCGTCCCGATCAAAAAATTGCCGAACAAAAATGCCGAAATGAGCGCGCGCTCGCGGTTGGCAGATAGGGAGACTGAGGACGCGTCGGGCATTCAATGCGCAAATTGCATGCTGCGCGCGTTTGTCGCGCGTCGATCACGATTTGCAGGGGAAAGATTCGCTAAGCTTATACCTATGAGCTCAATTGCAATGACATCTCGTTCCGGCGGCCAGCTGATCGCCGACCAACTAATTGTGCACGGCGTCGACACCGCGTTCGGCGTTCCTGGCGAAAGCTATCTCGGCGTGCTCGATGGACTGTATTCGCACAACGAAAAGTTCAAGTTCGTGATTTGCCGCCAGGAAGGTGGTGCGGCGTTTATGGCTGAGGCTTACGCTAAGTTAACCGGGAAACCTGGCGTTTGCCTGGTGACGCGTGGCCCTGGGGCGACGAATGCAGCGATTGGCGTTCACACTGCATTTCAGGATTCCTCGCCGATGATCTTGCTTGTCGGACAAGTGGGTAACGATTTCGTTGAGCGCGAAGCGTTTCAGGAAATCGACTATCGCCGTATGTTCGGCCCGATGGCCAAATGGGTCGCGCAGATTGACGATGCGTCGCGAGTGCCGGAATACATGGCGCATGCGTTTCAAGCCGCGACAAGTGGACGACCGGGGCCGGTGGTGCTTGCGCTCCCGGAAGACATGCTCTCAGCAACGGCAACCGTCGCCGATGCGAAACCGTTCGCGAGCGTGCAGGCGCATCCGAGCACGGCGCAGGCGGCGCGCGTGCATGAGCTGCTCGCGAATGCAAAAAATCCGTTCGTGATCGTTGGCGGACATGGCTGGTCGCGCGAGGCGGCGAAGGCGTTTCGTGAGTACGTCGAAGCGATGGGTTTGCCGGTCGGTTGTGCGTTTCGTTTTCAGGACACGTTTGACAACAGCCGTCCGAACTACGCGGGCGACGTGGGCATTGGCATCAATCCGAAACTCGCGGCGCGAATCAAGGAGGCTGATGTCGTGCTCTCGATCGGCGTGCGTCTGGGCGAGATGACCACCTCCGGCTACACGCTGTTCGACGTGCCCGTGCCAAAACAAAAACTCATCCATGTTCATAGCGACGTGAATGAACTCGGACGCGTGTATCAGGCTGAAATGATGATTGCGTCGGGCGTCAATGAATTCGCAAGCGCGCTCGGCTGCCTCTCCCGCAGCGCGGGAGAAGGTTGGTGTGAGGACCGCAGCAAAGCAAGCCAGTCGTCGTGGGCGGAAGACCTTACTACTTGGCAATCCGAACCCCCCCTCTACAAGAACCGCGCAACGCCCGCGAAACTCAACCTCTGGCAAGTCGTACAAACGATCAAGCGCGTCGCGCCGAAAGACACGATCATCACCAACGGCGCGGGCAACTTCGCAACCTGGGCGCATCGTTTCTTTCCGTATCAAGGCGTCGAGCATTGCGGCAAATCGCAGCTCGCTCCCACGAGCGGTGCGATGGGCTACGGCGTTCCTGCTGCGGTCGCCGCGTCAATCGTGCAGCCCGAGCGCTGCGTCATAAATTTCGCAGGCGACGGCGATTTCATGATGACGTCGCAGGAGTTGGCGACCGCAATGCAATACAACGCTGCGCCGATTTTCATCGTGTTCAATAACGGTATGTACGGCACCATTCGCATGCATCAGGAAAAACATTTCCCGGCGCGCGTCTACGGCACGCAGCTCGCGAATCCCGACTTCGCGAAGTACGCTGAGTCGTTTGGCGCGAAGGGATTCGTAGTGACGACAAACTCGGAATTTGATGCGGCGTTTGCTAGCGCGCTCGCACACACGCAAGCGGCGAGAAAGCCCGCGTTGATCGAACTCAAAGTCGATCCGCAAGACTTGACGCCCGGCGCGACGCTCGACGCGATTCGTGCGGCGGCGAGCAAGTAAGGGCACGAGGCGATCAGCAAGTAGTTCGCGCGTTGTCACGCTGAAAACTTTCCCTACTATTGCCGCATTAAATAATTATTTTCAGACGATAAATTGCTAAGACAATAGTGATTAAATAGTCGCTGCAATGCAATATTAATGCGGCATTTATAGCCATTTATGTTGTTCGATTTTCTTCGATTCACAAGGCGCGAGCACCGCGAACGTGCAAGTCGTTGTGATCGCCGAAATCATCTGCATACGACGCTAGGTTGATCGCAATCGACAGGGTCAATCGCGAAGCCAACTCGCGATCTTGCGGTACACGAGCGGGTGGTTGAGCAGCGCCATATGCCCCGTTTCAACCGCGACCCACTGGCGGGATTTTGCGAATGCCGATTGACCTTCGATCACCGCAAGCGCGCTTTCAACCGGCACCAAGCCGTCGCCAATCAACTTCCCACGCCAGTCGCCCTGCGTCTTTCCAGTGGTTGCTGCAATCACGAAGAATCGCGTGCCGCGCGGTGGAGCGGCAAACGCGGTTTGGTCGCGATGGCTCGCAGATTTCGCGTCGCGCACATTGCCGTGCCGAAGATCGACGATCCCTGCGCTGCGAACTTTGCCGATGCGCGCGAGCGGCTTCGCAAAAGGCGCCGCGCCGAGAATGACGTCGATCCAGCGCCCACCGCGTTCGAGTGGCGCGCCGAGGTGCGGCGTGCCGAGGAACAGCACCCGCTTCACGTGGCGCGGCCACTGGAGCTTTGTCGATTTTGCCGACTCGAAAGCGCTTCGCGTAACGAGCCCGCCCATGCTGTGCGCGACGATTGCGATCTCGTCGATGTCGTTGGGCCATGCGGCGATCAGCGCTTCAAGCTGTTGCGCGAATTCGCGTCCGTTAACCGATACGGCTCGCCCCGAGTTGTAGCGAAGATAGATTGGCGTGAAGCCGAGATCTTTTGCGAGCGACGCGCCATGGTCGTGGCCTTCGCGCAGCCACTGTCGATCATTCATGCAAAGACCGTGTACCAGGATGACGATTTTTTTGCTTTGGCCCGCGAGCGTGGCGAGCGATTCGCGATCAAATTGCAGTGGTTCACCATTCACGCAAAACGACATCCCAATTGCGAGCGCGTTGTTCGTCTTCGCCAGATGATCGCCAATCACGCCGTTCAGCGCAGAAATCAACGCATCGCGCTCGAATGACGAAGCCTTGCTGCGCGTCCGCGGCAACGAGAGCGCAAGGTCAAGCGCGCTACCAACCACGCGCGCGGTGCCGCGCACTGCGCTGTAAACAAACCCGGTGATCCGCGTTGTGCGGTCGCGTTTTTTTGGGTGCGCAAGCCCCATTGGTTTCACGATGCCCGCATGCATCGCCTCCACTAAGTCGGTCACCCCAACGGTGCCGTCGGTGGCAAGCTGCGCAAGCGCTCGCAGATCGGTGGCTCGGTGCGCAAGAGTGTTTTTCATGGTCGATCGATTGTAGGTCTCACTTTTGGAGCGCGTGCTCGATCGCCGCGCACGTGGCGCTCGCGGCGCACCTGAGAGAATTGCGGCATGTCATTTGTAGATTCCGTATCGATTTCGCCTTGGCGACTCACCACCGCACCCATGATGGAATGGAGCGACCGCCACTGCCGCGTGCTGTTTCGCCATCTCGCTCCGCACGCACGGGTGTACACCGAGATGATTAATACCGGGCCGCTCAATTACGGCAGCGAAGAAGTGATTCGCAATCACTTGCAGTTCAGCGAGGTTGAGCATCCGGTCGCGCTGCAATTGGGCGGCAGCGAACCGGCGCATCTCGCGGTCGCTGCAAAGCTCGGTGCCGATTGGGGCTATGACGAGATCAATTTGAATTGCGGCTGCCCGAGCGAGCGCGTGCAGCGCGGCTCGTTCGGTGCATGCTTGATGGCGGAGCCCGCGCTCGTTGCCGATTGTGTGAAGGCGATGGTGGATGTCGTACCGCCGAGCGTGCCAGTCACCGTCAAACATCGCATCGGTTTGGATTACAACGAGAGTTACGACTTCGTTCGCGATTTCGTAGGCACAGTCGCGCAGGCGGGATGCAATGTCTTCGTCGTGCATGCGAGAAATGCAGTGCTCAAGGGTTTGTCGCCGAAAGAAAATCGTGAAGTCCCGCCGCTGCGTTATCACGTGGTCGCGCAGCTGATGAAGGATTTTCCGCAGCTCACCTTTGTGTTGAATGGTGGTATTGCGACGGCCGAGCAATCGAGCGGTGCGGCGAACAATTTCCACGGCATCATGCTCGGTCGCGCCGCGTATCACGATAGCTACGTCTTGGCGAAAGTGGAAACTGCGCTCTACGGAACACCACTCATCACGCGCGAAGCGGTCGTCGAAAAAATGGTTGCGTACGCACGCGAGCAAATCGCAACCACGCAAACCCATCGCCATCCCACCCGCGTTCGCGACATCGCTCGCCACATGCTTGGGCTCTACACGGGTGAAGTCGGCGGCAAAGCGTGGCGACGCATGCTCTCCGATCCAAAACTGCTCAACGAAAACGATCCGAACCTGTTCTTGCGTGCGATGCCGTTCAAAAGCGTCGGCGAAGAAGAATTTAGCGATCATCGTCAGCCGCTCTTGGATGCGCTTACCGGCTAACTGCGTGCAAGCCCCAAAACTATGTCTGCCGATCAATTCGATTTGTTCGAGCCGCGTGAGGCGAGCAGCAGGCTTGCGGCGAGCGCACAAAACAAATCGACGGCTAGCGCGAAAGTAGAGCCTTGCACAGAGCATATCGAAGCGCTTCGTCAGCTCGCAGCACGCCTGCCCTCTGAAATCAGACTGGGCAGCTCTTCGTGGAGCTTCCCTGGTTGGAGCGGACTCGTCTACGCGCACTCGTACGGCGAGCAGCAGCTCGCGCGCCACGGGCTCCCGGCGTACGTCATCCATCCTTTAATGGGGACGGTGGGCATCGATCGCACGTTCTACGCGCCGATTTCCGGGTCTGACTTTCGCGCGTACGCCAGGCAGGTTGCGGCGATCAACCCCGCCTTCCGTTTTCTGGTGAAAGCGCCGATGCTCTTCACCGGTCCGCGCCTTCGAAGCGACGCTGGTGCCTGGAGCGAGAACTCGGCATTTCTCGACGCGCCGCTCGCCATCGCGCAGTTTGTGCTTCCTGCGCTTGAGGGGCTCGGCGTCCATTGCGGGCCGCTCGTGTTTCAGTTCCCGCCGCTCGGTTCAAGATTCACGCGCTCGCCCGCGCGATTTGCGGATCGGCTCGCAGAGTTTCTGCTGGCCCTGCCGAAGCTCGATGGCGGTGCACACTACGCAGTTGAACTCCGCGATCCGGAGTTACTCACCGATGACTACCTGGCGGCTCTGTGCGCGGGCGGCGCGAGCCACTGCATTGCGATTCACGCGCGCATGCCGGATGCGGCGACGCAGGCGCGCTTCTGGCGAGAGTCGG
>JAAFJI010000260.1 GCA_013298045.1 Betaproteobacteria bacterium
GTTCATCGAGATAGTGAGCGATCGCTTCGTTCAACGTGTCGAAATTCGCGCAGGCGAGCGTCGCCACGTGTGTCAGCGCATCGGACGGCGCGCTTTGCCACGCAAAACGCGCGTTGGTGCCGCCGATGTCGCCAATCAAACGCGACGCAACGCTGACAGGACGGCGAGACAAGGGGGGCGCAAGTTCAGACTGCACAGTCACGGTTACCACGTGTAGTTTTCTTCAAATCAGACAATAGCAGAAAGCCGGCGAAATGGGCATGGATGCGACGACTCGCGGGTGGCTGTTTTTCGTTTGATGCACCGCAATAGCGCGGGCTAAGTAGTTTGAATACGTCCCTTCGTCAGTTTGGCGGTGGGCGCGGTCACGTTTTGATGCAAGCGCGGATTGATCTGATGCGAAGCCAAATTACTCAGTAAATTCAATCGGTTACGTATCAAGTCCTGCATCAAGTCAGCCCAATTTATGCTGCGCCGCACAAGAAACGGGCACAAAAATCACAGAAATTGTGCTTGTGTTGTAACAATACTACAGTCAATGCCTATCGAATGCACCAGGTTGTAAGTTGCTGCACCGAACTGCGTTAGCATCACACGGGTACGGGAGGAGTGGGTGCGCGCGGTGGTCACGAGCTGTTCGCGATGCAATCTAGTTTTCCTACATTTCGCTGGTGATTGGCACGATTGAGTGCCTTGATCGTTGGGCAGCGTTTTTTTGGCAAAACAAAGGAGAGATTACGTGGAAAACGGAACACTCGGGCGCGCAGAGCGTGCACCGACATTCAAGTTGAAGTCCAGCGCGCACGCCGTGGCGTGGGCGCTCGTCGTGATGAGCGCGCCAGCGCTCACCTATGCCCAGCAAGCTGCTGAGGCGCAAAAAGTTGAAACCGTGACCGTCACCGGTATCCGCAAGGGTATCGAAGACGCGATCTCGGTGAAGAAAAATTCCGACAACATCGTCGAATCGATTTCGGCGGAAGACATTGGTAAGTTGCCGGACAACTCAATCGCCGAGTCGATCGCAAGGCTG
This sequence comes from Betaproteobacteria bacterium, assembly GCA_013298045.1. GTDB lineage: Bacteria > Pseudomonadota > Gammaproteobacteria > Burkholderiales > Casimicrobiaceae > Casimicrobium. Next base: position 1,031 of record JAAFJI010000260.1, read on the forward strand.
CCAGGTGTGGCCGCACAACGCGTGGCTGGTCGTGCGCAGGTCATTAGCGTGCGCGGCCTCTCGCCGGATTTTGCGACCAGCTTGTTGAACGGTCGCGAGCTCGTGAGTACCGGTGACAACCGCAGCGTTGAGTTTGACCAGTATCCTTCGGAGCTGCTTGCGTCGGTGCTCGTCTACAAGACGCCCGATGCCGGTTTGATTGGGCAAGGTCTCTCTGGCACGCTCGACATGCAAACCGTGCGTCCGCTCAACTTTGCGAGCCCGGTGATTGCAGTTAACGCGCGCGGCACGAAAAACTCGTTGGGCTCTGCCGCCAACGCGAGTGCAAACGGCAACCGCATCAGCGCAAGCTACATCGGTCAATTCGCAAACCGCACGGTCGGTTTCGCGCTCGGCTACGCACACCAAAAGTCTCCTATTCAAGAGAATCAGGTCGGCACCTACGAGCCGTGGAAGACCGATGCGCGTCCGGGATTGCCAGCAGGCACGTTCTCAACCGATGGCATCAAGGCACTGCGTCGTACCGGCGAGGTCACCCGCGACGGCGTGATGGCAACGCTTGAGTTCCGTCCGTCGAAGGCGTGGACCAGCGTGATCGATGCTTTCCACTCGGAGGCCAAACAAACCGACACCGCGAATCAATGGGAAGTCAACACCCAGTATAACGGTAAGTTCCCGTGCGATCCGGCCTGCGTCTGGACGCCGACCGTCAACACCAATGGCACCTTGACCGGTGGTCAACTTGCCGGTACTTACCCGCTCGTGCGCGGCATGTACAACACGCGCGATGACAAAATCGACGCATTCGGCTGGAACAATAAGTTCAAGCTGGGCACCGTATCGGTCAACGCAGACATCTCGTATTCGAGAGCAACGCGCGCCGAGATCAATCTCGAAAACAATACGCAGCTGCCGCCGAGCACGCCGTACGAGACGCTGAATCTGACGTTCCGTAGCGACGGGTTCTCGCAGATCAAACCAACCCAGAACTATTCGGATCCGTCGCGCCTGTTCCTGGCGAACACGATCTACGGTTCCGGTTACGGCAAAACCCCGAGCGTGAAAGACGAATTGACTAGCTTCAAACTGAGCGGCTCGATTCCCGCCCCTGGAATGCTCGACAAATTCGTCGGTGATATCGAGGTCGGCATCAATTACGCCGATCGCGAGAAAAGCAAACGTCAACCCGAAGGCGGCATCAACCTCGGCGCTCAAGGCGTAACCCCAGTCGGATCTGAGTTTCAATATGGCCTGGTCGATTTAAGTTTTGCGGGTCTTGGCAAGATTCCGTCGTGGAACGTGCCAGGCGCGGTTGCACGCTACATGACGTTTAATCCGGTGGACAATCTCAATTACTTGATCCCGAAAGCGTGGACGGTCAACGAGAAAGTTACCACCGGCTACGTCAAGGCAAATCTCGACAGCCAATGGGGCAGCGCAAGTGTTCGTGGAAACGTCGGTCTCCAGATCGTCAATACCGATCAGTCGTCCGACTCACGCTACTTCGACAATTCGCGTCCAGCCGGTCAACAAGTTCGTCCATTCTCGGATGGCAAAACCTACACCGACGTTCTGCCTGCATTGAACCTGGTGTTCCAGTTGCCGAACGAGCATACCGTTCGCTTCGCGGCTGCCCGTCAAATGGCTCGCCCACGTGTTGATCAGCTGCGGTCCTCGCTCGAATTCGGCATCAGCAACGAAGGCGTTCCTGGCGGCAGTGGCGGCAATCCCCGCCTCGATCCATGGCGCGCCAACGCGCTCGATCTGTCGTGGGAGAAATACTTCGGTACGCGCGCTTATGTTGCGGCCGCTGCCTACTACAAAGACTTGCGTAGCTATATCTACACGCAATCTCGTACGTACGACTTCACTGCGCTCACAAGCGGCATCACAACGCCGCCGCTGCCGCGTACGACCATCGGTCAATTCTCTGCACCGTACAACGGGAACGGCGGAAAATTGCAAGGTCTCGAGCTCGCAGCGTCGTTGCCGCTCCGCATGGTGAGCCCCGCACTCGACGGCTTCGGTATCGTCCTGAGCGCAAGCTTCAACGACAGCAACGTGAAGATCAAAGATCCGGAAAGCTCATCTAGCGTGGGCGACGGCGAGATCAGTCTGCCAGGTTTGTCGAAGTCGAACTACAACATCACCGCTTATTACGAGAAGGCCGGTTTCGAGGCGCGAATCAATCACCGCACTCGTTCCGACTTCATCGGTGAAATCGGCAACTTCAACGGCGCACGCACACTGCGCTACGTAGTTGGCGAAAGTCAACTCGACGCCCAGGTTGGCTACAGCTTCACGAGCGGTGGCTTGAAAGGGCTTGGATTCGTGTTCCAAGTGAGCAACATCACGGATCAGGCTTACCGCACCTATGCTGGCACGAAGGATCGTCCGCTTGAGTACGCGAAGTACGGTCGCACGTATCAGCTCGGCGCGAGCTACAAGTTCTAAGAAGAAGATAGTCTCTCCTCAGTTGCCCCTGTTGGCTGCAGTCAACAGGGGCTTTTTCGTTTTTGCTCGAAGCGATTCGCTCCGAGAAGAAAAGCGAAAAGGAATAGGGCGTTCGGAGTCGGTTGCATCGGGTGACGCATACGTGTCGAAATATCCGTGCGATTAAATCCAGTTCTAAACTGATGCGAGACGCGCCTTGCCATGCTTCCCAGACGGCTCAAATCGATGAGAGGCTGGACAATGTGATTGCAGGTTGAACGAAGTTCAATCATTCGCTGCGCGGCACGCGCGTCGTTGGGAATGGATTCCGCGTCTCGATTGAAGGAAAGTGGAGGCAATCGCGCGGACGCTATTACTGTGTGTGTAAAGGGCGTTGACTCGTCCTTCAACGAAGGTATCTGCGCATAAACTACATCTGTCATTGCCTCGTAAAAGTGAGCCAATCGATGAAAAAGCGTATGTGTTAATACAAAATTAAATGACTGCACAGCCCAATATTAATTGGGCATTAATAGAGAAAGTTATACTTGCGCCATATCGTGCCGTGGCTGTCCACAGTCGTCTATCCACCGTCCGCTCATCTCGCGCTAGCGCACTAGAACGCGTCCAAACGTTGCCGGTAACGTAATCTGCAACACATTGTCAACAGGGCGGTACGACTGCGAATCCAGCGCATCGTGCAGCTCGATGTTGTTCAAAGCGGCGGGCAATCGGATCGAGACTTGTTTCGCAGAAGTCGCGTTGTTCATTGCAATCAGCGCGTAGGAATCACCGAGCTGCCGCAGCAGCACAATCACGTTTTCATCCATGTAAATCGGCGCTTCGATTGAACCGCGCCTCAGCACGGCATGATCGTTGCGCAGTTTTGTGAAACGCTTGAACTCCGCGAGCAAATCATTGTCTGGCTTTCCGCCCAGATCTTCCCACGGATACGTCGCGCGGTTGTACGGATCGTCGCCGCCGGTGACACCGACTTCATCGCCGTAGTAAATCGTTGGCGATCCTGGGTACGTCATTTGGAAGAACACTGCGAGTTTGAGCCGCTGCTTTGCGAGCGCAATCGTTTCGGGCGTTGCATTTTCGCTTTGATAGCCGAATTGATGCAACGCGCGCGCTTGATCGTGGCTCGATAGCAAATTCATCGATGCGTAAAGCGCCTGCGGTGGATAGGCTTCGCGAATGAGCTCCAAGTTTTTGTAGAGCTTTCGCGCGTCGCCACCCATCGCGTAATCCTGCACGGTGTTGCGAAAGATGTAATTCATCGTCGAATCGAACATATCGCCGAGCAGATACTTCGAGCAATCGAACCACGCCTCAGAGACGGTGATTGCGTCGGGGCGATGCGCCTTGATCGCAGCGCGCCACTCGCGCCAGAAATCATCGGGCACCCAGGGTGCAACATCCATGCGCCAACCGCCTGCGCCTTTGTCGAGCCAGCGCTTCATCACCGAATCTTTATTGCCATAGGCGAA
>JAAFJI010000261.1 GCA_013298045.1 Betaproteobacteria bacterium
TCGCCGCCGCGATCACGCGCTGCATCATCACTTCGCGATTGACTTTCGCGAAGCGCTGCGCCCATTCCACACCGCGCACATAGTCGCCGAAATACTTGGAACCTTCTTCGAAGTACGCCAAATCTTTATCGGGCAAGTTCGCGTTGTTTTTGATCGCCTCTTCGCGAGCGCGCTCGATGTAGAGCGTTCCGATCGCGTTGCCTACGCCGCGCGAACCCGAATGCAGCATGAACCAAACCGCGCCTTCGGTATCAAGGCACACTTCGATAAAGTGATTCCCGGTGCCGAGCGTTCCCAAATGCTTGCGATTGTTCGTGTTCTTCAAACGCGGTTCGATCTCAGTGATTTCATCGAAACCGTCCACGAGCGTCGCCCACGCTGCATCTGCCTCAACAGGCGGCGTGTCCCACGCGCCCGGATCACGCCGACCGCGTATCGCCACGCGCCCATGCGGCACCGTGCGCTCGATCGCATCGCGCAAGGGCGCGAGGTTGTCCGGCAAATCGTTCGCCGTCAACGTCGTCTTGCAAGCAATCATCCCGCAACCGATATCAACCCCAACCGCTGCAGGAATGATCGCTCGCAAAGTCGGAATCACCGACCCCACCGTCGCACCAATTCCCAAATGCACATCCGGCATCGCCGCAATGTGCTTAAACACAATCGGTAATTTCGACGCATTGATCAATTGTTTTTGAGCGTCGTCCTCAACAGGCACGCCCTTCGTCCACATCTTGATGGGGACGTTGTTTTCGGTTTGGATTTCGTTGTAGTTCTTCATGTTGGTTCCGATTCCGTAGCCCGGATGCTCGCATCCGGGTCAAATTGATACGAGCCATCGCTCGACGGGGATCAGTGCTTCGCAGGTATGTACGGGAACCCGGATGCAAGCATCCGGGCTACGTTACTTCACTTTTGCAAGTGCATTCAACACACCATCCAAACCTCCGAACACGGAGATTTTGTCGATGCGTTCCGCAACACGCTCCAGCGTCTCAAGCTCTTTCAAGCGCAGGGCCACTGGGTTGTCTTCCATCACTTTCGCCGTGTTCAACAGCGATCGCGATGCAGCGGTTTCTTCGCGACGACGGATCAAGTTCGCTTGCGCGAGCTTTTCCGCTTCCACCACTTGCGCGAGGATCGTCTTCATCTCGCCCGGCAGGATGATGTCTTTCACACCCACCGCTTCGAGCGCGATACCAACGTTCGCCACGCGCTCACGCACGAGCGCCGCCACCTTCTCGTCGAGCGCTGCTTTGTTTTCCAGCAACTCGTCGAGCGATTGCGTTCCGACCGCTGCGCGCAAGGCAAATTGCATCTCGCGATACAAGTTGTCGAGCGGTTTCGCAGTCGTTGCGTACGCTTTCATCACGTCGGCATAACGCCACGTTGCGCCGAGGTTCAATCGCAGCGCCACTTTGTCGCGCGTCAAGATTTCTTGACCCGAAACTTCAAGCGCTTGCGCACGCAAATCCACGTATTCCACCGACACGTTACGGTTGAATCGCCAGAACGCGTAGTTGCCTGGCGAGAGCGTGCGCGCAATCTTTCCATCGATCGCAAGCAAACCCACGTTGAATTCAGGCACTTGCACTTGCAAGACCGCCGTCAATCCAACGACCGCACGACGCTTCAATTGCGATTGCGTGATCTTCGCGACCAATTCGCGAGACAACTCACCCTCATCGGTCAAAGCAACTTTATCCACGCGCACGTTCGAAGAGGTCTTCCAATACAAACGACGCGTCGCAGGCGCGAGCAATTCCACGAGCGTATCGTTCTCGTACAAAAGCCCAGCTTCCATATCGTTTAACTCAACGCGCACGAAGTATTCGTTCGCAGCATCAGTAGGCGTTGCGAGCAAGTAGTCGCAACCGTTACCGACAAACAGCGGCTGCGCCATCTCGTGACGCTCCACGGAAATCTTGTCGAAGAACGCAGGGAAGCTGTATTTCCCAGGCGTCAACACACGCTCGAAATCGCCATTGCGAAATAGGATTGCGCGTTCGGTTTTGCGGATGTTTACTTTGTTCAATGAAAACATTTTTCTTCTACCTTTCTTCTTCTCGTGTTCACACGTTCTTTCGAGGTGTGAGTAGTGCCGTTACAGCTCGCTCGCGGAATGCGCCTGCGGTTGAGCGTCGGGTCGCGGGTCTCGCGTTGCCCCGTGTGTGAGTGCGCACACATGAGGCTTCACGATTGCCGCGCCGTTCGCCCTCGCACCTTGCGCATTGCAAAGCGCACGAGCTGACAAGGAGTCTTTGCTTTCGTTGCGACACGTGCTCTTGCGAGCTTGCATCGCTTCCGTCAGCGCCGCCTCCTCGCGTTCGGCGGGTGAACCTTGCGGTTCGGTTTCATAGAGACCTTTCGGTCGGTTTTGGGCGGGATTCGAACCCGCTACAGATCGATTACGAGTCGATTGCTCTACCAATGAGCTACCTAAATGGCGCAAACTCGGGAATCGAACCCGACGGTCTTGCGACCGCTACCAAAGATTTACTTGGTAACAAACCGTCCACACGCGGCGGCATACGCAAGCGACGATCCGAATCTCGGAGCCTCGCGCACCGGCGGATGCTTCAAATCCAACCTGTTAGCGCATCGTGTTTCTTGTTTGACGGTTGTTCTATTGCGAGCGGCGTGCCAGGGCTTTTGTGGAAATTGAACTCTTCGTAAGTTATTGATATTTCAAATGATTTTGCGTCTAGCGATAATCCAACACTGACCAGATTCTCATCCAACTAGCTTTTTGGCTAGTTATTTATTTATGAACTGCGATACTCCAACTCTGTCATTCCCGCGAAGGCGGGAAGCCAGACCGGGACTTCAACGTTGAAACCAGTGCTAGAAGTTGCGCCGTCTTCTCGGTCTGGGTCCCCGCCTTCGCGGGGATGACAGCAATTTGCGACAGTGAGCGCGTATTTGCGAAGCGATGAAAACCCAAGAACAAACCAAACCCCTCACCGTCATCGGCTTTCTGGGTTCGCAACTCGATGCGGGTGGTGGTCGTGGGCGCTGGCAGAAGTGGCGACCGACGATTTCGATCGTTCAACATGAGAATGTGTCGGTCGATACGATGCACATCCTGCATTCGCCGGGGCATGAGCGAATTGCGGCGCAGGTGGTCGATGACCTGAACTTCATCAGCCCCGACACGCAAGTGAATCTGCATGCGCTACCTGTGCGCGATCCGTGGGATTTCGGCGAGATGTACAGCGCGCTCTTCGATTGGGCGCAAACGCAAAAGCTCGATCCCGAGCAATCGGATTACTGGATTCACATCACCACTGGTACGCACGTCGCGCAAATTTGTTTGTTCCTGCTCGCGGAGGCGCGCGTGCTGCCGGGCGTGCTCCTGCAAACCGCACCACCGCGCCCGCAGCGGGAAGGCGATCCGGGCACCTACGCGCTGATCGATCTCGATCTTTCGCGCTACGACGCGATTGCGAAGCGCTTTGCGATTGCGAAGGACGACGCGAAGCGTTACTTGAAAAGCGGCATCGCGACCAAGAACAAACGGTTCAACGATTTGATTGACGAGATTGAGCACGTGGCGCTTCGTTCAAGTGCGCCGTTGTTGTTGACCGGTCCGACCGGCGCGGGCAAGAGCTTTCTCGCGAAGCGTATTTTCGAATTGAAGAAAGAGCGCCACAACGTCACCGGCGATTTCGTTGAGGTGAATTGCGCGACGCTCATGGGCGACGGCGCAGCGTCCACGTTGTTTGGTCATAAACGGGGCGCATTCACGGGGGCGATGGCGGATCGTGCGGGCTTGCTGCGCAGCGCCGACAAAGGCGTTCTATTCTTGGACGAAATCGGCACACTCGGGCTCGATGAGCAAGCGATGCTTTTGAAGGCGATTGAAGACAAGCGTTTCTATCCAGTCGGCGCAGACCGCGAAGTCGCGAGCGATTTTCAATTGATCGCCGGAACCAATCTCGATTTGCGCGAAGCCGTTGCACGCGGCGAATTTCGCGAGGATTTGTTTTCGCGAATCAACCTCTGGAGCTACACCTTGCCGGGGCTCGCGGAACGCACCGAGGACATTGAGCCGAACGTCGAACACCTTCTTTCGCTAACGCCCAAAGATATAGGACGACAAGCGCGATTCAACATAGAAGCGAAAAAGCGCTACATCAGCTTTGCAGCCAGCGCTAATGGGGCATGGAAAGGCAATTTTCGCGATCTCTCCGCGAGCGTCACTCGAATGGCTACGCTCGCCGAAGGCGGGCGCATCAACGAGGCGGTGGTCGATGCAGAAATCGAGCGACTCAAGTGGCTGTGGGCGAGAGACGCCGCGACTAACGACGCTTGCAGCGTTGAACTCGAACGCATCATCGATGAAGCCACGCTCGCCAAACTCGATCTGTTCGATCGCCTGCAACTCGAAGCGGTGATTCGCGTGTGCAAACAAAGTCGAACACTGTCCGATGCGGGTCGCAAGCTCTACAACGTCTCGCGCGAAGAGCGCAGCGAGGTAAACGATGCGGATCGGTTGCGCAAATATCTATCGCGGTTTGGATTGAAGTTTGACGCAATCGTGAGCGCGTAGGCGTGGGTCTAGTCACGATCACCCGATCGCGCAAGACTGAGTGCAAATCGCGATCATCGCGATGATCAAACTGTGGGAGCGCGCTTGCGCGCGAAAGCCTGCCGAGTAATAGGCTCACAACAAGAGAACTAGCTCGCAGCCGCATTTCGCGCGCAAGCGCGCTCCCACAGACAAATGATCGGGGCTAGAGCCGCTCCTACAATCAGACGATGTGGATCGACTCGCACTGTCATCTCGACGCGCCAGAATTCGACGTGGATCGTGATGAAGTCGTCGCGCGCGCGCGAACGGCTGGCGTGCAGGCGATCGTCAATTTGCCGGGTCACGTCGATCACTTTGCGCAAGCCAAATCAACGCGTGAGCGCTACGGAAAAGAATTCTGCATCACTGGTTACGGGATTCA
>JAAFJI010000262.1 GCA_013298045.1 Betaproteobacteria bacterium
TCCGCGCATCGAACGCGCGATTGAGGCGAGCGGTCACAAAGCGAAACTCCGTTCCGTGAGCTACGTGCAAGCGAATCCGACTGTGATGAACAACGAGAAGCTCACGCAAGAAGCCACGCGCACATTGCAGCAAGCGGTCGGCGCGGATGCGATCAAACCGATTTACGGGCAGATTCCATTTTTCAACGATGACTTCGCGTACTTCCAACAGCAGATTCCAGGCGTCTACTTCGTGCTCGGTGGTTCGAATTTCGAGAAAGGCTATATCGCGATGAACCACGCGCCGAATTTCCGAGCCGATGAAGAAAGCATCCGATTCGGTGTGAAAAGCTTCTCTTCGTTGATGCTCGCGCGACTTGGCGCGTTTTCTGCAACGAAATGACGCAATCTGGCGGGGCAAAGTCTTTTGGTTGACCCAAAAGCGGTGTACGTTACGTCTTTGAAGTTATCCACTGTTTCAACTCAAGGAGACCGCTTTGAAACTTCCGCAATCCATCACGAGCGCAGCAAACTACGAATCGAGCAACTTGTATCGTGGGCGCGCGCCGTCGTTTGCGCTTCAGGGGCTTCGGCGGTTGCCTTGGCTATCACTGCTGGTAACCGCAGCGCTGGCCATCTCGGGCACTGCAATGGCTGATCCGGCCAAAGGAACTCTGGTCGCCACTGGCAAGATCCCCGCGACCGTAAACGTGAAGCACGCCTACCTGATCAAAGGCCCCAACGCGTTTGGTGACAAAGCAATCCGCCTGCTGATTCTGTCTGATGTGGATCACGGCGCACACATCAAATCATGCAGCACGATGTCGTGCGCTACAGAAAAACTGGAGAGCGGCATGACCGTGGAATTCGACGCCGGGCCCCGCTTGTTGTACTGGTTTGTGGCGAACGGGCAACGCGTGCAAGCATCTGGCGTCGCCGACCCCGCCAGCATCACGTTAAGCGCAAGTACGCCACAGCGTATGACAGGAAAGTGGACGCACGACGCGTCGGGGCAAGGCGGCCCGAAGATCGCGGTCGAGTTCGATGCGTCTTTGCTGAAGGAATTCGCCAAAGCTCGGTAATCGCGCTGTTCGCGGCAAAGCCATCGGCGCGCTTTCCGTCCTCGCGTACTTGGAGCGCCGCCTTTACAGCGGAGATCCGTTCGCCGATGCGGGTTGCCCCGAGCTTAGACAGATCCGCTCATGGGGTTCGACGTAACATTGTGAGCCATGGACGGTGCCGAATCGTTTCAATCGCGTGCTAACGCTCCCGCCGCACCTAGCGACACGCTTCCATACGCCGCGCAAGCGCAACACTTTCAGGAACACGGTTTCGTAGTGTTTGAGCGCGCGCTGCCAAGCGCGATGTTGACCGCGCTCCAAGCGGAGTGCGATCGCAACTTGGTGTTGCAGCTCGATGCGATGGATCGTGTCGGCACGAACACGCTCGGTTTATCGCAGCGAGATCGTCGCTACTTTTTGCCGGATCGATTCCAAGAGAGCAGCGCTCTGACGAGCCTGCTGTTTGGATCGATCGTCGGTGAGATTGTGCAGCGTTTGCTCGGACCCGACGTGTTTTTATTTCTTGATTTATTCGTCGTAAAAGCGCCATACGAGGGCACGCCATTTGCGTGGCATCAGGATGGCGGCTATTTATTGGGGCGAGCCCACAAACCGTATGTGACGCTCTGGTGCGCACTTGACGACATGACCGTGCAGAACGGCACGCTGCGCGTACTCCCGTACAGCCGCGCACCCACCCGCGATGTCGTGCGTCACACTAAGGATCGTAAGAGCAATGACCTAGTAGGCTATTTCGGCGCTGACGAGGGTGACGCGATAGTGGTAGACCGGGGCAGCATTGTCGCGCTCGCCAGTGATTTGTTCCACTGCAGCGGCTCGAACGTTTCAAGTGCGCCGCGACGAGCCTATCTCGCGTCATTCTCTCCAGAGCCGGTGCGTGATGACAACGGTGCGTTGTGGAATCTCGCGGTGCCGATCCTGCGCAGCGGCCAGCCGGTCGCTCCCAGCTAGCCCGACGGGCAGCCGCTACCTGCCGCGCCCGGTGCCGCGCGTTTGATTTGTCCCGGTTCGCGGCTGTGCGGGACGCGCGCCAGTGCTACCGCCACTGTTTGTGCGACCGCCACCGGATCTGCCACGGGGCGCAGGGCGTCCACCGCGCGCTTGCCATTCCGCATCGCGTGCTTCAGAACTTGGCGCAACCGGATCGGGAATCTTGCTTGGGTCGAAGCCTTCAATCTTCACTCGGGCGATTGTTTGTTTGGTGAATTTCTCGATGTCTTTCAACAGCGGCAATTCTTCCGCCATCACCAGCGACATCGCCTCGCCCGTGGCGCCTGCGCGCCCGGTGCGTCCGATGCGGTGCACGTAGTCCTCGGGCACGTTCGGTAGTTCGTAGTTCACGACGTGCGGCAGTTGATCGATGTCGATGCCGCGCGCCGCGATGTCGGTGGCGACCAGGACTTGCAAGGTGCCAGACTTGAATTCGGCGAGCGCTTTGGTGCGTGCGCCTTGGCTTTTGTTGCCGTGAATGGCGAGCGCGGGAATGCCCGCCTTCGTGAGTTGTTCGGCGAGGCGATTTGCGCCGTGCTTGGTGCGGGTGAACACGAGCACTTGAAACCATTGCCGTTCTTTGACAAGATGTATCAGGAGCTTTGCTTTTGCAGATTTGTCGACGAGCACGACAGATTGGTCGACGACTTCGATCGTCGTGTTGCGACGTGCGACTTCGATCATGCGCGGGTTGTTGAGCAGGCGATCGGTGAGCGCTTTGATCTCGTCGCTGAAGGTTGCGCTGAACAGCAGGTTCTGACGCTTTGGCGGCAGCACTGCGAGCACTTTTTTGATGTCGTGAATGAAACCCATGTCGAGCATGCGATCGGCTTCATCGAGTACGAGAATTTGCACCGCGGAGAGATCGATTGCACGCTGTTGATGCAAGTCGAGCAAGCGGCCCGGTGTGGCGACGACGACATCGACGCCGCGCTTCATCGCAGTGATTTGCGGGTTGATGTTCACGCCGCCGAAGATGCAGGTCGACGTGAGCGGCAGAAATTTGCCGTACACGCGAACGCTCTCTTCTACTTGCGCGGCGAGCTCGCGTGTGGGGGCGAGGATGAGCGCGCGCGGAAGCGTTGAGTTGCCGCGTTTTGCAGCGGGCGCGAGCATCAGACGTTGCAGCATCGGGAGCACGAAGCCCGCAGTTTTGCCGGTGCCGGTCTGCGCGCCGCCGAGTAGATCGCCACCGTCGAGCACCGCGGGAATCGCTTGCTTTTGAATGGGCGTCGGTGTGCTGTAGCCGTGCGCAAGAACGGCGCGTACGAGTTCGTCACGCAGACCGAGGGCGGCGAAGCCTTCGTCTATCGTTGCCGGAGCGCGCGTCGTTTCATTGGCTGTGGCGTTTTGGCCGTTTTGCACAGGTTTCATCGGAGCAGTATCAGCTTTTACTCCCATCGCCCTGTGAATGTTGGCAATTGCTGAGCTCGAATTGCTTAGCTTGTTATAGCTTGAATTCGATTTCTCACTTATTTCATTGGGCGATAATGGATTAAGCTGCTGCTTCGAGGTATTCGAACCCTGCTCAGACGCGCGCGGCAGCGCGGCGCTAGGTTTTGTGTCGTCCAACCAGTTGCGCGCCTGCCGTGGGGGGTTTACGAAGAGCGCAGCGCTATTGCCGGCTGGTGGTCGGCGCGATTGACTTGCACCTTGTTTGGTTTGTGGAGGCTTCTGCCCCGTTTGTACTGGCTTCGCCAGGGGCGAGCGCGGATGGCGTGGCGCATTGCCACGATTGCCGTTGTTGTTCATTCGTTTTTTTTGAGGCGGGGTTAGCGCCGTTAGAGAATCGATGTGGGCTTGCGAAATCGTTTTGATTCATGCAAACAACTACGCACATCTGAAGGCCGTGCGTCGGCCTGTAAAGTCTCGCCAGCGCACGAAAACATCGTGCGACGTCTACGATTGCAGACGAGAAGCGAGGAAGAAATTTGGTGCCGGTTGTCGGGATTGAACTGACGACCTACCGCTTACAAGGCGGTTGCTCTACCACTGAGCTAAACCGGCGAAGTCTGTGATTTTACTAGAAGTCGCTAGAGCAAATCTTCTGTAGGAGCTGCACCGGCCGTGATCAAGAAAAAATGACCTCCGCCGGAAGCGCTCGTACGAAACGAACTATTTGACGACCGTCAACGTCGGCTTCGGTTTCGCTTGAGCGGTCGCAGGCGCTGCGGTCGACGCGTTCGTTTCCGATGCGGCAACCGTCCCGGCAATCGCGGCCAGTGCGGGTGCGCCTGCGAGCGACGGATTGTCGGCGGAGTCTGTTTCAGAATGCGCGGCTTCCACGTCGGGCTGAAAGCCCATTCCGTAGCCGGTTTCCTTTGCAAAGATTCCGACAACGGCAGCGAACGGAACCGCGATCTCTTGCGTGACACCGTTGAAGCGCGCATTGAATAGCGTCCACTCGTTGTCCATAGTGAGCTTATGCGTTGCGAGCGGCGAGACATTCAAGATGATCTCGCCATTTTTCACATAGTCTTGAGGAACCTTGGTTCTCGCATCCACGCGCACTGCAAGAAACGGGGTATAGCCCTGCTCCACGCACCACTCGTACAGTGCGCGAACCAAGTAGGGTTTGGCCGACTGTTCGCTCATACTGCGAGCTCCCGAGAAGCTATCTTCTCATGCCTCGTTCAGCGGGCGTCAGCGCATCAATGAAGCCCTGGCGCGAGAACAAACGCTCCGCATACTTAAGCACCGGCGCTGCCGCCTTCGGCAATTCGATTTCATAGTGTGTCAAACGCCACAGAAGCGGCGCGAGCGCAACGTCGAGCATCGAATACTCGTCGCCCAACATGTGCTTTTGCTTGTTGAACACCACCGAAATCTCGGTTAAACGATCACGGATGGCTGCACGCGACTTATCCGCGTGCTTC
>JAAFJI010000265.1 GCA_013298045.1 Betaproteobacteria bacterium
GGCGTAACGCGCTATGTGTTGCAAGTCGGTACCGATGCGTCGGCGAGGTCGGTGCGGTACTCTACTTTACTTTCGATGCGAAATCGAGCTGCGATTGGTTCAAGCCCGTTCGGCGACCTCATCGTACGCGACGATGGCATCGCTTTTTGTGTTCCAGGCTAAGTGCACGTCCTAGATAAATATTTTCGATCACTGAAAAACCTGGCAGCGGCGGGCTTCGCTGTATTCGTGCTCGCGGGTTGCGCGGGCACGATCCTCGTGAGCTACGAATTCACTGGGAAACTCGCCATCGCCAATGCCAGCGGAATGGGTCAAGCGTTTGAACCCGTGGCAGGCGCGACTGTGAATGCGACTTCCCGCGCGGGTGTGCCAGCTTCAAGTCTGGTCGGCTCGACACAAACATCGCGGTGGGAAGTTTCTTTCTTGAACAGCGCTGCCGAGTTTTCGGTCGAGAACCTGCTCGCCTCGCCGATCACCATCCGCGTCGATCAGGCGCTGGTCGCGTCGAATTTCAACCCGACGCCGGTCGCGCTGCGTGCGAAGGCGTTTCGTGTCCGCGTCGATTCGAATTGGGTCGCCGCCAGCGACGAGAAAAACGCACGTCCCCAGACTCCGGTCGCGATGCCGCCAATTTCAATGCCCGGAAACGGGAAAGCGTTTTTGAGCTTTGAACCCGACTCCACCACGCTGTTCCCAGCAGGTACCCTGTTTAACGCCCAGCGCCAGTTCGGTGCGGCGGTATTCACCGATAACGGGCGCGGAAGCACGCTCACAATCTGGATTCCGATCGAGTCGCCAGCGGGTCGGCAAACCCTTCGGTTCGACCTCCAGGCCACGTCCGCAAATGCGAAGCTGATTACCTTTTGAGCGCTCCGGTCGGGTCTGTTGGACGCGATCGCTAGCGCGACGGACCGATCGCTTCGCCGTGCCAGCGCTCAACAAAAAGCGAACAAAACGTGCCCAAAACGCCTTTCGCGCCGCGCTCTGATCCGCAGCCGGCTGTCAACCCCCAGTAAAATCTCGGCGTTTAAGCGGCGCACTGTGGCTGGTAGTGTTTTGCCGTACTGTTCATCATCCAGCTTTTCGTCACCCGGATCAGATCAACAATCGTCGACCGGATCATTCGCAGAGGACCTGTTTCACCATGAAAAAACTCGTAGCGCTGTTCGCAGCACTTTTGGCCGCCGGAATCGTCTCGGCCGCCGTCAACATCAACACCGCCACCAAGAGCGAGCTCGAAGCGCTACCGGACATTGGCCCGGCACGCGCGCAAGCCATCATCGATTACCGCACCAAAAACGGCAATTTCAAAGCGCTTGACGATCTCAAAAAGGTCGAAGGTGTCGGTGAGAAAAATTTCGACGGCATGAAGAGCAAAATCTCGCTCTCCGGTCCAACAAAAATCGACTGGGAAGTGAAGAAAGAAGCACCGAAAGCCGCTGACGCAACTAAGAAGGAAGCGCCGAAAGCCGACGCTGGCAAAGCTGCCGCCCCAGCCGCCGCAGCCGCAACCGCAGCAAAGGAAGCCCCTAAGAAGGAAGAGCCTAAAAAGGAAGCTGCCGCGATGAAGAAGGAAGAGCCTAAGAAAGAGGCCGCTCCTGCTAAGAAGGAAATGACCAAAGAAGAGAAAGCTGCGGAAGCTAAGGCGAAGAAAGAAGCCGAAAAGAAGCAGGCCGCTGAAGAGAAGGCAAAGAAAGCCGAAGAGAAGAAAAAGAAAGCCGAAGAAGCTAAAGCCAAGAAAGAGGCTGACGCGAAGGCAAAGAAAGAAGCCGCAGCTAAGAAAGAAGCGCCTGCGAAAGACGCACCTGCAAAAGATGCGCCAAAAGACGCAGCAAAGAAAGACGAGCCGAAGAAGTAATTTTTCGCGCTTAGAAATGAACCCGCTTCGGCGGGTTTATTTTTTGTGCGCGAAAAGGACGTCGCTTCGCTATGACATCGCTCACTTCGCACGCTAGGACGACGGCCTGCAGCCTACGACGGAACGATCTATCGTCATCTCAAGAATGACTGGTCGGACGATTTTCTTCGACGGCGTATCATTCTGGTTCGATTTATTCCAGACGTTTTCTTCGCGACTCTGCTAGAGAAGCTTCGCGTCCTAGCCACGCAGTGGCGTCGTCATAGCGAAGCGTCGTCATAGCGCGTAGCGCGACGTCCTTCGCGAAGCGACTTAGCGTCGTCCTAGCGCGAAGCGCGACGTCCTGTTTCATGTACCCCACCATCGAATCCACCATCGGCAACACACCGCTCGTTCGCTTGCAACGTCTACCCGCGCTGCACGGTATTCACGAATCGAACATGATTCTGGGCAAACTCGAAGGCAACAATCCCGCAGGCAGTGTTAAAGATCGCCCCGCCTATTCGATGATTGTGGAAGCCGAGAAACGTGGTGAGATTAAACCGGGCGATACTTTGATCGAAGCGACGAGTGGCAACACGGGCATCGCTCTGGCAATGGTAGCCGCGATGCGTGGCTACAAGATGAAACTCATCATGCCTGAGAACCAATCGCTTGAGCGGCGGCAATCGATGAAGGCGTTCGGCGCTGAGTTGATTTTGGTCAGCAAAGCCGAGGGCATGGAAGGCGCACGCGATCTCGCGGTGAAGATGCAGGCTGAGGGGCAAGGACGCGTGCTGGATCAATTTGCAAATCCAGACAACCCACTCGCGCACTATCGCGGTACCGGTCCCGAAATTTGGCGGCAGACGAATGAACGGATCACGCATTTCGTCTCGGCCATGGGTACGACCGGAACCATCACCGGTATTTCCAACTTCCTGAAAGAACAGAACGAGGCGATTGTCATCATCGGCGCACAACCTACCGACGGCTCCAGTATTGCGGGCATTCGAAAATGGCCCGAGGCGTACAAACCGGAGATTTCCCGCAAAGCGCGCATTGATCGCGTCGAGGAGATTTCGCAGGGCGACGCGGAGGCGATGACCCGCGCGCTCGCGGTGCAAGAAGGCATTTTTTGTGGCGTGAGCGCAGCCGGTGCGTGCTGCATTGCGCTTCGTCTGGCAGCGACGCTGCGCGACGCGACCATCGTTTTCATTGTCTGCGATCGCGGCGATCGATATTTGTCTACCGGCGTGTTTCCAGGCTAAAGCAGGAAATTTAGAGTAAGCCCTTTATGCATTTTGCCGCTTTAAACAACAATAAATGGGTTAATTCGTTATTAGTCAACGAATATTAAAAGCGACGTCAGCTCAATATTGATTGGGGCCAAAAAGCGTAGAGCTATATCTCGGATTTGAGCGTATGCGTCGCGGCGCTCGTTCCGACGCGCAATCGCCTGACGCGACCGGATCGCCAATTAGTCGATCTTGAGTTTCGCGTCGGTCACCAGTTTTTTCCAGCCGTTGAAGTCGTTGGCGATGAACTGCGCAAGACGCTCGGAATCGCCCGGCGCGAGCTCAACGCCATCGCTCGCCATTCGCTCTTGCACGTCCTTGCGCGCGAGGAGCTTTTGCACCTCAGCGTTCAGCAGCGCAACCACGGCAGGCGGTGTGCCGGTCGGCGCGACGATCCCCCAGTAATTCCATACTTCGGCACCGTTGACGCCAGCCTCTCTCGTGGTCGGCACCTCCGGCATGAGCGGCGATCGCTTGTCGCCGGTGAGCGCAAGGGCGCGCGCCTTGCCGGACTTCAAATGCGGCAGTACCGCAGGAATGGTGCCGGTGAGTGTGTGGATTGAGCCACCTAACAAATCGGTGGTCGCCGGTGCGATGCCCTTGTACGGGACATGCAACAGCTCGGTCCCAGTCTTCAACATGAAAAGCTCAAGCGCGAGATGATTGACGCCGCCAGCACCGGCGCTGCCGTAAGAGACTTTGCCTGGATTGGCTTTGGCGTAGCCGACCATCTCCTTCATCGACGCGAACGGTGCCTGCGCATGGGTGATCCACACCAAGGGTCCCACCGCGATCAACGCGACCGGCGCGAACTGCTTCACAGGATCGTAGTTTGCGATCTGCGGCGTCGCGGCGGCGACGGTGGTGAAGGGCGAGGCGACGAACAGCAAGGTATAACCATCGGGGGCAGCGCGCGCGACCTCCTGGGTGCCGATCGCGCCGCTCGCGCCCACTTTGTTTTCAACCACCACCGGCTGCTTGAGCGCGACCTCTAGTCGTTGCGCGACGAATCGCGCTACCGCATCGGTGCCCGCGCCGGCCGCGAACGGCACGATCAGCTTGATCGGTTTGTCGGGGTAGTTTTGCGCGTGTGCCGTCGGGCTCAACGCTCCTATTACAGCGACCGCGACCAGCGCCGAGAACGCGATCAAACGCGAGCGTAGAGAACCCATGACCTACCCCAGAGAAAAGTTTGCGGCGGATTGTAGACTGTGCTGTCGTCGCAAACGATGAACGCCACGTTACAGGCGCACTCGTCGCGACTTACCCGACGAATCAGGGGAATCCATGACTACCGTGCACGCCTACGACGCAGACATCACCATCGCCGGTCCGCAAGCCGCGCTGGCGACACCGATTGATCGCTTGTCGACCCTCTTTGCGCTGCGCCTGGTTCTCGCGCTCGGGGCAAAGTTCAATTTGCGCCGCGATATCAACGATGTGATGACCCTCTCCGCACGGCACTTAATCTGGCCAGTATCGATCGCACAAAAAGTGCAGAAATTTCTTGCCGGTCGCTGCCAGGATATGCCTGCCTGGGCGGGCGTCGGCAAACTCTCGTCCGAGGAGTTCATCGCACGCCACGGTGTGTGGAACGGCACCTACGACGACACGACCCTCTTCTACTATCTGGACGAATTCTGCAAGCAGAATGCGAAAGATTTGCTGGCACTATTCCAAACCACCG